>NZ_JACNDU010000028.1:0-62564 GCF_017351735.1 Pseudomonas sp. FW300-N2A2 | reverse complement strand
CCGCTGTAAAAGCGGAACCATTAGCGGCCGTTACCGCAGAAACGGATATGCCCCCTGAAAAAATATCGCAGCCAATTCACGCTCTATCGGTGTCTCTCCCCGAATACCAGAGCGCCAGTGTACAATTGCGTTCTTAAACCCCAGTCGATTATGCGAAGGATTTTCCGGATGTTGCCGCGCTTTCCTGCCGTCACCCGCTGCCTGACTCTTGCCGCCCTTTGTGTGGCAGGCCCCGTAGCAGCATTGGAGCTACCCCTGCCACCGCCCGGTGAAGACATCATCGGCCAGGTGCAAGTGATCAAGGCCAAGTACGAAGACACCTTCGCCGACCTTGGCACCACCTACGATCTGGGCTACTCGGAAATGGTCGCGGCCAACCCTGGCGTCGATCCATGGTTGCCGGGTGCCGGCACCGAGATCGTGCTGCCGACGCGCTTCATCCTGCCGCCAGGCCCACGTGAAGGCATCGTCATCAACCTGGCTGAATACCGCCTCTACTACTTCCCGAAAGGCCGGAACGTGGTCTACACCTTCCCGCTGGGTATCGGTCGTGAAGGCTGGGGTTCGCCGATTGCCCACACCAGCATCGTTGCGAAGACGCCGAACCCGACCTGGACCCCTCCAGCGTCGATCAAGGCCGAGCACGCCGCTGACGGCGATCCGCTGCCGAACGTCGTGCCGGCCGGCCCGGACAACCCGCTGGGCCCGTTCAAGTTCACCCTGGGCACACCGGGCTACCTGATCCACGGTTCGAACAAGAAGTTCGGCATCGGCATGCGCACCAGCCACGGCTGCTTCCGCATGTTCAACAACAACGTGCTGCAAATGGCAGGCATGGTGCCGGTCGGCACGTCAGTGCGCATTCTCAACGACCCGTACAAGTTCGGTGTAAGTGGCGGCAAGGTGTATCTGGAAGCGCACACGCCGCTGGACGACAAGGGCAACCCGTCGGTCGTCGACAAGCACACGGCTGTGATCAACGCGATGCTCAAGCGCGAAGACATCACCAACAACCTGCGCATGAACTGGGATGTGGTGCGTGATGTGGTTGCGGCTGAAGATGGCCTGCCGGTGGAAATCGCCGTGCCGAATACTTCTGCGCCGATGGTGACGAGTGCACCGATCGATCCGTTGCAGTAAGGCTTGAACAGAACCCGCCGGCGCTGAGAGCGTCGGCGGGTTTTTTATTGCCTGGACAAACGCCGGGCAATAAAAAAGCCGACCCAAAAAATGGGTCGGCTTGATAACAACCCCGAAGGATTATTACTTGCGGCTAGCTTTTTCCAGCATGCGCAGAGCACGCTCGTTAGCTTCGTCAGCAGTCTGTTGTGCTTTTTGAGCAGCAGCCAGAGCTTCATCAGCTTTACGGTAAGCTTCGTCTGCACGAGCCTGGGAGCGAGCAGCTGCGTCTTCAGTAGCGGTCAGACGTGCTTCGGTTTCTTTCGATACGCTGCTGCAACCGGTAGCCAGAACTGCGGCCAGAGCCAGAGCAGAGAATTTCAGAACGTTGTTCATCGTGTTCCCCTTCAAGGACTTTCAATTAAAGTAGCTGTCTCCTCAGAGTGAGGAAATAGCCGGCGTACATACTACCCATTACTTGTCGTAAGTAAACTGACGTAAAGCAAGAAGCAAAAAAAATTGTAGGCGTTGATTCTTTTTCGAGCAACTTTTACTTGCGATTGATTAAAAAATATCCAGCTGCAAGGCCCGAGCTGAGCGAGTTGGCACGAAAAAGTTCCCGGAGGCAGGACTGTTTTTCCCATCTTGGCTAAAGTCTGTCTAGATGGATTCGTCTACACTTTTGTTCGGAATTTGCGCGGCACCTCTCAAACTCTTTCGCCTAGTTGAGGTGACTTAATAGAGGGACGCTCGTCTTAAGTCTCAACATCCGGCAATGTTCAGGCTATCGACCCGCAGAGCGCTTCGGTCGAGCCGTCCCTGCGTAACCCGGAGCAGCACCCGCCCAACCCCGCGTGATGACGAGCGCACCTTGAGCATTTCTGCCAATGGTGCCTACTATTTGATACGTGCTCGGTTGCGCGAGATCGGTGCAGCTCTTCTCGGTGTCCATTCAGGCACGGGGGTGGCGTAGATGTTCCTTCGCCGGAAAAACATCGGTAAGGTAGGGGTCAGAATTCAAGACCCGCAGAGGAGTTGTGATGAGCGAGGCGTTGTCCATCAACCATGACCAGGCAGGTCATCAGTTCGAGACCAATGTGGACGGTCATCGTGCCTACCTGACCTATATGGATCTGGGGAAACAGACTCTGGATATCTATCGCACCTTCGTGCCCAATGCATTGCGTGGTCGCGGCATTGCGGCAGCCTTGACCGAGAAGGCGCTGGAGTACGCCGAGGAAATGGGCTACACCGTGATTCCATCGTGTTCCTACGTGGAGCGCTACATGGAGCGCCACCAGCGGCATGCGGCCAAGCTGAGCCAGTAAAACGAACGCATAAAAAAACGCCGGGTTAAGCCCGGCGTTTTTGTGTGCGCTGAACAGTGATCAGGTGCGATCACGTTTAGGCAGCACATCCTTGAGCTTGGCGTGCATGCTGCGCAAGGTGTTTTCGGTGGCGGACCAGTCGATGCAGGCATCGGTGATCGACACGCCGTATTGCAGGTCGGCGAGGTCTTTCGGGATCGCCTGGCAGCCCCAGTTCAGATGACTTTCGACCATCAGGCCGATGATCGACCGGTTGCCTTCGAGGATCTGGTTGGCGACGTTCTCCATCACCAGCGGTTGCAGGGCCGGGTCCTTGTTGGAGTTGGCGTGGCTGCAATCGACCATGATGTTCGGCTTGATCTTCGCTTTGTTCAGCGCTTGTTCGCACAGTGCGACGCTGACCGAATCGTAGTTCGGCTTGCCGTTGCCGCCGCGCAGCACCACGTGACCGTAGGCATTGCCCTTGGTGGTAACGATCGACACGCCACCTTCCTGGTTGATCCCCAGGAAACGATGCGGGCTGGAAACCGATTGCAGGGCGTTGATCGCTACGGTCAGGCCGCCGTCGGTGCCGTTTTTGAAGCCGACCGCCGAGGACAGGCCGGAGGCCATCTCACGGTGAGTCTGGGATTCGGTGGTGCGCGCGCCGATGGCCGACCAGCTGATCAGGTCCTGCAAATATTGCGGAGAGATCGGGTCAAGGGCTTCGGTTGCGGTCGGCAGGCCCATTTCGGCCAGGTCCAGCAGCAACTGACGACCAATGTGCAGACCGTCCTGAATCTTGAAGGAGTCGTCCAGGTACGGGTCGTTGATCAAGCCTTTCCAGCCGACGGTGGTGCGTGGCTTCTCGAAATACACGCGCATGACCAGATACAGCGTATCGGACACTTCCGCTGCCAGCACTTTCAGGCGCTCGGCGTATTCGTGGGCAGCCTTGATGTCGTGGATCGAGCACGGCCCGATGACGACAAACAGGCGGTGGTCGGTGCCATCAAGAATGTTGCGAATGACTTCGCGACCCTTGGTGACGGTGCGCAGGGCAGCGTCGCTCAGAGGGATATCACGCTTGAGCTGGTCAGGAGTGATCAGCGTCTCGTTGGAGGCGACGTTTAGGTCGTTGATCGGTAAATCAGCCATCGTTTACTCGTCAGGTCACGGGTGCCGGCCGCCAGCGAACCCGCGCGGCGGAGCACAGCAAATTAAGCGCGTCGGGGAGCGGAACCTTAGCGCGTTACACCGTGGCTCGACAATGGGCAGACAGCGGTTTAAGGGCCATTCGCAACGAATTGATGACGTCCCTTAATCCAGCACCGCCTGCGCAAATGCCTTGCGAACCGTGTCGTGGGAGAACTCGTCGGCGTGCTGCTGGACCCATTCGAGGGCCAGCGCCTGGGTTTCCTGCAGGTCGTCGTGGGCGTCATGCAAGCGACAGTAACGCTCGATCTGACACACCTGTTCGCCCATTCGGGCACTGAACATCATCTGCTCGTCAACAAAGGCAATGCCTACCAGGTAGCCGCGCTTGCGTCGCAAGCACCAGGCCACGTAGCCCAGAAAACGCATATCGGGGTTCAAGGTCGGCATGCGGATTTCCAGCGCGGTACCGTGACGCCAGGCGCGGTGGTAATTGCAAGCCATGCCCCCGAGGCTGATAGTGTGCAGCTGTTGCCGTGAAATACACTCAGGTTTTAGCAACGTTAATTCGACGGGTACATCGTCAGGATGAGGAATAAAACGTCCCATGAGCACGGACTCCATGTGTCGGCCATCTGACATTGTTTCCCCCAGTATAGTGGTCGAATTGGCACTGACCGATTTCGACGCCGACCAACGGTTGCTGGCGATGAGCGGCGTTTCGCTGGTTGTTTTTACCAGCGTCGGCTGCGCCAGTTGCCGTTTTGCCCGAGAGCAATTGCCCAGGCTCGATCTGGATGTCGATCGCTTGTGCTGGATCGATGCCGGGGACAACGGCGGGGTGGTCGAGCGTTATCAGGTCTTTCATTTGCCGGCGCTGTTTGTGGTGCGCGACGGTGAGTTCTTCGGGGCACTAAGATCACGCCTGACCGCTACCGAGCTGAATGAGGCCGTAGGTCAGGCGTTGACGAGAACAGCAGAGGAGTTGCCATGACGGCTGCAGTTGCCAAACCGACCATCGGTATTATCGGAACCGGTGCGATCGGCGGGTTTTACGGGGTCATGCTGGCGCGTGCCGGTTTCGATGTGCACTTTCTGCTGCGCAGCGAGTTTTCGGCGGTGGCCGAGCACGGACTTCACGTCGACAGTGCACCGCACGGCGCGCTGACGTTGAATCCGGTTCAGGCCTATTCGTCGGCCGAGGACATGCCGCCCTGCGACTGGTTGCTGGTGGGCGCGAAGACCACCAGCAATGCCGGTCTGGCGCCGGCGATCATTCAAGCCGCAGCGCCGAATGCCAAGGTACTGCTGCTGCAAAACGGCCTGGACGTCGAAGACAGTCTGCGGGCATTGCTCCCTGATACGCTGCACCTGCTCGGCGGGCTTTGTCTGATCTGCGTGCATCGCACCGGCCCGGGCGCGATCACCCATCAGGCCCTCGGCGCGGTGAACGTCGGCTACCACAGTGGCCCCGCTGGCGATGAGCAGGCGCGCATGGCGATTGTCGAGGAGGGCGCCGGGTTGTTCCGCAGCGCCGGCATCGATTCCCAGGCCATGGCGAACCTGCAACAGGCGCGCTGGCAAAAACTGGTCTGGAATATTCCTTACAACGGCCTCTCGGTTCTGCTCGGTGCGGGCACCACAGCGTTGATGGCCGACGCCGACAGCCGCGAACTGATCAAGGCCTTGATGGCCGAAGTGGTCTTGGGCGCGAAGGCTTGCGGTCACGACATGCCGGCCGGTTATGCCGATTATCTGTTCATGATGACCGAGAAAATGCCGGACTACTGGCCGAGCATGCACCACGACTTTTTGCACAAGCGACCGCTGGAACTGGCGGCCATTTACGCCCGGCCACTGGCGGCGGCCAAGGCTGTCGGGTGCGAATTGCCGCGAATCGACGCGTTGTATCGCAGTTTGAGTTTTATCGATCGACGCAACACCTGAGTCGATCAACCCGAGGGGGAAGGGCATGGCAAAGACGATTGACGACAAACTGGTACTGGCGATTTCTTCGCGTGCGCTGTTCGACCTGAGCGAAAGCCACAAGGTTTATCTGTCGAGCGGCGTCGAGGCCTATCGGCAATATCAGATCGAACACGAAGACGAAATCCTCGAGCCCGGCGACGCATTCCCTCTCGTTGAAAAACTCCTGAACCTGAACGCCAGCCTCGGCCGCGCCAGGGTCGAGGTGATCCTGGTGTCGCGCAACAGTGCCGACACCGGGCTGCGGGTGTTCAACTCGATTCACCATTACGGGCTGGCGATTTCGCGCGCGGCATTTGTCGGCGGGCGCAGTCCCTATCCGTACCTCAAGGCGTTTGGCTGCGACCTGTTCCTCTCGACCCATGCCGAAGACGTGCGCAGTGCGCTGGATGCCGGGTTCGCGGCGGCGACCATTCTGTCGGGCGGCGCCAGCCGTGCGGCCAGCGATGAATTGCGGATTGCCTTCGACGGTGACGCCGTGCTGTTTTCCGACGAGTCGGAGCGGGTTTATCAGGCGGGCGGCCTTGAAGCGTTCCAGGCCAGCGAACGCGAAAGCGCCCGCGAGCCCTTGCGCGGTGGGCCGTTCAAGGGCTTTCTCGCGGCGCTCAATCTGTTGCAGCGCGAGTTCCCGGAGGACGACTGTCCGATCCGTACCGCGCTGGTCACCGCGCGTTCCGCACCGGCCCATGAACGGGTGATTCGGACCCTGCGCGAGTGGGATATTCGTCTGGACGAATCGCTGTTTCTGGGTGGCCTGACCAAGTCCGCTTTCCTTGAAGCCTTTGCCGCTGACGTGTTTTTCGACGATCAGGCCGGTCATTGCGAGTTGGCTCGCGAGGTGGTCGCTACCGGCCATGTGCCGCATGGCATAAGCAATGAGCAAAAGGTTTAAGCCCGCCGTTCAACGCGTTACGCGGGACGTCGCACTCGCCAAGGCACTGCTAAGCTGAATCAATCTCCGCCATGTTGGCACTCGAGGAGGTCATATGATTCGTTCGATGCTCTATGCCACTGACCTCGGCCTGTACGCCCCTTTGGTGATGCAGCATGCCCTGGAGCTGGCTCGAACATTCAATGCCGACCTGTATGTAGTGCACGCGGTTGAACCCATGGGGCTGTTTGCCGAATCGGTGCTTCAGAGTTACCTCGATGAGCAGGCGCTGAACGAGTTTCACAGTCAGGGCCTGAACACCGTGATCGCCAATATCGAGCAGCGCGTGCTCGACAGTTTTCGTGAAGAACTGGGGGATGAAGGGGAGCAGGATCTGGAGCGGATACAAGCGGTGCGGGTGCTTCAGGGCGATCCGTCGCAGGTGATTCTCGAACAGGCGCAGAAACTCTCCGTGGATTTGTTGATCGTAGGTAGTCATAGCCATGGTGCTGGCGCGGAAACGCCTTTGGGGCGGACCGCAGCGCGGGTGTTGCAGTTGGCTCGGGTCCCGGTCTATCTGGTGCCGCTGGTGGAACGCCGTCGCCAAGGGGACCGCTAGTCCACGAATAGTGGCAGTTTGATAAAAAAGTTCTAGATTTATTCTTCAAACCATTAATATAGTTATATACCGTCGCTGATGCCCGTGGCGTCTACCTGCTTTGAGGGATTCATATGAAGCTTCAACAATTGCGCTACATCTGGGAAGTGGCGCACCACGACCTCAACGTTTCCGCTACAGCCCAAAGCCTTTACACCTCGCAACCGGGCATCAGCAAGCAGATCCGTCTGCTGGAAGACGAATTGGGCGTCGAGGTTTTTGCTCGCAGCGGCAAGCACCTGACCCGCGTCACCCCGGCCGGCGAGCGCATCATCACCACCGCCGGCGAGATCCTGCGCAAGGTTGAAAGCATCAAGCAGA
Source organism: Pseudomonas sp. FW300-N2A2 (assembly GCF_017351735.1). Classification (NCBI taxonomy): domain Bacteria; kingdom Pseudomonadati; phylum Pseudomonadota; class Gammaproteobacteria; order Pseudomonadales; family Pseudomonadaceae; genus Pseudomonas; species Pseudomonas sp. FW300-N2A2. The sequence continues at coordinate 55,147 of NZ_JACNDU010000028.1, read as the reverse complement.
TCGCCCAGGAATTCTCCAACGAGAAGAAAGGCACCCTGTCGATCGCCACCACGCACACCCAGGCGCGTTATGCGTTGCCGCCGGTGATCAGCAATTTCATCAAACAATACCCGGATGTTGCGCTGCACATGCACCAGGGTTCGCCGATGCAGATCGCCGAAATGGCCGCTGACGGCACCGTCGATTTCGCCATCGCGACTGAAGCGCTGGAGCTGTTCGGTGACCTGGTGATGATGCCGTGCTACCGCTGGAACCGCTGCGTGGTCGTGCCTCAGGGCCACCCGTTGACCAAGCTGTCGAAGCTGACTCTCGAAGCGCTGGCCGAATACCCGATCGTGACTTACGTGTTCGGTTTCACCGGCCGTTCGAAACTCGACGAAGCCTTCAGCCATCGCGGCCTGACGCCGAAAGTGGTGTTCACCGCCGCCGACGCCGACGTGATCAAGACTTACGTTCGCCTGGGGTTGGGCGTGGGCATCGTGGCGAAAATGGCGGTCGATACCAAGCTCGATAATGACCTGGTGGTGCTCGATGCCAGCGAATTGTTCGAATCCAGCATCACCAAAATCGGTTTCCGTCGCGGCACCTTCCTGCGTGGTTTCATGTGCGACTTCATCGAGAAGTTCGCCCCGCACCTGACCCGCGAAGTCATGGCCAAAGCCATTCAGTGCCACAACAAGCAGGAACTGGAAGAGCTATTCGACGGCGTCGAACTGCCGGTTCATTGATCTCCCGCTAAACCACCTCGGTAACAGAAAACTGTTGCCGAGCACCCGCCACCAGAATCTCCACCTCGTCCCCCTCGAACTTGCCCAGCAGGCTTTTGCCCAGCGGCGAGCGAGGGGTGATGACGGTAATCCATTGCCCCACCAAGTCGACCTTCAAGCCCGCCGCGTCGGGCGCCAGGAACAGCCATTGCTCACGTCCCTTTTCGTCTTCGAGACCGAGCAGGGCGCCGACTTCGATGCCGCGCTGGTCGTCATAAGGCCGCAGCGTCAGGTTCTGGCACAGCGTCAGTGACTGCCTGATTTCCTCCACGCGCTTTGCCTGCCCGGCCGCCAGATATGACGCCTCCAGGCCCAGGGTGTCGTACTTGTTTTCGGCGATGTTTTCTTCGTGGGTCGCCGTTTCGTAAGCGGTTTGCGCGGCACGCTCGGCAATGTCGAGATCAATCCGCAGCTTGTCGATAATCAGTTGGTGGACGGTTTGCTTATTCATGATCAATCGCAGAATTGCAGGACATTGGCGCGGCTTTTTTCGCTTGGTGCGGTGCGGTCCTGTTGCAGCCAGAACTGGCAATTGGGGTTCGACAGATTACGGTTGCTGCTGCGCGCCTGATCCAGCCGTTGTGCCTGCTCGTTCTTGCGCAGGTTCTCTTCGTATTGCTGGAACATCGGGCTCTGCGGCGGAATGTCCGGCACCGGTTGTACCACTACCGGCGGCTTGGCCAATTGCTCCACCGCTTGCGCGACGGGCGCCAGTTGCTCGCTGAACAACAGGCGCGAGGCGAGCCAGCAGGTCAGTGCGATCGCGAGGAAACCCAGCCACAATCCGAGGGCAATACTGCCCGTCAGTTGCAGGGCATTAAGCTGGATCGGCAAGCGGCGGCGCGGATTGGGACGGTAGGGCATGACTGCCTCCTGGCGGGTGGTCGCGGGCGAGTGGCGATTGTCGCATGAAGATTAATAGCCGTCGGCTCTTCTGCACGGGGTAATTTATGCGGACAATCGGCGCCTTTGCCAACGGGAGCCTGGAATGCCTGAAATGCCTCAAATGAAAAACCGAAGGCGCTGGGATATTTTTTGCACCGTGGTCGATAACTTTGGCGACATCGGTGTGACCTGGCGCCTGGCCCGCCAATTGGTGGCCGAACATGCGATGGACGTGCGTTTGTGGGTCGATGATTTGCGGGCCTTCGAGCGTTTGTGCCCAGCCATTGATCTCAACCTTTCACAGCAGTGGCAGGAGGGGGTCGAGGTGCGTCAGTGGACGGCCGACTGGCAGCCGACTGACGCGGCTGATGTGGTGATCGCCGCATTCGCCTGCCAGTTGCCGAGTGCTTACATGGAGGCCATGGCGGCGCGGGAGAAGGCGCCGCTGTGGTTGAACCTCGACTACCTGAGCGCTGAGGATTGGGTCGTCGGCTGCCACGGCTTGCCGTCGGTGAAGTACAAAAACGTGCAGAAGTTCTTTTTCTTTCCGGGGTTCCAAAAGGGCACCGGTGGCTTGCTGCGTGAAAGCGGATTGCTGGAACGGCGTCGGCAATTTCAGCAAGACCCCGAGGCTCAGCGCGCATTCCTGCAAGGTTTAGGGATTGATCGGGCGCAAGGCGCGCAGTTGATTTCGCTGTTCGCCTACGAAAATGCCGGCCTGGCCAGTTGGCTGGATGTCCTGGCCGCAGATTCCGTGCCCACGCATCTGCTGGTGCCCGAAGGGCGGATTCTCGGTGATGTCGAGCGTTGGCTCGGTGTCGAGGGTTTGGCGGCTGGCGCGGTGCATGTGCGCGAGTCATTGACCGTGCAAGTGCTGCCGTTCGTCCGACAGGATCAATACGATCACCTGCTTTGGTGCTGCGATTTCAACGCCGTGCGCGGCGAAGATTCGTTTGTCCGCGCGCAATGGGCAGGGCGGCCGCTGCTCTGGCACATCTATCGGCAGGACGAAGACATTCACCTGGACAAGCTCGAAGCCTTCCTCACGCTCTACACAAAAGGCCTGTCTGCGCCTGCCCGCGAGGCGATCAGCGGTCTTTGGCGAGAGTGGAATGCCGGGCATGATATGTCCGACCATTGGGCTACGACCCGTAAACACTGGCCAGAACTGCAAAAACACGCCGAAGCGTGGTGTCTGGAACAGGCTTTGCAGGCTGATCTTGCCGCAGCGCTGGTACAGTTTTACCTAAATTGGATATGATACGCGGCCTAGATTTTTGTAAATCCCATCCAAATTCGGATATTCGCAATGAAAACTGGTAAAGAACTGAAACCCGGTACCGTGATCCGTCTCGAAAACGATCCATGGTTGGTTCAGAAAGCTGAATTCACCAAATCCGGTCGTAACAGCGCGATCATGAAGACCAAGCTGAAAAACCTGCTGACCGGTTACAAGACCGAGATCGTTTACAGCGCTGACGACAAACTGGACGACGTAATCCTCGACCGCAAAGAAGCGACCCTGTCCTTCATCAGCGGCGACACCTACACGTTCATGGACACCACCGACTACACCATGTACGAGCTGAACGCTGAAGACATCGAAGCCGTTCTGCCTTTCGTTGAAGAAGGCATGACCGATGTTTGCGAAGCGATCTTCTTCGAAGAGCGTCTGGTTTCCGTAGAACTGCCGACCACTATCGTGCGTCAGGTTGACTACACCGAAGGTTCCGCTCGCGGCGACACTTCCGGCAAGGTAATGAAGCCTGCCAAACTGAAGAACGGTACCGAGCTGTCGGTTGCTGACTTCATCGAAATCGGCGACATGATCGAGATCGATACCCGCGAAGGCGGTTCCTACAAAGGCCGTGCTAAATAAGCACTGCTTCAGGAATGAAAAAGCCCGACCATTGAGTCGGGCTTTTTTGTGCCTGCCAGAAACACGCTGACTGGAACATGACGCGGACCTTGTAGGAGCCGGCTTGCCGGCGATGGCGTCCTCAAGATCGCTATCGCCGGCAAGCCGGCTCCTACAGGGTGAGTGGTGTTACTTCTTCAGGTGTTGCTTCAGTTCTTCGGACGCTTGCAGCATTGCGGAGCGAACCGCTGGCACCTGGCTCACTACGTTCAGCAAACCGTAATCGTGAATCATGCCGTTGTAACGCACCGCCGTGACCGGCACACCCGCCTCATCCAGTTTGCGCGCATAGGCTTCACCCTCATCGCGCAGCACATCAGCCCCGGCCGTCTGCACCAGTGCAGGTGGCAAGCCCTTGAGTTGTGCGGTGGTCGCCCGCAGCGGTGAAGCGTAGATCTCGTTACGTTGCTTGGCGTCGGTGGTGTAGTTGTCCCAGAACCACTTCATCATGTTTTTGGTGAGGAAGTGCCCTTCGGCAAACTGGTTGTAAGACGCCGTTTCAAAGCTGGCGTCGGTCACCGGCCACAACAGCACCTGGAACTTGATCGCCGGGGTGCCTTTGTCTTTGGCCATCAGCGCAACCACGGCCGCCATGTTGCCGCCGACACTGTTACCGGCCACGGCCAGTCGCTTGCCATCGACGTTGATCTCTTTGTCGTGCTCGGCCACCCATTTAGTGGCCGCGTAAGCCTGGTTGATCGCCACCGGGTAATGCGCTTCCGGCGAAGGGGTGTAGTTGACGAACACCGCCGCTGCCCCCGAACCCGTGACCAGATCCCGAACCAGCCGCTCGTGGGTCGGGAAGTCCCCCAGCACCCAGCCGCCGCCGTGGAAGAACATGAACACCGGCAGCTCGCCTTTGACCCCGGCCGGCCGGACGATGGTCAGGCTGAGCGGTTGGCCGTCGACTTGAATGGTCTTCTGGCTGACGTCCGCTTTTGGCAGCGTCAGTTTCACCCCGGCTTGCGCGCCGACCAAAATGGCCCGGGCATCTTTCGGTGAAAGCTGTTCCATCGGTTTGCCGGTGCCGGCATTCAGGACATCGAGGAACGCCTGGGTGTTGTGTTCAACCCCGTCGCCCGCGAATGCACTGTGGATGGACAGGGCGAGAAGGGTGCCGGTCAAGACTTTGCTGAAAGTGTTCATGTTGATTTCCTGTTCGGTCTTGGAGTCGACGGTTAGACGGTCACGTGCAGGCGCACTTCGACGTTGCCGCGGGTGGCGTTGGAGTACGGGCAGACCTGGTGGGCCGCGTCGACCAGGGTTTGCGCATCGGCTTGTTCAAGACCCGGAAGGCTGATGTGCAGGTCGATGTCCAGACCGAAGCCGCCAGGAATCTGGCCGATGCCGACGTGGGCAGTGATCGAGGCGTCGGCCGGGATGCTGCGTTTGGTCTGGCTGGCAACGAACTTCAGTGCGCCGATGAAGCAGGCCGAGTAACCGGCAGCGAACAGTTGTTCCGGGTTAGTGGCCGCGCCGCCAGCACCGCCGAGTTCTTTCGGGGTCGCGAGTTTGACGTCGAGGATGTTGTCGCTGGAAACCGCACGACCGTCACGGCCGCCAGTGGAGGTTGCGATTGCGGTGTAGAGAGTTTGCATGATGTAGGCCTCGTTTCAGGTTTGGATGATTTGCGCTAAATGTTTGCGCGCTAAGTAAGTGCGAGATGAATGTATCGCGCTAATATTTAGCGCGCAAGATAAATTTTTAAAAAAGTTTCCCTGAAAGCATGCGCAGGGTATGCATTCGGCGGGGAGAGGCTTGATGTAGAGGCTTTGGTGTGGGAGTGACAGGCAGAAATTTTTTTATGGCGTCGAGGATGCTTTCGCGGGCAAGCCTCGCTCCTACAGGTCATGTGCGGTCTGTAGGAGCGAGGCTTGCCCGCGAAGAACGATAACGCGATCTATCAGGTGATCGCTTAAAGGCTGTCCTGCAGATTACTACGCAGCACTTGCAGCTCCGCTTGCAGTTTTTGCAACCGCTCAAGCGTCATGCCGCTGGCGCCGAGGATGCACTGGGGCACGCCGCGCGCCTTGTCCCGCAACGCGCGGCCCTGTTCAGTCAGCTCGACAATCACCACTCGCTCGTCCTCGCGGCTGCGAGTGCGGCTGAGCAAGCCTTCGACTTCCAGGCGCTTGAGCAATGGGGTCAGCGAGCCGGGATCGGTCAGCAAGCGCGTGCTGATTTCGCCTACGGTCAAACCGTCCCGTTCCCACAACACCATCATCGCCAGGTACTGCGGATAGGTCAGGCCCAGCGCTTGCAGCAGCGGCTTGTAGACCTTGGTCATCAGCAGTGAAGTGGAATGCAGGGCGAAGCAGGCCTGGTTGTCCAGCAGCAGGTCGTCGCAGTTATCCGTGGTGTCGCGTTCGGTGTTCATCTCAAAGCCTTGATCAGTGATCTTCATGAATCTAGCGGGCGAATCTTTAATGCGCCAGATAATTTTGACCTAGTGCCGGTCCAGATTGGTTCGCAGCGCCAGATCCCATGGCGGGACAGGGCTGAAGCGGACTTTCAGGTACTCCAGCAATAAACGACTCCTCGGGTTGGGTTGCTGCTCCAGACGCAACGCATAGATGCCGGTGGTTTCCGGCGGTGGCAGGCCGTGTTCACAGAACAGCGGCAGCAGTTCGCCGCGCAACAGGTATTCACTGGTCAACCAGGTCGGCAAGTGTGCGATACCGAGCCCGGCCAGCGCACCGCAGACCAGCGCCTCGGCATTGTTGGCGCTCATGCGGATGCGCCCGGGACGATGCAAATGCATTTCTGCGTTTTGCTCGAAACGCCAGGCAAATGGCGGCGCCAGGCCATCCCAGTCGAGGCCGTCGTGATCACTCAACTGCGCCGGGTCGGTCGGCACGCCACGGCGTTGAAGGTACGCAGGGCTGGCGCAGGCGATGCGCACCATGCTCGCCAGCGGCGTGGCCACCAGCCGGGTATCGGCCATTTGCCCGGCACGCAGCACCAGATCGACCTTGCCCAGATTCAAACCCTGCATGTCGACAAAACTGTCGATCAGGTGCAGTTGCACGTCGAGGCCGGGGTACAGCATCAGAAAATCAGCGATCACCGGCGCCAGATGCCGTCGGCCGAACGCGGCGGGCGCGTCGATCCGGATCAAGCCTTCCGGCGCGCTGCTCAGGGACACCGCCTCGGCGCGGGCCAGTTGCAATTCCGCCACGATCCGCCGCGCACGCTCGGCAAACGCCACGCCGGCCGGGGTCGCGCGGACGGCATGGGTGCTGCGAATGAACAACTGGCTGCCGACCGCGCTTTCCAGGCTATCGATGCGCCGCGCCACAGCCGAAGGGGTCAGTGGATGACGGCGAGAGGCAGCGGAAAAGCTGCCGGTTTCCAGCACGTCGAGGAACAGGCCGAGTTGTTCGGTCAATTGATTAGGGTTCATGGCGTATCAATGCTTATGCGAAGTTGGCACAGCCATTGTGCGTTGCTGTGCGTTTCCCCGCCAGCGCCGACTGCGTAGGATGAATGGCCTGAGATAAAAGGAAATCGGCCGTGATCGAGTTTTTGATGTACCTGGTATTTGGCGCAGCCCTGGGAACCCTCGGCGGCTTGTTTGGCATTGGCGGCGGTCTGATCGCGATTCCGTTGCTTGGCGTGTTGTTCGGTCTCGATCAGCAAATTGCCCAGGGCACCGCGCTGGTGATGGTCGTCCCTAACGTGATGCTGGCGCTATGGCGTTATCACCAGCGCAACAAAATCGAAATGCGTCACGCGCTGCCGCTGGCCTCGATGGGGTTTTGCTTTGCCTGGGCCGGCTCCATCTGGGCGGTGGGTATTGATGCGCAAACCATGCGCATCGGATTTGTCGCCTTCCTGATCGCGCTGTCGGCCTACAACCTGCTGCGAATGTTCTACGCCAATGCGCCGGCTTCTTCGCAGATGAATTACGCCTGGCCATGGCTGGGTGTGCTCGGCGCGGCGTCCGGGACCATGGGCGGATTGTTTGGCGTGGGCGGGGCGGTGGTGGCAACGCCGGTGCTGACCAGCCTGTTCGGCACCAGCCAGGTGGTGGCCCAAGGGTTGTCGCTGGCACTGGCCTTACCCAGCACGGGCGTCACGCTGGTCACCTATGCCGTGCATCATCAAGTGGACTGGATGATCGGCGTGCCGTTGGCCGTGGGTGGACTGCTGAGCATCAGTTGGGGCGTGAAGATCGCCCACGCCATGCCGGAGCGCCTCCTGCGCGGGCTATTCTGTGGCTTCCTGGTGCTGTGCGCGGTGATGCTCGCGTTTAAAGTTTGAAGCCGTCGACGATGTGTTCGGCCAGGCATTCGGTAATCGGTGACGGATTGTGCAGGTTGCGCACCAGCATGATGCTGGCTTCAGGCAGCAAGGGCAGGTCTTCGGCGTCACCGAGAATGCGCATGTCCGGGGTGATCAGGCTTTCCAGTTGTGCGGTGACGGCCAGGCCGGCGCTGACCACCGCCATGATCGCCGACAGGCTTGAGCTGTTGTAGGCAACGCGGTAGTCGCGACCCATCGCGTCCAGCGCATTGCAGGCCCACAGCCGGCAGAAACAATCACTGTTGAACATCGCCAGCGGCAACGGCGTCTGCTCGTGGGCGCTGTAGCATTGTGCTTCGGCCCAGACGAAACGTTCCTTGCGCAGCAACTGGCCGATCTCGTTGCCCGGCTCGCGGGTAACGATGGATAAATCCAGATCCTGGCGTAGCAGCAATTGTTTTGATGATTCGCAGTGCACCTCGATCTGGATCAGCGGATATGACTGGGCGAATCGCCGCAGAATCCCCGGCAGAAAACGCATCACGTAATCGTCCGGCGTGCCGATCCGCACCGTGCCGACCATGTGCGGTTCGCGCAGGGTGTTGAACACCTCGCTGTGCAACTTGAGGATGCGCCGGGCGTAACCCAGCAGCACCTGGCCTTCAGCGGTCAGCCGCACCTGGCGGCCGTCGCGCTGGAACAGTTGGCGCTGCAACACGTCCTCTTCCAGCCGCTTCATTTGCATGCTGACGGCGGATTGCGTGCGGTTGACCAGCTCCCCTGCGCGGGTGAAACCGCCCTGATCGGCGATGGCCACAAAGGTGCGCAGCACTTCGGTGTCGATACTTGGGAAGGCGGACATACATCAATCTCCGAGATGTATTGCATAAGAAACATTCGTTGGATTGATCTTAGCTCTGGCGTGACACTTGAGCCATCCCAAACGGAGGGCAACAAGATGAAAGGTCAAAAAGGTTATGTCGAGGTAGAGAAACATTCCATCCACGTCGTCTCGGATTTACTGCACAAGATCAGTCGCTGGTACGAATTGCACCGTGAACGCGAGTTGTTGGCGGGCATGAGCGACGAAGCGTTGAAGGACATCGGGCTCAGTCGTGCGGATGTCGAGCACGAAACCGTCCGCCCATTCTGGGATGACCCGATGCACAAATGAGTAAGCCACAACTACACAAACCGTCTCCCGGTGAGGTAGGTTGCGAGCAGACAAGGAGATGCTCATGCCCGCAACGCTGTCCTTTTCCATCAAACAGGCTCGACGCCTGGCGCTGGCCGCCCAAGGATTCAACGGGCGCCAGCCGCCAGCGGCGATCAAAGCGGTGCAGCTCAATCGCCTGATCGAGCGGCTGGGCATCTTGCAGATCGATTCGGTCAATGCGTTGGTGCGTTCGCACTACCTTCCTTTGTTTTCCCGCCTCGGCAATTACTCATCCGACTTGCTCGACCAGGCTGCCTGGAGTTCGGGCCGGCGACGTACGCTGTTCGAATACTGGGGGCATGAAGCCTCGTTGCTGCCGCTGTCGATGTACCCGTTGATGCGCTGGCGCATGCGGCGCGCGAGTCGTGGCGAAGATATCTATCAGCAGCTGGCACGTTTCGGGCGTGAGCAACAGGACACTGTCCGGCGGGTGCTGGCCTCGGTTGAAGAGCTCGGCGCGCTGGGCGCCGGCAGCCTTTCGACCCGTCAGGAGCGGGCAGGGCCGTGGTGGGACTGGAGCGCGGAAAAGCATGCGCTGGAATGGTTGTTCGCCGCCGGGGAAGTGACCGTGGCCGGGCGGCGTGGATTCGAGCGGCTCTATGATTTGCCCGAGCGGGTGATTCCTTCGGCGATTCTGCAGCAGCCGTTGCTCGCGGAGGACGAGGCCCAGCGCGGGCTGTTGTTGCACGCCGCGAATGCCTTGGGTGTGGCGACGGAAAAGGACCTGCGCGATTACTTCCGGCTCAGCCCGGGTGATGCGCGTCCGCGCCTTGCGGAGCTGGTGGAAGCCGGGGAGTTGCTGACCTGTGAAGTTCAGGGTTGGCGGCAACCGGGCTTTTGTTTGCCAGAGCCGAAAGTGCCGCGCAAGGTTGAGGCCAGTGCCTTGCTGTCACCCTTCGATTCGCTGATCTGGGAGCGCAGTCGTACCGAGCGTTTGTTCGATTTTCGCTATCGGCTGGAGATTTATACGCCGCCGGACAAGCGGGTCTACGGCTATTACGTGTTGCCGTTTTTATACAACGAGCGGATTGCTGCGCGAGTGGATTTGCGTGCGGAGCGGGCGTTGGGGCGGTTGGCGGTGCATGCCGTGCATGAGGAAGAGCCGGGGCTGGATGAGGAAGGGATGCTGGCGTTGGCGGTGAATTTGCGGCGGATGGCGGATTGGCTGGGGTTGGAGCGGGTGCAGTTGAATTGCCCGCGAGCGAGTGCGGGGCGGTTACGGGTGGCATTGGCCGGTATTGGTGGTGTCTGAACTGATGCCATCGCGAGCAGGCTCGCTCCCACAGTTGACCGAGTTGTCCTGTCGGACACGGTCCAATGTGGGAGCGAGCCTGCTCGCGATGACGGCCTGTCAGGCGATCGAAAACCTACTGATTCACCGGCGGACTTGTTTCAGGGTTTCGGCAATAAGGAACGCCAACTCCAGCGACTGATCCGCATTCATCCGCGGGTCGCAATGGGTGTGATACCGATCCGACAACCCATCCTCGGTGATCGGTCGCGCACCACCAATGCACTCGGTAACATTCTGCCCGGTCATCTCGATGTGAATGCCGCCGGCATAGGTGCCTTCCGCTTCGTGCACCTGGAAGAACTGCTTCACCTCGCCAAGAATCTGCGCAAAGTCGCGGGTCTTGTAGCCGCTGCTGGCCTTGATGGTGTTGCCGTGCATCGGATCGGAACTCCAAAGCACTTGCTTGCCTTCACGCTGCACCGCGCGGATCAGTTGCGGCAAATGATCGCCAACCTTGTTCGCGCCCATCCGTGCGATCAGGTTCAAGCGACCTGGATCGTTGTCCGGGTTGAGCACGTCGATCAGGCGAATCAAGTCTTCCGGGTTCATGCTCGGACCAACCTTGACCCCGATCGGGTTGTTCACCCCACGCAGGAATTCGACATGAGCGCCGTCGAGCTGACGGGTGCGGTCGCCGATCCACAACATGTGCGCCGAGCAATCGTAGTAGTCGTTGGTCAGGCTGTCGCGACGCACGAAGGCTTCTTCGTAGTTCAGCAGCAGCGCTTCGTGGGCGGTGAAGAAACTGGTTTCGCGCAGTTGTGGCGAGCTGTCCATGCCGCAGGCGCGCATGAACGCCAGGGTTTCATCGATGCGATCGGCGAGGTGGCTGTATTTTTCCGCCAGCGCCGAGTTGGCGATGAAGTCCAGGTTCCACTTGTGCACCTGATGCAGGTCGGCAAAGCCGCCCTGGGCGAAGGCGCGCAGCAGGTTCAGGGTCGCGGTGGACTGGTGATAGGACTGGAGCAGACGCTCCGGGTCCGGCACACGGCTTTTTTCGTCGAAGCCGATGCCGTTGACGATGTCGCCACGGTAGGCGGGCAGGGTCACGCCGTCGATGGTTTCGTCGTTGGCCGAACGCGGTTTGGCGAACTGACCGGCCATGCGCCCGACCTTGACCACCGGGCAGCCCGCGGCGAAGGTCATGACGATGGCCATTTGCAACAGCACTTTAAAGGTGTCGCGGATTTTCGCGGCAGAGAACTCGGCGAAGCTTTCGGCGCAATCGCCGCCCTGCAACAGAAATGCGCGGCCCTGGGTCACTTCGGCAAACTGACGTCGCAACTCCCGGGCTTCACCGGCAAACACCAGCGGCGGATAACTCGCCAGGGTTTGCTCGACGTGCAGCAAATGCGCCGCGTCGGGGTAGTGGGGTTGTTGCTGGATCGGCAGGGCGCGCCAGCTGTCAGGGCTCCAGGGTTGGCTCATCACGGTCTCGGTTGTTTTACGCTCGGACGTTCATGTTATCAGCAAATTAGTGCGTGACCTGTTCCCGTCGCTTCGCGGACAATCGCGCCTTTGCCGCCTGATGTTGCGGTGCATTGCGTTGCCGGGCCCGGTGACGATCTGGAGACGAAATGACTGAGGAGCGCGTCGAGCATCTGCTCGCCGAGGTACAGGACGAGTTCGGCGTGATTCGCGTGCTGGAAGTGGCCGATTACCGTTTTCTCGAGTTCGGTGATGCCATCGAACAGAGCTGCGTGTTCACCGCCGACCCGAGCTGGCTCGAATACGATTACACCCGTGCCATGTTGATTGGCGCGTTGTGCCACGAGCAACCGGAAAGCGCGCTGTTCCTCGGCCTCGGTGCCGGCACGCTGACTCAGGCTTGCCTGAAGTTCTTGCCGCTGGAAGATGTCGAAGCCATCGAGCTGCGGCCCGACGTGCCGCGCCTGGCCATCGAATACCTGGGGCTGGATGACGACCCGCGGCTGTACATCCGTGTCGGCGATGCGCTGGAACTGCTCGATACCGCCGAGCCGGCCGACCTGATTTTTGTCGACCTTTATACCGATGTCGGGCCGGGCGTCGGGCATCTGGCCTGGAGTTTTCTGGAAAACTGTCAGAAACGCCTGAATCCGGGCGGCTGGCTGGTGATCAACCAGTGGGCCACCGACGATGGCAAACCGTTGGGCGCGGCGCTGTTGCGTGGGCTCTATCACCGGCATTACTGGGAGTTGCCGGTGAAGGAGGGCAATGTGATTCTGCTCGTGCCGTCGGAGCTGGATCAGGAACTGGACATGGATGGGTTGGTTGCGCGGGCCGAAGGGCTGGCGCCACGGTTGGGGTATTCGTTGCAGTCGTTGATCAAGGCGATTCGCCCGGCTACTTGATTTGTTGTTCTTTAGGGCCTCTTCGCGGGCAAGTCGAATCGTCGCACCGCTCGCTCCTACAAGGGTGCGCATTTCCCTGTAGGAGCGAGGCTTGCCCGCGAAGACAATATCCGCCTCGCCACAAACCTCAAACCCCTTTGAAAATGCCCGGCCGCTTCTCAACCATCGACCGCACGCCTTCCTTCGCATCCTCACTCGCCAACAAACTCTTCACCAGCGGCGGCAACCCCAGCGCAGCGGCTGTTTCGCCCTCATAACGCGCCTGCCGTGCAGACATCAACGTCGCCTGTACCCCCAGCGGCGCCTGCCGGGCAATCCGCTCCGCCAGCTCGATCGCCCGGGGCAGCAAATCCTCGCTGGCCATGACTTCCTGCACCAACCCCAGATGCAACGCGTCACGCGCATCGAATTCATCCCCGGTCAGCAGCCAGCGCATCGCATTGCCCCAACCGGCGACTTGATGCAGGCGCAATGTGGCCCCGCCGAACGGGAAAATCCCGCGCTGCACTTCTTTCTGGGCAAACCGGGTGTTACTGGCGCAGAGGTTGATGTCGGCGGCGAGCATCAACTCAATGCCGATGGTCAGGCAATAACCTTGCGCGGCGACGATCACCGGTTTGCTGACTCGCGGACCCGCGAACACGCCCCACGGATCGCAACCGCCGGGCGGTGCCTGCCAGCCCTCGGCCAGGGCCGAACTGGCGCTGACCAGGTCAAGCCCGGCGGTGAAATGCTCGCCATGGCCGAACACCACCGCCACCCGCGCTTCGCTGTCAGCCTCGAACTCGCCGTAGGCCAGACTGAGTGCGTTGAGCAGGTCGAGGTCGAAGGCATTGCGCTTGGCCACCCGATCCAGGCCGATCAACAGGACATGGCCACGCCTTTCGCAGGTCACACGGCTGGTAACAGGTTGATTCATCGAACAATTCCTCGGACGGGAAGGGGTTTTAGGGGGTAGGCGAGGCCGCAGGTCCGAGTCACAACGGTGAACCGTTTTAGCGCCATCCCCAGCAGGGCCGGGCCTTTGAAAAATAGACCGTCGCACGATTATCCGCAAAGCCTGTGACACAACGGTGTATCCGTCAGTTTTCCGACAAATAATGCTCCCTTTTTGGGCGAATTCCGGTATAGTGCGCGCCGGCCTTTAACCGGGCCGCGTTTAGGTAGCGCAATTCCCCGAAGTCAGCTTCGGCTGCACGTCCGCACAGCGGACTCTCCCTTGACGAATCTTTTTCATTCATTCGTTTTCGCAAATCCCCGCCGACAAAGCAGCCAGGGCGACTCTTGAGTCTTACACGGCATGCGCAGCTTTGGAGCATGGGTCTTTGCGGATGCACTTAGAGGCAGACCCATGACCCAGGAAACCGGCGGCTTCGCCGCTTTTAATCTTAATCCGAATATCCTTGCAGCCGTCATTGCGACTGGCTACGAAGAGCCTTCGGCTATTCAGCAGCAATCGATCCCGATCATCATGGCCGGCCAGGACATGATTGGTCAGGCGCAAACCGGTACGGGTAAAACCGCTGCGTTCGCCCTGCCTATCCTGCACTGCATCGATCCTGCCAAGCGCGAGCCGCAAGCCCTGATCCTGGCGCCAACCCGTGAGTTGGCGCTGCAAGTAGCAACCGCTTTCGAAACCTACGCCAAGCAAATGCCAGGCGTTACCGTTGTGGCCGTTTACGGCGGCGCCCCTATGGGTCCACAACTGAAAGCAATCCGTAATGGCGCACAGATCGTTGTCGCCACTCCGGGCCGTCTGTGCGACCACCTGCGTCGCGACGAAAAAGTCCTGTCGACCGTGAACCACCTGGTTCTCGACGAAGCCGACGAAATGCTCAAACTGGGTTTCATGGACGACCTCGAAGTCATCTTCAAGGCGCTGCCTCCTACCCGTCAGACCGTATTGTTCTCGGCTACCCTGCCGCAGTCGATCCGTGCGATCGCCGAGCGTCACCTGCGTGATCCGCAGCACGTGAAGATCCAGACCAAGACTCAGACCGTTACCGCGATCGAACAGGCTCACCTGTTGGTTCACGCTGACCAAAAGACCTCGGCTGTATTGAGCCTGCTGGAAGTCGAAGACTTCGACGCCCTGATCATGTTCGTGCGCACCAAGCAAGCGACCCTGGACCTGGCCAGCGCCCTGGAAGCCAAAGGCTACAAAGCCGCTGCGCTGAACGGTGACATTGCCCAGAACCAGCGTGAGCGCGTGATCGACTCCCTCAAGGATGGCCGTCTGGACATCGTTGTGGCGACCGACGTTGCCGCTCGTGGCCTGGACGTTCCGCGCATCACTCACGTGTTCAACGTTGACATGCCGTACGATCCGGAATCCTACGTTCACCGTATCGGCCGTACTGGCCGTGCCGGTCGCGAAGGTCGTGCACTGCTGCTGGTGACTCCGCGTGAGCGCCGCATGCTGCAAGTGATCGAGCGTGTAACCGGTCAGAAAGTTGCCGAAGTTCGCCTGCCGGACGCTCAGGCTGTTCTCGATGCCCGCATCAAGAAACTGACCAACAGCCTGTCGCCGCTGGTTGGTGATGCCGAATCGACTCACGGTGATCTGCTGGATCGCCTGACTGCCGATATCGGTTGCACGCCGCGTGCACTGGCTGCTGCCCTGCTGCGCAAGGCGACCAACGCTCAGGCGCTGACCCTGGCTGCAATCGAGAAAGAACGTCCACTGGTGCCGAACAACGCACCGCGTGGCGATCGTCCAGAGCGCACCGGTGATCGTCCGGACCGTGGTGATCGTGAGCGTCGTGCTCCGGTTCCATTGGCCGAAGGTCGTGCCCGTTGCCGTACCGCGCTGGGCGCGCGTGACGGTATCGCGGCGAAAAACCTGCTGGGCGCCATCCTCAACGAAGGTGGTCTGGCGCGTGAAGCCATCGGTCGCATCCAGGTGCGTGACAGCTTCAGCCTCGTCGAGCTGCCGGAAGATGGTCTGGAGCGTCTGCTGACCAAGCTGAAGGACACTCGCGTTGCCGGTAAGCAGTTGAAGCTGCGTCGCTATCGCGAAGATTGATCCGCCCCCGGGCTGATTGATCGAACATAAAAAATCCCCGACTGGTTCGGGGATTTTTTTATGCCTGCGATTTGTTAAATACCGCCGGTCTTGCGATTGGCTGCAGATCCTGTGGGAGCGAGCCTGCTCGCGATGGTCGTGAACGATTACGTGTGCTGTCTGAATGAGCGCGGTGCCTGTGCGTCCATCGCGAGCAGGCTCGCTCCCACAGGTGGCCAAGGGTTAATCGGCTATTGGGCCGCCACCCGCCGTGACCACTTGCACACTCATGCGCGGTGTCGCCAGATCAAGCCCGGCTTCATCCAGGTGTCGTTTCAAGGACAGGTTGAACGCCCGGGAAACTTCCCACTGCTTGATCGGCGCAGTCTTGAAGCGGGCTCGCAGAATCGCGTTGCCTGACTCGAAACTCTCGACCCCTTGAATCTCCAGCGGCGACCAGATATTCCGTCGTTGCAGCGGATCGGCGCGCATCTTCTGGCCGACGTCGCGCATCAGTTTGATCGCGTTATCGATGTCCATGTTCGAGGGGATCGCCACGCGAAAGATCGCGTAGCCGAACTCTCGCGAGTAGTTCTTGATGCTTTTGATTTCACTGAACGGGATGGTGTGGACGATGCCGTCGATGTCCCGCAGGCGCACGGTACGAATGGTCAGGCCCTCGACAGTGCCGAGGTGGCCGCCGACATCCACGTAGTCGTCGATGGCCAGGGAGTCCTCGATGATGATGAACAGCCCGGTGATCAGGTCCGCGACCAACGATTGTGCGCCGAAACCGATGGCCAGGCCGATCACGCCGGCACCGGCCAGCAGTGGCGTGACGTTCATGCCCATGTTCGCCAGGGCGACGATCAGCGCAACGATGAAAATCGCCACGAACAGCACGTTGCGGATCAGCGGCATCATCGTCTGCGCACGCGCGTTGGCCTGGCCTTTGCGCGAGCGGGTGAGGGCGTGGTGCACGGCGGTGTCGCTGAGGATCCAGATCAGCCAGGCAAAAATCAGTGTGCCGCCGAGGCTGAACAGTTTGACGCTGACTTCATGGCCTTCGCCTTCGGTGAACGCAATCAGCGACATGCCCCAGACCCGCAGGCCAAGTTCGATGAACGCCAGCCACACCAGCAAGTGGGCGAGGGTATAGAAGAAGCTTTTCAGGCGTTCGGAATACAGGGCATGACGCTTCACGCCACGTTGCGGTTTCAGTGCGTGCCGGCGCACCAGCCCGTTGATGACCATGCACAACACCAGCAGCACGGTGCAGATCAGCGATTGGCGCAACGCGGTGCTGGTGTCGCCGGCGGAAACGAACGTGGCGAACAGCGAAATCGCCACCAGCACTAGCGCTGGCATGTACCAGAAGGTGCCGAGAATTTCGATGGTGTCGCTGAGTGCGCGGCGGGTCAGGCGCCGTGACAGCGGTTGGTTGCGGATCAAGTGGGCGATGGGGCGTCGGAAGCGCAGGATGAACAGCCCGGTAGACAGCGCGGCCAGCACGTTGGCGATGGTGGCGGCGGTGTGCGCCAAATGGCTGCCGAGGCTGGCGACCAGTCGCGGGTCGTTCAAGGCTTCGCCGAACGCGGCAAAACTGCCGATCAGCCACAGCGGCCGAAAGGCCTGATGCCGCAGGATGTACAAGGCGCGGTGGCGGTGTGGCCCGTCGAGCAAGGAAAAGGCGATCACGCAGATCGCCGAAAAACACGTGCCGACCACCAGCGCATAGGCCAGCACCATCGCCAGGCTTTTGCCCAATGACGAGGGCAGGGCGTAGGTCATGTAGACGGTCATCACCAGGGCGATCAGCCAAGGCCCGAGTTTGCGCAGGGCAAAGCGCAACATGTCGAGGGCCTTGGGGTGCTGCGGTAATTCTTCGGTCAGGCCAAAGCGCATCCGCACCCGGTGACCGAGCCAGATCAGCGCGGCGGCCAGCAGGCTCCAGACCATCAAAATCATGGCGAAGCCAAAGATGATCGGCAGCCATTCATTGGCCGGCAACACCAACCCCGCCAGTTCTTCCTTGGCCAGATCAAACTCGTCGGACCAGCGTGTGAGCGGGCTGTCAGCGCCGGAAAACTGTTTTTCAAAATTGGCCAGCGTGCCGCCAATCAGGCCCAACACGCCTTCTTCAGCAGCCGGTTGGGCTTTTTTGGTGGCGTCGCGCAGCTTCTTCAGGTCGGCCAGCAATTTGCTGCGTTGCTGATCGTTCTCCAGTGACTTGATGACTTCGTCGAGGGATTGCCCGAGGGGTTCTTGCGCCTCGGGCTGGGTTTTCGCCGAGCTGTTGAGCAAGCTCGGTAAACCGACGGCCTGGGCCGGCATGATCGGCAGCAGCGCCATCAGGCAGACGAGGAAAAGGCTGGGCAGGGCAAAAAGACGAGCGAACACTAGGCGGTCAACCTTGAAAAGAGCAGATCGACCGAGTGTACGAGCCCGCCAAAATCAATGCGAGCCGAGGGCGAGGATTTATTCGTTGAGTTTGGCGAGGATCTTGAAGACGACGGTAGCGAGGATGGTCAGCATGCCGATCCACATCGCGAACACGCCGGCATTCTTGTCGCGGAAGTTGAAGCCGATCGCCAGCAGGATCATCCCGGCAAGAATCGGGATCAGCATGGCGTGAAATGAAGACATCGAGATCATGAGCGACTGCCTTGTCGGAAGGGATACTTAAAGTCTAGGTGGGTTTTGGGTTTCGAGCATAGAGCACCTGTAGGAGCACGGCTTGCCGGCGATGGCGATTTCGAGGGCGCCTTCGCCGGCAAGCCTGGCTCCTACAGGTTTTATGGCAATTCCTGGCTGGCGTAAAACGCGCTAAGCACTTTCACCAGGTGCGCCAGATCATGACTGCCGCACAGTTCGCGGATCGAGTGCATGGCGAATGTCGGCAGGCCGATGTCCACGGTGCGCACGCCCAGGTGGCTGGCGGTGATCGGGCCGATGGTCGAGCCGCAGCCCATGTCGCTGCGCACCACGAAGCTTTGCACCGGCACTTCTTCGGCCATGCACAGATGGCGGAAGAACCCGGCGGTTTCGCTGTTGGTGGCGTAACGCTGGTTGCTGTTGACCTTGATCACCGGGCCGGCGTTGAGTTTCGGGCCGTGGTTGGCGTCGTGCTTGTCGGCGTAGTTGGGGTGTACGCCGTGGGCATTGTCGGCCGAGACCAGCAGGGATTTCTGAATGGTGCGTACGAATTCATCACCTTCGGGCAACAAACGACGCAGCGTCTGTTCCAGCATCGGGCCGTCAGCGCCACAGGCCGAGCAGGAGCCGACTTCTTCGTGGTCATTGGCGACCAGTACGCAGGTTTCGTCGGTTTCAGCCGTCAGCAACGCTTGCAGGCCGGCGTAGCAGGACAGCAGGTTGTCGAGGCGCGCACCGGCGATGAAGTCGCCATGCAGGCCGATGACCGCAGCGCTCTGGGTGTCGTAGAAGCTCAGCTCGTAGTCGAGCACCACGTCGGCGTTCAGGCCATGCTCGAGAGCAAGTTGATTGGTGAGCACGGCGCGGAAGTCCACGCGCTCGTCACCGGCGAACTGCGCGAGGATTGGCGGCAATTCGGTCTGGGCGTTGATCGCCCAGCCCATGTTGGCTTCACGATTGAGGTGAATGGCCAGGTTGGGAATGATCGCGATCGGCGTCTTGAAGTCGATCAGCTGGCTCTCGACCTTGCCGTCGCGGCGGAAGGTCACGCGGCCCGCCAGGGACAGGTCGCGGTCGAACCACGGAGCCAGCAGCGCGCCGCCATACACTTCGACACCCAGTTGCCAGAAACCCTGGCGTTGCAGTTCCGGCTGGGGTTTGACTCGCAGGCACGGGCTGTCGGTATGGGCGCCGACCAGGCGGATACCTCCGTGCAGGGGGGAGTGACGGCCCATTTTGACGGCGACAATCGAAGAGTCGTTACGGGTGACGTAGTAGCGGCCGTTGGCTTCGGTGGTCCAGGGCTCGCGTTCGTCGAGACGCTGATAACCCGCCGCTTCCAGGCGCTGAACAAGGCTGGCGGTGGCATGAAACGGGGTAGGGGAGGCCTTGAGGAAATCGATCAGGCCTTGGTTCAACTCTTCGCGCATAAGTAGCTCCAGACAGCAATGGCGCAAGTTTACCGTATTGGCTCACGGCATTGCAGACACAATGCCGTCCGTCGCGCGACGTTTGTCGGTGGGTCTGATTTGCGCGTCAGCCTGTGATCAGAAGTCCGCTGAGGAACACTTCACGGCGTTGCTTGCGACCCACGTATTCATGCTTGCTCGCGACATACACCGGGTTGAACTTTTTCTTCGAGATGCCAGGGAGTTGTCCTGTGTACGTTTCAACCAGCCGATCATAGTCGGCTTCAGTAATGTGTTTGTAGATTTCCCGGCGATAGAAAAATCCCAGCTGGAAACCCAGGGTTTCGCTTTGATGGGGTGTCTGGCCGGAGAAGCAGTTTTCAAAATCGATGGCTTTGAGCGGTGACTGCGACGATTCGGGGATCATGATGTTGCCGGCCCAGAAATCCATGTGAGTGATGTTCTTCTGGGCAAGGGAGTGGAGCAGGTCGAAAGCATCCAGGATAAATGCTTCCACGTTGCCGGGGTTGCGTTTAAGCCACTGTACGCCGTCAAGATGGTCGTCAAGCAGGCGCGTGATAATGAAATACTCCTGGGTCAGTCCCAGCAGATCCTTGGTGTAGCCAAACCCTTGCAGTGGTGGCATCCGGACGCCACGGCGCTGCGCTTCATGGGTATTAATCAGTTCTTCCAGCGGCCAGTCGAAGCGACCGTTACGCTGTGGTTTGCCAAAGGTTACCCGCACTTTCGCCTTTAACGTATCCAGCGGCTGAACCTTGGCAAATAGAGGGGTGTCACCGCTGGCGAGCGGTGCGCTCGCGCGGGTGAGCTTGCGAGCGCTGCGCTTTTCAATCAGTTGCTCCAGCGCTTGCCGTGCTTCGATGCAAGGCTGTTCACTGAGGTGCAGGGTGGTGTTGGAAAAGTTGAAGGTGATTGGGTAGTCGTTCTGAAGTGTCTTGCAACTGAGCACGGGGCATCCTGCCTGCTATCGTAGTGCCATCATTTTACGTTTCTTTACAAATTTATGACAATAATTTAACGCCATTTTTACGACGGGTAATTTGTTTCAGTAAATGAAAACGCCCTTCAGTTGAAGGGCGTTTTTCATTTCGGCGAGTCTGCTCAAAACGGAGCGGGGCACTCGAAACGCAGGCGTTCACCGGTCTGCGGGTGAGTGAAGCTGAGCATGCTCGCGTGCAGGCACAGCCGTGGCCAGGCAGCCAGCGCCTGCTCGTGGGCATAGAGTCCGTCACCCAGCAGCGGGTGGCCGATGGAGAGCATGTGCACGCGCAACTGATGGGAGCGGCCGGTGATTGGCGTCAGTTCAACCCGGCACCAGTCGCCGCATCGTTCCAGCACGCGCCAGAATGTCAGGGCGTTTTTGCCGAACTCGAAATCCACCACATGGCGCGGCTTGGTCGGCGGGTCGTAACGCAGGGGCAGGTCGATGCTGCCGCTGTCCAGTTCCGGCTGGCCCCAGCAAAGTGCGGTGTAGGCCTTTTCGGTTTCACGGTCGTGAAATTGCCGAGACAATTCGCGATGGGTGTCCGGGTCGCGGGCCAGCAGAATGATGCCGGAGGTTTCCCAGTCCAGGCGATGGACGATGCGGGCTTCGGGGTAGCCGTTTTCTTGCAGGCGGGTGATCAGGCAATCCTTGTTGTCATCGGCCCGGCCAGGGACGGAAAGCAACAGGGTCGGTTTATTCACCACCAGTACGGCGGCGTCCTGATGAATGATGTGGACGTTGGACAGCGGCATTAAACAGCCTCGTAACAAACGCCAACGGCGACTCAGGCTTTCAGGGCTCTTGTAGGATCGAAGCTTGCTCGCGAAGGTGTGTCAGCAACGTTAATGTCGACTGACACACCTTCGCGAGCAAGCTTCGCTCCTACAAGGAGCTGCAAAAGCCTGAGCCGCCGTGGCTCCCGACGGATCGACTCAGCGATCCGGCAGGGTGATATTGAGTTCCAGAATCGAGCAGCTACCCTGGTTTTCCAGGGCGACATGCACGTCATCGGACCCGATATTGACGTACTTGCGGATGACTTCGACCAGCTCTTTCTGCAAGGCTGGCAAGTAATCCGGCGTACTGCGTTGGCCGCGTTCATGCGCCACGATGATCTGTAGACGCTCTTTCGCTACCGAGGCGGTACTTGGCTTCTTGTTAGCACGAAAGAAGTCAAAAATGTTCATTACCGGCCTCCAAACAGACGCTCAAAGAATCCTTTCTTCGTCACATCGAGAAACCGATGCTCCACGGTTTTGCCCAGCAGGCGTTCGACCGCATCGCTGTACGCCTGACCGGCGTCGCTTTGATCGTCGAGAATCACCGGCACGCCGGAGTTGGACGCCTTGAGTACCGCTTGGGACTCAGGGATCACACCCAGCAGGGTCACAGCGAGAATTTCCTTGACGTCTTCAACGCCGAGCATCTCGCCATCGCTGACGCGTTGCGGGTTGTAACGGGTCAACAGCAAGTGTTCCTTGATCGGGTCTTCGCCGTTTTCGGCGCGACGCGATTTGCTGGCCAGCAGGCCCAGCATGCGGTCCGAGTCACGAACCGAGGAGACTTCCGGGTTGGTCACGACGATCGCTTCATCGGCGAAGTACATGGCCAGGTGAGCACCTTTCTCGATGCCGGCCGGGGAGTCGCAGACCACGAATTCGAAGTCTTCCTTCAACGCCATCAGGACTTTTTCCACGCCTTCGACAGTCAGCGCGTCTTTGTCGCGGGTCTGACTGGCGGCCAGTACGTAGAGGTTTTCCAGGCGTTTGTCTTTGATCAGGGCCTGTTGCAGGTTGGCTTCGCCGTTAACCACGTTGACGAAGTCATACACGACGCGACGCTCGCAACCCATGATCAGGTCGAGGTTACGCAAGCCGACGTCGAAGTCGACGATAACTGTTTTGTGACCGCGCAGTGCGAGGCCGGTACCGATAGCAGCACTGGTGGTGGTCTTACCCACACCACCCTTGCCGGATGTAACCACGAGAATCTTGGCCAAGGTGTTTCACCCCTAAGGAAAAAGGACATTTAGCCCCTGAAAAACATCTCTGGAAAAACGACTGCAGTCGGACAGCTTGGCTGGAATCCGGTCATGAACCGCGCTTACCCCCGGTAAACACTGCTTTAGGCCTTTTTCCTACTTCGTTTGAGCCGTTTTCGCTACGTTTTAGAGATGCTTGGAAAATGCGGCAGTATCCGTTAAAGCCGAATGATGTTCAACACATCGCCCGACAGGCTGACCTGTACACCCGCGCCCCACAAAGGGTCGCGACGCAGATCTTCCGAAACCTTGTAGTGGCCTGCGATGGAGACCAGTTCAGCGCTCATTTGCTGACAGAAAATCCTGGCTTTCGTGTCGCCTTTGACCCCGGCCAATACACGACCACGCATCGGTCCGTATACATGGATGTTGCCGTCGGCGAGAAGTTCCGCCCCCGGGCTGACCGAAGAGATCACGACGAGGTCGCAACCCTGGGCATAAATCTGCTGGCCGCCGCGTACCGGCGAGGTGATGATTTTCGTCGGTTTTATCGTCGGTTCAGCGGGTTTTTCCGGTTTCTTCGCCACGGTGCCTTCAAGCGGGTCCAGCGGACGCTCGCGGGCGCCGGACGGCGGCAGCACCGGCAGGTCGACCGCGATGGCGGCGGCGATGTCTTCGATGCGACTGGCACGGATCGCCAGGGTGCGCAGGCCGTGCTGGCGGCAGACGCGCATCAAGCCTGGCAGATCGACCGCACCTTCGCTGGCCGGAAGCTTGTCCAGCGCCAGTACCAGCGGCGCGTTGCTGAAGAAGCCGGGCGCCTGGGCGACCTTGGCGGCCAATTGCCGATCAAGGCTTTCGAGGTCGTTGCGGGCCAGCTCCAGCACGGTAATGGCGAGCATGCTGCCCTTCAGCTGGAACACGGGATCCTGGTCTTGCGGTTCGATTTGGCTCATGGTCGGCATACAACGGCTTGTCACTAAAAGTGCCGAGACTTATAACGAGAACGCTCGCGAGCCGCAAGCCGGGTCGAACGATGTAGAATGCGCGGCCATTGTCTTTCCGGAACCTTTAATGGATCGCCCGCGTTTTCAAAAAACATTTCTGATGCCGCGTTTCTGGCCGCTGTGGTGCGGCTTGGGGCTGTTGTGGCTGATCGTTCAGTTGCCATACCCGGCGCTGCTGTTTATTGGTCGTGCCCTCGGTGCATTGATGTATCGCGCGGCGGGCGACCGACGGCGCATTGCCAAGCGCAACCTGGAGCTGTGCTTCCCGGAAAAATCCGCTGCCGAGCGCAAGCGCCTGCTCAAGGAAAACTTTGCCTCCACCGGCATCGCATTCTTTGAAATGGCCATGAGCTGGTGGTGGTCGCGGGAGCGCCTGGCCAGGTTGGCGCATGTCGAAGGGCTGGAGCACCTGAAAAAGGCCCAGCGCGAAGGCAAGGGCGTGATTCTGATGGCCGTGCATTTCACCACGCTGGAAATCGGCGCGGCGCTGCTCGGCCAGCAACACACCATCGACGGCATGTACCGCGAGCACAAGAACCCGCTGTTCGATTACATCCAGCGCAATGGCCGTGAGCGACACAACCTCGACTCGCTGGCCGTGGAGCGTGAAGACGTGCGCGGCATGCTCAAACTGCTGCGGGCCGGCCGGGCGATCTGGTACGCACCGGATCAGGACTACGGCGCCAAGCAAAGCATCTTCGTGCCGCTGTTCGGGATTCAGGCAGCGACCGTCACTGCCACCAGCAAGTTTGCGCGGCTGGGCAAGGCGCTGGTGGTGCCGTTCACGCAAGAGCGTCTGGCGGACGGCAGCGGTTATCGCTTGGTGATCCATGCGCCGCTCGAAGGTTTCCCTGGCGAGACCGAAGAGGCCGATTGCCTGCGGATCAACCAATGGATCGAAGGCGTCTTGCGCGACTGCCCGGAGCAATACCTCTGGGCCCATCGCCGCTTCAAGAGTCGTCCGCCGGGCGAACCCAAGTTGTACGCAAAACGCGGTTGAACCCCCAATCCCTGTAGGAGCGAGCCTGCTCGCGAAAAACCCGAGAGCGTCGCGGAGTGTCAGGCAGCCAACGTCATCGTTGACGACCATTGCCGGCAAGCCGGTCTCGCTCCTACAGGGGAATGGAAAATTCCAACTAGCACCATGGAGAGTTGTGCATGAGTCCAGGCGAACCGGTTACAGGGTTGATTCTTTCCGGCGGCGGGGCTCGGGCGGCCTATCAGGTCGGCGTGCTGGCAGCGATTGCCGAGCTGCTGCCGGTGGGGGCAAACAATCCGTTCCCGGTGATCGTCGGCACCTCGGCCGGGGCGATCAATGCGGTCAGCCTCGCCAGTGGGGCGATGGACTTTCGCAATGCCATCGAACGCCTGACTGCTTTCTGGCAAGGGTTCCGTAGCCATCTGGTTTTGCGCAGTGACTGGCCGGGCGTGATCCGTCAGGCCAGCCGGTTTGTCAGCCACAGTCTGCTCGGCATCGGCGCTCAGGTGCCGGTGGCCCTTCTCAACAGCTCGCCGCTGCGCCGGTTGCTCAACGACAAATTGCACATGACCGGCATCGCCGAAGCCATCGCGCAGAAGCAGTTGAAGGCCGTGGCAGTCACCGCGTTCGGTTACGAATCGGGCCAGGCGGTCACCTTCTATCAGGGTGGCGGCACCATCGACGCCTGGTTACGCCATCGACGCATCGGCGTTCCTGCGCAGTTGACCGTCGAGCACCTGCTCGCCAGCTCCGCCATCCCATTGCTGTTCGCCCCGGTAAAAATCGGCGAGGAATATTTCGGTGACGGCGCGGTGCGCCAATCGGCACCGATCAGCCCGGCCCTGCACCTGGGTGCCAGCCGCGTGCTGGTGGTGGGCGTCAGCGGCAACCCGCGCGGGGTCGACCCGGAGCGACCGCTGCAACGGGCCTACACCGGACAGCAGCCGACGCTCGCGCAGATCGGTGGGCACATGCTCAACAGTACGTTCATTGACAGCCTGGAAAGTGACATCGAACTGCTGCAACGCTTGAATCAGTTCAGCCATCTGATGCCCGCCGGCACACCGACCCGCACGCTCGGCGTAGCGCCGGTGGAGGTGCTGGTGATTTCGCCGAGCCAGCCGATTGATGAGATCGCTGCGCGACATCGCCAGGAACTGCCGGCAGCGCTGCGTCTGTTTTTGCGCGGGCCGGGTGCGACCAAGACCAGTGGGGCGGGGGTGTTGAGTTACCTGCTGTTCGAGGCGGGGTATTGCAGCGAGTTGATAGATCTGGGGCGGCGGGATGCGTTGGCCAAGAAGGATGAGTTGTGTCGGTTTCTTGGGTTGGTGCAGCCGGTGGTAGCTGCTTGAGATCGGCGGTGCGGCCTTCGCGGGCAAGCCACGCTCCCACAGGTTTTGTGTCGTTCACATAATGGGCGAACGACACAAAACCTGTAGGAGCATGGCTTGCCCGCGAAGGCGTCCTCACAGACGCCGCTGGATCAGAAGTGGAACTTCACCAGGAAGCTCGTCGTGCTCTG
Organism: Pseudomonas sp. FW300-N2A2; assembly: GCF_017351735.1. Lineage (NCBI taxonomy): Bacteria > Pseudomonadati > Pseudomonadota > Gammaproteobacteria > Pseudomonadales > Pseudomonadaceae > Pseudomonas > Pseudomonas sp. FW300-N2A2. The sequence continues at coordinate 28,926 of NZ_JACNDU010000028.1, read as the reverse complement.
ATCAGTCTTGAAGTACTGGCTATCCTTAATCCCGTACTTGTCCGACCAATAGTCATACTCCACACCCACATACAACTGTTTCTCGCCAAAATTCAGCGCTTTACCCAGGTCATATTTAACCTGCGGGTTGAAGTGCAGGTTGGCGTGGTAGTCGCCTTTGGAGTTGGAGTCGTTGTCGACTACCCAGTCCATGAAACCATCGATCAGGATGCTCGAATCGCCGACCGGGATGGTGTAGGACCACACTGGCGTGATCTGCCAGACGTTGTCGCCCGCACGGCTGCCTTCGGTATGACGCTGGTAGAAGTTCAGCTGGAAGTAGTCGAAGCCTGGAATCGCCAGGTCGAAACCCGGGCCGATCAGGTAGGACTCGGTATCGCCTTCACCAAACTCGTACGTCATGGCCAGCAACACGTCTTTGACCGGGCCGAATCCGATTTTCTGGTCGAGGACTTTGCCCAGGGAAATGCGTGGGCTGAACTCACCGTAATAGGTGTTCGGGCCGACGTTGAAATCCTTTTCGCCGTTGTAGAAGATCTTGTCGACGAAGAAGAAGTTATCCCCATATTTCCAGCCATCGGCGTGTTCGAAGGTCACGGTCTGCTGAATGCGCGGGTTGACCTGGAAGTCTTTGCCATAGAGGTAGGTCAGGCTGTTGTTCTGCCATTGCAGCAAGTCGCCGGCCATGGCCTGGCCCCCGGCCAGCAAGGATCCCGCCAGCATCAGGCTAGTGCACGTACGTTTCATTCGGTTGCTCCCAAAAAGTAGGTGTTTCACGTTGTTTTTTTAAGGTCGGCGCTCTGGTGTGGCGCCTTTTTCCGTAGCGGTAAAAAATCATCCAATCGGTCAGCTTCAGTGCTGTTAGCAAGAGCTGCGCCAAGGCTTTCGAAAAGCAAAAAAACTCCCGTTCGGCGGCTCAAGAGCCGTCGATTGAGAGGGGGGGTGGAATGCCTTGATACCGTCCAGGGCCGGGATAAGTTGGCTTTCTGGTCAGGAATTAAATCCGGGCTTTTTTTTAAAGCGGATTCAGGCGGCCGCGGAGAATACTGACTCCAGGGCCGGGTCTCAAGTGCCCCGCAACAGCGCACCGACGACAGGTTTTGGGCACTGTTGCGGGTCATCTTAAAAGTGCACCTTCACCAGCAGGCTGGTGGTGTTTTCATTGGTGTCGAGGCGGGCGTTGTTTTCCACGCCGTACTTGTCTTTCCAGTAGCTGTACTCGACGCCGACATACACCTGTTTCTCCCGCCAGCCCAGGGCCTTGCCCAGGTCGTATTTGATCTGCGGGTTGAAATGCAGGTTGGCGTGATAGGTGCCGCTCGCGTTCTGGTCGTTGTCCACGACCCAGTCGAGGTAGCCGTCGATCAACAGGTTCGAATTGCCCAGCGGGACGGTGTAGGACCAGGCCGGTGTGATCTGCCAGACATCATCGCCGGGGCGCGAGCCTTCGGTCTGGCGATAGTAGAAATTCAAGGTGAAAAAGTTGAAGCCCGGTACTGCAAGGTCGAAGCCGGGGCCGATCAGGTAGGCTTCGGTGTCGTCTTCGCCATTCTCGTAGGTCATGGCCAGCAACACGTCCTTGATCGGGCCGAATTCGAAGCGGCGGTCGAGGATTTTGCCGAAGGAGAGGCGCGGGCTGAATTCGCCGTAATAGGCGTGAACGCCTTTGTTCCGGTCTTTCTCGCCGTTGTAGTAGGTGCTGTCGACGAACAGGAAGTTGTCGCCGTACTTCCAGCGGTCGGCGTGTTCGAAGGTGATCGTCTGCTGAATCGACGGGTTGATCGCGAAATCCTTGCCGTACAGATAGCTCAGGCTGTTGGTCTGCCACAGCAGTAAATCGCCGGCCATGGCTTGGCTGGCAGCCAGAAGACCGCTGCCTAACAGCAGGTTTGTCTGTGTCCGAATCATCTGTTGCTCCCTCTTGTTTTTATTTTCAAGGCGCAGGTGTCCCACCCCTGTAGGAGCCGGCTTGCTGGCGATGGGGTCAGAACATCCAACATTGATGTCGTCTGACCCACCGCTTCGCCAGCAAGCCGGCTCCTACAGGGTTTGCGTTCTGTCTTAGTGCGAGTGGGCGTGGCAGTCGTTGATCGCGGCGCGTTCCTTGCCGCCGAGGATGTTGAACAGCAGGTTCAGCGCCAAAGCACTCAACGTTGCCATGGCGATGCCGCTGTGGGTGATCGGGCTCATCCACAACGGCAGGTGGGCGAAGAACTCCGGACGTACCACCGGAATCAGGCCCATGCCGATGCTCACCGCCACCAGCAATTGGTTGCGACGGTCACCGATGTCGGCTTCCTGGAGAATCTTGATCCCGGTGGCGGCGACCATGCCGAACATCGCAATCGCCGCACCGCCAAGCACGGCGGGTGGAATCGAGGCGACCAGGAACGCGGCTTTCGGCAGCAGGCTCAATACGATCAGCAACCCGCCGGCAACGATGGTCACCGAACGGCAGCGCACGCCGGTCATCTGCACCAGGCCGATGTTCTGCGCGAAAGAGGAATGGGTGAAGGTGTTGAAGAAACCGGCGAAGAACGACGCGCCGGCATCGCACAGCAAGCCGCGACGCAGCATCCGTGGGCAGACTTCCTGGCCGGTGATTTTGCCCAGCGCGAGGAACATCCCGGTGGACTCGACGAAGATGATCACCACCACCAGGCACATCGACAGAATCGGCGCGAGTTCAAACTTCGGCATGCCGAAGTGCAGCGGGGTGACGAATTGCAGCCAAGGCGCCTGGGCCATGCCGCTGAGGTCGACCATGCCGATCAACCCGCAGATCACGTAACCGAGGCACATGCCGATCAGCACGGAAATGTTGACCCAGAAACCGCGCATGAAACGATGGACCAACAGAATGGTTGCCAGCACCAGCGCGGCGATGGCCAGGTAAATCGGTGAACCGAATTGAGCGGCGCCGGCACCACCGCCCGCCCAATTGACGGCGACGGGGAACAACGACAAACCGATCGAGGTGATGACCGTGCCGGTCACCAGCGGTGGGAAGAACCGAACGACTTTGGACATGAACGGTGCGATGAGCATGCCGAAGAACCCGGCGGCAATGGTCGCGCCGAAGATTCCTTGCAGGCCGATACCGGGCATGCCGGCCATGGCGACCATGCTGCCGACGGCGGCGAAGCTGGCGCCCATCATCACTGGCATGCGAATGCCCATCGGGCCGATGCCCAGCGACTGGACGATGGTGGCGATGCCGGCCACCAGCAGGTCGGCGTTGATCAGGAAGGCGATTTCTTCACGACTCAGGCCAGCGGCCTGTCCGATGATCAGCGGCACCGCGATGGCTCCGCCGTACATCAGCAAAACATGTTGCAGACCGACCAGGATCAGTTGCAAAAGGGGCAAACGCTGAATGGCGGGTGCGTCGGGGATGCGCGCTTGGGATAGCTCGGACATGCAACACCTCGGATCTTTTTTATTCTTGTGATTTTGTGCATCAGGGAAGACCGCGTTGCGGCCATTCGCGGGCAAGCCTCGCTCCTACAGGTTCTGGGGCGATTTGCATCATTTGTGAACGACGCAAAACCTGTAGGAGCGAGCCTGCTCGCGATGCTTTTAACGGTTAATTGGTCGGAGCTCCCTGAACAATCCACGCGCCGATCAGGTCACGTTCCTGCTGGGTCATCTGGGTGATGTTGCCCAGTGGCATGATCTGGCTGGTGACGGCTTGAGCCTGGATGCGCGCCGCGTTCTGGCGGATCTGCTCGGGGGTATCGAACATCACGCCGGCCGGCGCTGCGCTGAACAACGGGCTGGTCGGCTTGGCCGAGTGGCATACCGCGCAACGTTCCTGGATCACGCTGTGCACTTTGTCGAAACCCGGGCCGGCATTTGCCGCCTGGACCGGTGCTTCAGCAGGTTTCGCGGCGGCAGGTTTGGCACCACCACCGAGGGCGGTTTCCGGCAGCGGCTGGTACTCGATGGTGCCAGGTGCCTTGGCCACTTCAGGTGCGCTTGGCAACTGCGCCGGGCCAGTCACGTAAGCCAGGCAGATCATGCCCACGGCTGCGACGGGCAGGGTCCAGGCAAACTTGTGGCTGTCATGACGGGTGTTGAAGTAGTGACGCACCAACACCGCCAACACTGCGATCCCGGCCAGGATCAGCCAGTTGTACTGGCTGCCATAAGTGCTCGGGAAGTGGTTGCTGATCATGATGAACAGCACCGGCAAGGTGAAGTAGTTGTTGTGACGCGAACGCAGCAGGCCTTTGGCCGGCAGTGCCGGATCGGGCGTGCGGTTCTCGGCAATCGCCGCTACCAGTGCGCGCTGCGCCGGCATGATGATGCGGAACACGTTGCCGACCATGATGGTGCCGATGATCGCGCCGACGTGCAGGTACGCACCACGACCGCTGAACACTTTGCTGAAGCCGTAAGCGGCGCCGATGATCAGCACGAACAGGATGAAGCCGAGCAGGGCAGGGCGTTTGCCCAGGGCCGAGTCGCAGAGGAAGGAGTAGACGAACCAGCCAACGAACAAAGAAGCGATGCCCAGGGCAACACCTTCAGGGCCGGTCAGGCTGCTGCCCGGTGCCAGCAAGTACAACGTCGGGTTGGAGTAGAACACCACGCACAGCAGCGCGATCCCCGACATCCAGGTGAAGTAGGCTTCCCATTTGAACCAGTGCAGGTTGTCCGGCATGGTCGGTGGAGCCAGTTTGTATTTTTCCAGGTGATAGATACCGCCGCCGTGGATCGCCCACAAATCGCCGGCCAGACCACTTTTCGGGTTGACCCGATTGAGGTTGTTTTCCAGCCAGACGAAATAGAACGACGCACCGATCCAGGCCACGCCAGTAATCATGTGAACCCAGCGCACGCTCAGGTTCAGCCATTCCAACAGATGTGCTTCCACAGTCTTTACCTCTCGCCTGTCACTCTGTTGTCGAGTGATCAGACCTTCTCTTATTGGTGGGGGGCGAGGATCAAACGCTCATCCTCTTTGAAAAAATGCTCATCGCAGTTATTGCCTGTGCCACTGCGATCAACCACCAGGAAGTCATCCCGCTTTTCGATCGTCAGCACCGGGTGGTGCCAGACGCCGCGATGGTAATTAATGCCCTGCCTGCCGTTGGTGACGAAGGCGCGGACCAAGCCTGATACAGGTTCATCGCCAAGTGGCGCGACCACGATCAGAAAGGGGTTGCCGAGCAGCGGAATGAAAGCCTGGCTGCCCAGCGGGTGACGCTCCAGCATGCTGACGGTCAGCGGCATGTCCTGCGCGTCGGCGCGGAAAATGCTGATGATCGCGTTGTCTTCTGGCGTGGCGGTTTCAACCGTCGCCAGTTTATGAAAGCGCATGGTCGAACCGTTGTTGATCATGAAGTGATCGCTGCCGTCGGTTTCGATCACGTCACCGAAAGGGGCGAAGGCTTCTTTGGTCAGCGGTTCAATCGTCAGTGTGCGCATGCTGGTCTTCTTATCCGAATTCAATGTTGTTAGATCTATCGCCATCGCGAGCAGGCTCGCTCCCACATTTGGAATGCATTCCCCTGTGGGAGCCAGCCTGCTGGCGATTGGGTTCAGCGCTTATTTAGCGACCTTGCCCAGGACGCGCAGGCGGCTCACACCGCCATCCGGGAACACGTTCAGGCGGATGTGGGTGATTGGGCCCAGTGCCTTGATCTGCTCGGCGAAGGTGTGTTCGGCGTGCATTTCCAGTTTCTGCGCCGGCAACAGTTCGCGCCAGAACAGCGATTGGGTTTCGATCTGGCTGTCGGTGCCGCCCTTCACAAAGGCGCCCTGGATCGAGCAGGTGTCCGGGTAGTTGCCCTTGAAGTGCAGGGTGTCGACGACGACTTTTTCGATCTCGCCGGCATGGCCCAGTGCGACGATGACCCAGTCATTGCCCGGCGTGCGACGACGTGCGGTTTCCCAGCCGTCGCCCATGTTGATGCCACGGCCCGGGTTGAGGATGTTGCTCATGCGGCCGAAGTGTTCGTCGGAGCAGGCGAGGGCGCGGCCACCGTTCAGGGCGGCGGCCAGGTCCACTTGTTCGTTGTCGCCGACAGCGGACCAGTCGCGGAACGGAATGCCGTAGACGCGCAGACGGGCCACGCCGCCATCCGGGTAGATGTTGAAGCGCAGGTGGCTGAAGGCCTGGTCGTTGCTGATTTCGTGGTAGTGGTGGCTGTTGCCTTGCAGCTCGACGGCCGACAGCACTTCAGTCCACTGGGTGTTGTCGTCCGGCTCGCCAGACGCGAGGAAGCAGGCTTCCAGCGAAGCCGACGGCGGGAAGTTGCCGGTGAAGAATGAAGTGTCGATGTCTACGCCTTTGATCGAACCCGGCACGCCCAGGCGGATGACCGCGCTGTCGTAGCCTTCGAAGCGTTTGCGACGCGATTCCCAGCCGTCCATCCACTTGCCGTTGTCATCGAACACGCCCTCCTTCCACACGGCCGGGGTCGGTTGGAACAGACGGTTGGCGTCTGCGAACCAGTCATCGGTGACCGAAATGATTTTGGTGCCCAGGCGGGCGTCGGCCAGGTTGACGAACTTCTCGAAAGGTACGGCGTAAGCTTTCATTCTTCTTGTCTGCCTTTAATAAGTTGGCTTGGGATGCTTGCAGTGCCCTGGGCGATGTTTGCGTCCAATGTCGCTCGGGCAAGGCTCGCTATAGGGTCAGTAATCGGAACAGGGCGATCTTGTTGATCTCCGCCAGCGCGCACTTGAACTCGGTTTCTGCCGGGTTGTGAATGCGCGTTTCGAACGCCGCGAGGATCTGATGCCGGTTGCTGCCTTTTACCGCCATGATGAAGGGAAACTTGAACTTGGCTTTGTAGGCGTCGTTCAGCTCGGTGAAGCGAGAAAACTCTTCGGCCGTGCATTGGTGAATACCGGCGCCAGCCTGTTCATTGGTGCTGGCTTCGGTCAACTGGCCCTGGACGGCGGCTTTGCCGGCCAGGTCCGGGTGAGCGTTGATCAGGGCCAACTGGCTTTCGTGATCAGCGCTCAACAGGATGTCGCTCATGCGCTGGTGCAGGGTTTCGATCTCGTCGATCGAAGCGTCCTGGCCCAGGTCGAAGGCCTTCTCGGCCACCCATGGCGAATGTTCGTAGATGTCGGCGAAAGCGGTGACGAACGCGTCGCGGCTCAGGGTCGAGGGTTTCAGGGTTTGAAAGGTGCTCATTTGGCAGCCCCTTGGTACGGGTGGGTTTCGTGCCAGTGGCGAGCGATGTCGACGCGGCGGCTGAACCACACCTGTTCATGACTTTTAGCGTATTCGATAAAGCGCTTGAGCGAGGCGAGACGCGCCGGACGGCCGATCAGCCGGCAGTGCAGACCGATCGAGAGCATTTTTGGCGCTTCGGCACCTTCGGCGTACAGCACATCGAAAGCGTCTTTCAGGTATTCAAAAAAGTCGTCGCCCTTGTTGAAGCCCTGGACCTGGGTGAAGCGCATGTCGTTGGTGTCCAGGGTGTACGGGATCACCAGGTGCGGCTTGCCGGTCGGGTTGTTCGGTTCCCAGTAGGGCAGGTCGTCGTCGTAGGTGTCGCAGTCGTAGAGAAAGCCGCCTTCTTCCATCACCAGTCGGCGAGTATTCGGGCCGGTGCGGCCGGTGTACCAGCCCAGTGGGCGTTCGCCGGTGATTTCGGTGAGGACGCGGATCGCTTCGAGCATGTGCTCACGTTCCTGTGCTTCGTCCATGTACTGGTAGTCGATCCAGCGATAGCCGTGGCTGCAGATCTCGTGACCGGCATCGACCATCGCGCGGATCACGTCCGGGTGGCGCTGGGCGGCCATGGCCACGGCGAAGATGGTCAGCGGAATGTCGAATTCCTTGAACAGTTTCAGAATCCGCCAGACGCCGGCGCGGCTGCCATACTCGTAAAGGGATTCCATGCTCATGTTGCGCGCGCCTTGCAGCGGCTGCGCCGAGACCATTTCCGAAAGGAAGGCTTCGGACTCTTTATCGCCGTGCAGGATGTTGCGCTCGCCGCCTTCTTCGTAATTGAGCACGAAAGACAGGGCGATGCGCGCATTGCCCGGCCAGTGTGGGTGAGGAGGGTTACTGCCGTAACCGATCAGGTCGCGTGGGTAGTCAGCGCTCACTGCAGTCTTCCTTCTTATTCGTTGACAGGTTGTGTGGCGGCCTGGCGATGGGATGACAGGCTGGCGTCACAGCGATGGGCTGATTGTATACAACTTTATATCCACTTTGTAAGCCTGAATTTTCGCATTTTTCATCTGCTGTCATCTTGGAGTGCTACTGCAAGAAACCTGCCCAGTTGGTCAGCTAATGGATATAAGGTCCGCTGCTCGCATGGTTTGGCGTAAGATTGACTGCGAATCCTTGAATGGCGGTACTGGCTGCAAAAATGTCGTTTTTATTGTGTACAATTTTTATGAAAAGTGTCTTAATCAGTCGCTCGCCGCAGCTTTTCGTGCTCCGAATCGGTGCGGTCTCCTTTTCAACTGACTTCGGGAGGCGCGAGGTCTGACTGCTCCAAGCAGGCAGGCGCGCAGAATCAATGGGACGTTTGACTACACACGTTTTGGACGCTGCACACGGTTGCCCGGGCAGCTCGATCAAGGTCGAGTTGTACCGCGTTGAAGGCTCGCAGCTGGAATTGGTCGCCAGCGCAATCACCAACAGCGACGGCCGCGTCGATGCACCGCTGCTGCAGGGCGATGACTACCGCACCGGGGTCTATCAGGTTCAGTTTCATGCGGGCGATTACTACCGCGCCCGTGGCGTTCAGCTGCCGGAGCCTGCGTTCCTGGATGTGGTGGTGCTGCGGTTTGGCATCTCTGCGGAACAGGATCACTACCATGTGCCGCTGCTGATTTCGCCTTATAGCTATTCCACGTACCGCGGCAGCTGATCCCCCAAGCAGCTGTCGCCTCCGAGAAGCGACTGCGCATATAGCTTCTTTGGTCTTTCGCCCGCTCACACTGCGGGCTTTTTTTCGTCCCGAGGAATGTGGTGAATGTGCCGACGCCTTCGCGGGCAAGCCTCGCTCCTACAGGTTTTGTGTCGTTCCCGATAAATGTGATCGACATAAAACCCGTAGGAGCGAGGCTTGCCCGCGAAGCTCTTAACGGCTCAACAGCGACGCTGCGCCGGCACCGCTAAACAGTCCGGCACTCACGCGGTTAAACCAACTCTGCCCCTTGCCACTGCGCAGATACCGCGCCGCACCATGGGCACCTAACCCGTAAGCCAATTTGCACAGCAGATCCAACACCGTCCACGTAGCAATCATCACCAGCAACTGCGGCAGGAACGGTTGCCCGGCGCTCAAGAACTGCGGCAGGAACGCGGCAAAGAACAGGATGTCTTTCGGATTGCTCGCACCCAGCACAAATGCGCGCCCGAACAGGGCACGGAAACGTGGCACTGGCGCAGCCTGGGGCACTTCAGCGCCGACCGATGGCTGGCGCGATTGCTGCCAGCTCTGCCAGGCGAGGTAGAACAGGTACAGCGCACCGACGATTTTCAATGCGCTGAACAGCTGTTCCGAAGCCAGCAACAACGCCCCCAATCCCAACGCGGAAGCGCTGAGCAAGCAGATCGACGCAATCACGCCACCCAGAAATGCCGGGTAAGAACGACGCAAACCGTAATTCAGACTGTTGCTGATCATCAGCAACGACAGTGGCCCCGGGATCAGGATCACCACCAGCGCAGCGCCGCTGAACAGCAGCCAGGTTTCCAGACTCATCACTTTCCTCCATTTGCACAAAAGCCTCACCCGACGGGGTGAGGCTGTTTTCAAGCGAGTACCTGTGTTTACAAGAAGATGAACTTGGCGATGAAGATCGCGCAGAGCACCCACAGGCTCACGGAAATTTCCTTGTATTTACCGGTGCCGGCTTTCAACGCCACATAGGTGATGAAGCCCAGCGCAATACCGTCGGCGACCGAGAAGGTCAGCGGCATCATGATCGCGGTGACGATCGCCGGAATGCTGTCGGTCGCTTCGTCCCATTCGATGTGCGCCATGCCGCCCATCATCAGCATCGCCACGTAAATCAGCGCGCCGGCTGTTGCATAAGCGGGGATCATGCCAGCCAGCGGTGCGAAAAACATGGCTGCAATAAATAACACACCTACGGTCACTGCGGTAAGACCAGTCCGACCACCAGCGGCTACACCCGCGGCACTTTCCACGTAACTTGTTACCGGAGGAACACCCACCACGGCACCGAATACGCTGGAGGCGCTGTCAGCTTTCATGGCGCGGGAAAGGTTTTCGATGCGGCCATCCGCGTTCACCAGGTTGGCGCGCTGGGCGACGCCCATCAAAGTGCCGGCGGTGTCGAACATGTGCACGAAGAGGAAGGCCAGCACCACGCTGATCATGCTGACGTTGAATACGCCGGCAACGTTCATGGCCATCCAGGTCGGTGCCAGGCTCGGCGGTGCCGACATGATCCCTTCGTAATGCACCAGGCCCAGACCCCAGCCGGCCAGCGTTACGGTGATGATGCTGATGAGAATCGCACCGAACACCTTGTGGTAGCTGAGCACGGCGATCATCAGGAAGCAGATGGCGGCGAGCAGCGGGCCGGGTTCACGCAGGGAGCCGAGCTTGATCAGCGTCGCCGGGCTATCGACGACGATGCCGGCGGTTTTCAAGCCGATCAGGCCGAGGAACAGACCTACGCCGGCGCCCATCGCAAAGCGCAGGCTCACCGGAATGCTGTTGAGCAGCCATTCGCGGATCTTGGAGAAGGTCAGGATCATGAACAACACACCGGACACGAACACTGCACCGAGTGCGGTTTCCCAGTTGTAGCCCATGGTGCCGACCACGGTGTAGGTGAAGAAGGCGTTGAGGCCCATGCCCGGCGCGAGGCCGACCGGCCAGTTGGCGTACAGGCCCATCAACAGACAACCCAGCGCAGCCGCGATGCACGTTGCAACGAATGCCGCGCCGTGATCAATCCCGGCGTCGGCCATGATGTTGGGGTTGACGAAGATGATGTAAGCCATGGTGATGAAGGTTGTCAGACCGGCAATCAACTCGGTCTTCACCGTGGTGCCATGCAAGCTGAGTTTGAAGATACGTTCCAGCCAGCCATTGCGTAATGGCGGCGAGAGTTCCAGCGACGGGGCTTCGGATTTGCGGCTTTCCACAGCGAGTACTCCTCAAGAGTTTTATTGTTATTTCCAGGGCCGGACCCATGAGGGTGGCAGCGGCCCTTTGAGGCATTCGCGAATTTGTTGACCGCTTGGTCAGGAACTCGCACGCAGTGGATTATGCTTTTGTATACAAATAATGCAAATAATGTTTTTGATTTTGTAGACGAAAAGTTTGGCGATCGGGATATATCGCCAGGAAGGAAGCCTTCGCGGGCAAGCCTCGCTCCTACAAAAGCGGCGCATATCCTGTAGGAGCGAGGCTTGCCCGCGAAGGCGGTTTCAAGGATTCAGATTTTTTGCTGGTTCTCCCCAAGCGCCAGATTCACCGCCAACCACCCATTCACCGCCGTCTCCCCAGCCTCGGCAAACACCCGCTCCAGCAGTTTCACCTGCTCACGTCGCAACGATTGCTCAAACCGCGCCCCTTCCACGGTCAGTTCCAGCAACCGTTTACGCTTGTCGGTCTCGGACGCAACGCTGTCCACCAAGTGCATTTCCACCAACTGGCGCAGTGGAATGTTCAGTGCCTGCTTGCTCACGCCGAGCAATGCCAGCAACTCCTTGACGCTGAGATTCGGGTATCGGGCGATGAAAAACACAATGCGTTGATGCACCCGGCTCAAGCCGCGACGCTCGAGCATTTCGTCGGCCTTGGCGGTGAACGCCTGGTAGCCGAAGAAAAACGCTTCCATGGCCTGTTGCTGGGAGGCGGGATTTTTAAGGTCAAGCATGTTGACGTATCCGTTCGGGTTGTCGTAATTTCGGTCAACCAGTTTGACTCATTTTCCTCAGGCCTCGCTACCGGTGACCCCCCATGGCTTTTTCCGAACGTGTCTCGCGCCTTAAAAGTTCTTTGATTCGTGAAATCCTCGCCGCAGCCCAGCGCCCGCAAGTGATGTCGTTTGCCGGTGGCTTGCCGGCCGAAGTCATGCTGCCGACCGTCGAATGGGCCGACATGCCGCTGTCCATCGGCCAATACGGCATGAGCGAAGGGGAGCCGGCGTTGCGCGAAGCCTTGGCGGCCGAGGCGCGAGCACTGGGCGTGCCCTGTGAGGCGAGTCAGGTATTGGTGGTCAGCGGCTCGCAGCAAACCCTCGATCTGGCGGCCAAGCTCTACATCGACAAAGGCACCGAGATCCTGCTCGAAGCGCCGACGTATTTGGCGGCGTTGCAGATCTTTCAACTGTTTGGCGCCGACTGCATCACCGTGCCGCTGGAGGCCGATGGCCCTAATCTGCTTGAGCTGCGCACGCGTCTGGAAAAACACCAGCCTGCTTTCATCTACCTGATCCCGACTTTCCAGAACCCGTCGGCGGTGCGCTACAGCGAGGCCAAGCGCGATGCGGTCGCCGCGTTGCTGGATGAGTTCGGCGTCACCCTGATCGAAGACGAGCCGTATCGCGAGCTGACGTTTGATGGCGGCAGTGCCAGGCCAATCGTCAGTCGCTTGAAAAAGACCAGCTGGATCTACACCGGCACCGTGTCGAAAACCCTGTTGCCGGGGCTGCGAGTCGGCTACCTGATTGCCAGTCCGGACCTGTTTCCGCATTTGCTGAAGCTCAAGCAGTCCGCCGATCTGCACACCAACCGCGTCGGCCAGTGGCAAGCGCTGCAATGGATCGGTACCGAGAAATTCCAGCAGCACCTGAGTGAACTGCGGGATTTTTACCGGGTGCGCCGGGATGCGTTTCAGTCGGCGCTGGAAACGCATTTTTCTGATTTGGCAGAGTGGAACGTGCCGCAGGGCGGGCTGTTTTTCTGGTTGACGCTGAAACAACCGCTGGACACGCGCACGTTGCTCAAGCCTGCACTGGCGGCGGATGTGGCGTTCATGCCGGGTGAGCCGTTTTTTCCGGAGCCGGACAATCACCCGGGGCATTTACGGCTGAACTTCAGCCACATCGATCCGGCGAGGCTGGATGAAGGGTTGAAGCGATTGGCGGCGGTGGTGCGACAGGCGCAGGCAGCGGAAGCGGCCTGATCGCAGAGATAAAAAAACCGGCTCATGGGCCGGTTTTTTTTGGGGGCTGGGTTTTGTGGTGTCGGGGCGGGCCTCATCGCCAGCAAGCTGGCTCCTACAAGGGGGGGGTTACAAATCTTGTGTGCGCCGCCTATTTGTAGGAGCCGGCTTGCCGGCGATGGCGTCCGCAAGGACACCACCAAAACCTCACGCCGCCGCGAATCGCTTGTCCAGATAATCAATGATCACCTTGGACTCATACATCCAGGTGGTCTGGCCATTCTCTTCAATGCGCAGGCACGGGACCTTGATCTTGCCGCCTTGCTCCAGCAGAACCTGACGATCCTGCTCGTTGTTCTTCGCATCACGCAACGCCACCGGCACGTTCAGGCGGCGCAGGGTGCGGCGGGTTTTCACGCAGAACGGGCAGGCGTGGAACTGATACAGCGTCAGGTCCTTGGCAGCCGCTTCAACCTGAGCCTGGGCGGCGGCAGGGCGCTGCTTTTTGCCGGGACGGGTGATGAAGTCGATGAAAATGATCAGTTGGCCGAGGCCGACACGAAGCGCTTTAACGAACACGGTACAAGCCTCACGGGGCGAAAGAAGGCGCGCAGCTTACCTGATTTTTCGCAGACGAAAAAAAACCGGCGATGAATGCCGGTTTTCTTCGTTGCTGCGAATTACTTGATCAGGCTGAGAAACTCGCTGCGGGTCGCCGCGTTTTCGCGGAACTCACCGAGCATCACCGAGGTGATCATCGTCGAATTCTGCTTTTCCACACCGCGCATCATCATGCACATGTGCTTGGCCTCGATCACCACCGCAACGCCCAGGGCGCCGGTGACTTGCTGGACCGCATCGGCGATCTGGCGGCTGAGGTTTTCCTGGATCTGCAGGCGGCGGGCGTACATATCGACGATCCGCGCGACTTTCGACAGGCCCAGCACTTTGCCGCTCGGAATATAGGCGACGTGCGCCTTGCCGATGAACGGCAGCAGGTGATGTTCGCACAACGAGTAGAGCTCGATGTCTTTCACCAGCACCATTTCGCTGTTGTCGGAGCTGAACAAGGCACCGTTGGTGACTTCTTCCAGTGTCTGTTCATAACCGCGGCAGAGGTACTGCATGGCTTTGGCGGCACGTTTTGGCGTGTCGAGCAGGCCCTCGCGGGAGACGTCCTCGCCCAATTGGCCGAGAATCGCGGTGTAATTCTGTTCCAGTGTCACAGGGGCTGATTCCATAAGGGTTTCAGAGGGGTACTGTTTCTGTCTGTACCAATGTTGTACCAATCGAGCTCGTTTCAAACGGCCCGTTCACTCTGGTCGATGCCGGAGTTGATTCGTCGGGCGTGGTCGATAGCAACATCTGAACGCTACGACCGAGCCGAGTGGCAATAAAACGCAGGGTTCATCCCCGACATGAGGCACATGGTAGCGTATGTGTGACGGCAGTTGTATTGCCAGCGGGCGCGAAGCCCAAAATCGGTCGTTGCCGCCTGTAAGTGTTTGTCGGTCGCGCAGGCCTGCTGGATTTTATCCGCATCCCGCTACAGCCTGTCGCCAGGCTGCAGCAGTGATGTTCCCCTGAAACCTGTTTTGCTCATCAGGCCGAGCAGGTCTATCAGGCGTGAGTGATCGACAGATCGCTGATGATGCAGACAGAACCGTCTAGCGGGTCGGTGGTGTCGGAGTAATCGATCTGGTTGTACACGCCGCCGTGAAAGGCAAGCGTTTTCGTGTCCCAAGTGTTGTCGAGGCGCATGATCGCGGAAGTGGATTTGACGCCGTTACAGCTGGCCGATACAGAAACGGCGCCGCTCGAGTTGGCGTGAATGTTGATTTTGAAAAGTGCACCGAGTGGTACGTTCTCCAACACCGTCGAGTTGACCGGATCGTCCTGGAGGTAGCTTGACCGGAACCCCATGGTGATTTTTCCTTTGTTCCAGAACACCTTCACCGGAGGTCGTTCTGAACCCTTCACATGAATTTGACCAATCACGACTTTCTGCAGCGAGTTGACTTTGGTCAGTCGCATTTCCTGGCGGTTCCAGTGGTCCGCTGCGCTGGAGAACAGCCAGTAACCTGGCTCCTTCCACTCACAGCGAGTTCGTAGCGTGCTCTTGCTGGACGCTCCAAGCGTCGGCGCCGTCATCTGCAGCGAACCATCTTCAAGCATTGAGATGACGTCGGGGCATTCGAGCAGTGCGCGCCAGCCGATGAGCTCAAGCGCAATCGGGTTGGTGTCGGAGATTGGAAGCGGGGTAGCGATGGTGAAGTTGCTGATGTCTACAGTCATGGTTTTTACCTCAGTCCATTGATGTCGCTTTTTGCTCTGGTGAGCCTTGCGTTTGATGCAGGCCTACATCCCACTGCCCACTCAATGAATGGGCAGAAGTGATAGTTGGCAGCTTCCGATCGATTTCCCGTTGGCTTGAATACGAATATAGGCGTTCCCATATTTCATGTAAACGGGTATTCCCATATTTTATTCTGTGCCTGTATTTCAGGTGCAAAAAAAAGCCCGCGCTTGGCGGGCTCCACTTGGATGTGCGTCGATTTGCTGTATTGCACGTTATGGCACTGGACGCTCACGAATCACCGCAACTCGGTTCACCGCGAATACATCGCCCACCAAAAGACGTGACCCAGGATCGCAATCTGCTGCTCCTGGACCTCGGCGAAGGTGTAGTCCTCGTCCGGATGCTCGTCACGGTTGAAGCTGCGTAGCCGGATCCCGCTGGGCAGTCGGTAGACTTGTTTCACGCGGAGCTGGCCGTTGTGGTTGATCGCGTACATGTCGCCGTCGACGATGTCGCCCAGCGAATTCTTGCCAATGTTCATGCCGACGGTGGCGCCGTCGCGCAGTACCGGGAACATGCTGTTCCCGCTCACCCGCACGCACCTGGCGTTGTTGAACTGCACGTTATTGTGACGCAGGTCTTTCTTGAAGAAACGCAGCCTGGCGCTGTCGTTTTCTGCGATCACGAAACGACCTGAACCCGCCGCCAGCTCAACTTCACGCAGGAAGGGGACATAAACCTCATCGTCATCCAGGGGGGTGCTGTCGTCCCAAGGCTGGATATCTGACATTGAAATGTCTGGAGGGGGGGAGACCCCTTTAAGCATGTCACCGACACCTTCAGCCAGCCACATCGGTGAAACGCCACACACTGAAGCGATCTGGGCAACAAAGGCTGTCGCTTTCGATTTCCCGCGCTCGAGGTCGGAGATTGAGGTTTGAGTCAGCCCCGCGCGCTCGGCAAGCTCGGTCTGATTGAGCTTGGCGTGTTGGCGGGCTGTTTTGAGTCTTTCTTTAAATTCCATCTGCGAAGTATTACGGGAGCTCCCATATCATTGCAAGTCGGTGTACCTGTACTGATTGGTCAGCCAGTAGCCAGATCGGTGTGGCGGATACGACGCTGCAAGCGTGGCGCAACGACTTTACTCGTCGCGACCTTCCATCATGGTGCGTTTAAGCATCACATAGACCGCTCCGGCACCACCATGTTTCGCCTGGCACGAGGTGAAGCCAAGTACCTGTGAATGCTGGCGCAGCCAGGTGTTGACGTGGCTTTTGATCATCGGCCGCTTGCCGTCCAGGCGCACGGCTTTGCCGTGGGTGACGCGCACGCAGCGGATTTCGAATTTGGTCGCTTCCGCCAGGAACGCCCAGAGCGTTTCCCGGGCCTTTTCCACACTCATGCCGTGCAGGTCGAGGCTGCCTTCGAAGGGGATTTGCCCGATCTTGAGCTTGCGCATCTGGCTTTCCTGCACGCCGTCGCGCGCCCACATCAGCTCGTCTTCCGGGCCGACGTCGATCACGAACTGATCGGACAGACCGTCAACGGTGGTGGCATCGGTGCGCACGGTGGCGGCTTGACGCAGCTTGGCGATCTGCGCGCGGTCAGCCTTGGGTTTGCCGGTTTCGGCGCGATCGTGCTTGATCGGCTTGACGCCTTGGATCGCGCTTTTGAACAGGGAAAAATCGTTGTCTTGCATATCAGCCTCCGCGAAGGGCGGCCAGTTTACCCAAGTCGAGACACGACCGATAACAATTGGGGCCCGGTAAACGTCAGGCCGTCAATTCAGTCGTGTTTTTTCATCAGATGCGGGGACATGTTCAGCTCTTGCGACTGGCGCGCACGGCGACGGCAACGCCGCCACAGCCAAACGCCCAGGTAGAGCAGGAACAGACCGACCGCCAGAATGATTGCCGAGCCCAGCGGGCTGGCATTCAATTCGCCGAGTGCCGGCGGGTGGCCCAGCAGGCTGGCGGCGCCGGCCATCGCCAGCAACACACCGCACGTTGCCAGCAAGGCAGCAAAGGCTGCGCCGAATCGAAAACGCCAGTTGCTTTGGCCTTTGGGCCGCAAGCGGCGTGCGTCAAAACCATCGGATAACTTCATTCCGACCTTCCTCAATGGGTATCGGCCCTTCGACCGGGAGTTGACCGGGATGTTCCTGAGGCTATGACATTTACAGCGAACGAGAGGCTTTTGCGGATGAGCGGCGGCATGAACCGCTCATCAAGCGTCGATCAGATCAGATCGTGGGTCAGGGCGAGGGTGGCGAAGTTGTCCGCCATGATCGCCATTTCGGTCTGTTGAACGTGGTCAGCGCTCAACACGCCACCCTTGTAGGGCAAATCGCGCGTTGCACAGGCGTCTTCAACGAGGGTGCAGCGAAAGCCCAGGTTTTTCGCGGCGCGCACGGTGGTGCTGACGCTGGAGTGACTCATGAAACCGCACACGATCAGGTCCAGGGAGCCGAGATTTTGCAGGCGGTCCAGCAGTTCGGTGCCGTGAAACGCACTCGGCAGCAACTTGCCGATGATGGTTTCGTCGCTCTGTGGTTCGAGGCCCGGGATGAATTCACCGCGCTCGCCTTGCGGATCGAACAGCCCGCCGACGGTGCCGAGGTGGCGCACATGCACGATAGGACGGCCGGCTGCGCGGGCAGCGCTCACCAGCTGCTTGATGTTCGCGACAGCAGCATCCATGCCGACCAGGGCCAGGGGGCCGCTGAGGTATTCTTTCTGGGCATCGATGATGACAAGGGTCGCATGGCTCAGATTGGCGGCGGCATAACCGCGACCGCTGAGTTGAAACATCGTTTTTGGAACGGACATTCTGGGGCTCCTTGGAGTGGGGCTTTTGCGACATTGTCCTCTGGCTGAGCGCTTCTGTGAATCGCTACCATCGTAGGCGCCGTCGTTACTGGCCTGCAGCCTTGTCAATATCCTCGTTTTGTTCAATAGCCAGCGATAAAAATGGATATGTCCTACATCTGAGCCGGTGTTTTTCCTGCGTCGTCGTAACGCGTTTTGGCTGTTAGAATCGCCAGTCGTTTTTTCTGGAGTTTACCCCGTGATCACTTCCCGACTTCGTACCCTGCGTGACCATATCCGTTGGGCCGTCAGCCGCTTCCATGGGGAGGATCTGTTTTTCGGCCATGGGACCGACAACGCCTGGGACGAAGCCCGTCAACTGGTGTTGGGTGCCTTGCACTTGCCATGGGAAATTGCTGACAGCTACCTCGACTGCAATCTGGAAGACGATGAGCTGGTCAAGCTGCAGCGTTTGCTCAAGCGGCGCATCGAAGAACGCATTCCGACCGCTTACCTGTTGGGTGAAGCATGGTTCTGCGGCATGTCGTTCATCGTCGATGAGCGTGTATTGATTCCGCGTTCGCCGATCGGTGAGCTGATTGAAAAGGGTTTCGCACCGTGGCTGGGCGCCGCGCCTGCGCGGATTCTTGACCTGTGCACTGGCTCCGGTTGCATCGGTATCGCCTGCGCCTATGAATTCCAGAACGCCGAAGTCGTTCTGGCGGATCTGTCGTTTGAAGCGCTGGAAGTGGCCAACCAGAACATCGAGCGCCATGGTGTCGATGAGCGGGTCTACACCGTGCAGGGCGATGGTTTCGATGGCTTGCCGGGTCAGCGTTTCGACCTGATCGTGTCGAACCCGCCTTACGTCGATGCGGAAGATTTCGCCGACATGCCGCAGGAGTATCAGCATGAACCCGAGCTGGGCCTGGCCTGTGGCGATGATGGCTTGAACCTGGTACGACGGATGCTCGCCGAAGCGGCGGATCATCTGACCGAGAAGGGTTTGCTGATTGTCGAAGTGGGCAACAGCCAGGTTCACGTTGACGCGTTGTACCCGGAAGTCGACTTTGCCTGGCTCGATTTCGAGCGCGGCGGGCATGGCGTGTTCATGTTGACGGCGCAGCAGTGCCGGGAGCATCAGGCGTTGTTCGCTTCACGCGTCTGACCTGAGGACGCCTTCGCGGGCAAGCCTCGCTCCTACAGGATTAGCGCATGACCTGTAGGAGCGAGGCTTGCCCGCGAATGGCCGCACCGCCGATTAACGGTGCGTGGCAATCCAGATCAACAACCCCGCCTGAAACACCGCAAACGCCACCAGGCACGTAATGGTGAAACGCAGCCCCGCGTCTTCGCGTTTGTACTTGCTGACCTTTTCTTCGTGTTTCTTCAGCTTCACTTCCTGCTCGGCCAGGTTCTGCTCGGCCTGCTGCAGCATCTGCGCCGCTTCGAGAATTTCCACCTGCTGCAACTTCTCGGTGTTCCAGTCGGCCAACAGGTCGCCGACCTGCACCTCTTTGACGCTGCCCTTCAAATGCTGGGCGTCGGCATACGCCACCTCAAAACCATGCGCCTTCAGAAAGCGGTCACGGCGCAGGCGCGTGTCTTCGTTCAGCGCGTCCTTGTTGTTCAGGTCGGTGCCGTCGACGGTGTAGCCGGGCCAGCGCTTTTTAGCCCAGGTAATGCCCTGGGCTGCCATGTAGCGGCCGATGCCACGGTTCATCGGTTCGATCTGCAAACCGCTTTCCGGTCCGAAATGCACACGTTTTGTGGTGTGGTCGACCCACACGTCGAGGTGGTTCTGTTCCTTGCGCACGCGCTGGCCGGGCAGGGAAATGGTCATGCGCAACAGACTGTGTTTCTTGTCGTTGCGTTCGGCATAACCGAATTCGACAAAGCGCAGTGGCCGCCCGCCGGTGTTGCGGTCGGTCTGCAACGGTGCCAGGCGGAGCATCTTGTGGTGCTCGACGTGGACGTCCGCCCACGGCAGCTCGACCGCTGGCGGTGCGTCTTTTTCAGCGGTGGTGTCGGGTGAAGTCGGGGTATCAGTCATAACGGCGAGATCCTGTCCAAGCTCAGCTTGTCGCCAGTCATAACGCTGGCGACAAAGGCTTATCGGCCGTTTTTTTCAGGACTGGAGGGAAAAAGCGCTTAAAAAAGCGCTCAACTGGAGCGAAGTCCGTCAATAAACCCGAGGATCCGTGTGCCCAGTTCGGCTGCCAGCGGCAATTGCGGATCTTTGTAGGAGGCCAATTGCCGTTTGACGTCGTTGGGCACGATGCGCATGACGTGGTTCATGCCCTCGATCAACGCCAGTTCGGCGTCCGGTTTGGCGGCCTGCAGCAACCTGGCGTCGCCGACACCGACCTGGATGTCGTTGCTGCCCTGAATGATCAGCGCCGGCATTTTCAATTTGGCGAATGCGGCGGCGGGGTCCTGGCGGAACAGTGAGATCAGGTACGGCTGCACGCTCGGGCGGAATATCACCTGAAGTTGCGGCGGTACGTTGTCATCGGTGCGACCGGCCTTGAGGCTGTCGAGCAATTCATTGCTGCGCAGCATCAGCGGAGGAGGCAAGCGATTGCTCAGTTGCTGACGCAGCACCTGATCGATCGGCCGTGCGCTGCCGGACAGGGAAATCACCCCGGCGGCATCGACGCTCGGCGCCGCGAGGCTGGCGATCAACGCGCCTTCGCTGTGGCCCAGCAGAATCAACTGGCCAAAGCGCGGATCGCTTTTGAGCTTGTGGCCCCAGGCCTCGGCGTCGGCCACATAGGCTTCCACCGTCAGATTGCGTTCGTCCGGGGTCGCCGCGAGGCTCGCCGCCACGCCGCGTTTGTCGTAACGCACGCTGGCGATGTTGTGTTTGGCCAATACCCAGGCGAGGCGCTTGAGGCTGTCGTTGCGTCCGCCGTCGGGGTTATTGCCGTCACGGTCTGTAGGACCGGAGCCGGAAATGATCAGGACAACCGGTACGGGTTTGTCGGATTTTGGCAGCAACAACGAGCCGAAAAGCTCCCCGGTGCCGGTATCCAGTGTGATCGGCCGTTGCAGGACGGTGGCCTGTACAAAGCCGGTAAACAAGGTAAGGCTCAAGGCTAAAACTCGCAGCATCATCACGCCATCATGAACAAGATGCCGGTTGGACTCGCAGGCACCCATAAGGTTCGAGGATGAACTAGTTGGGTAGCCTGCGTATACTGGCGCGCATTACGTATTCAGGTTCATTTCACGGAGCGTCCTGCATGTCCGGCAATACCTACGGCAAGCTGTTCACTGTCACCACCGCGGGCGAAAGCCATGGTCCGGCGTTGGTCGCCATTGTCGACGGCTGCCCGCCCGGGCTGGAAATTTCCCTGGAAGATTTGCAGCGCGACCTCGATCGCCGCAAACCCGGCACCAGCCGCCACACCACCCAACGCCAGGAAGCCGACGAAGTCGAAATCCTCTCCGGCATTTTCGAAGGCCGCACCACGGGCTGCTCTATCGGCCTGTTGATCCGCAACACCGACCAGAAGTCCAAGGACTACTCGGCGATCAAGGACCTTTTCCGCCCGGCCCACGCCGACTACACCTATCACCACAAGTACGGCGAACGCGATTACCGTGGTGGCGGCCGCAGCTCGGCGCGGGAAACCGCCATGCGTGTGGCGGCTGGCGCGATTGCCAAGAAATACCTGGCCACCCAGGGCATCGTCATTCGCGGTTACATGAGCCAGCTCGGCCCGATCGAAATCCCGTTCAAGACCTGGGATTCGGTGGAAGAAAACGCGTTTTTCAGCCCTGATCCAGACAAGGTGCCAGAACTGGAAGCCTATATGGACCAGTTGCGCCGCGACCAGGATTCGGTTGGCGCGAAGATCACCGTCGTCGCTGAAGGCGTGATGCCAGGCCTCGGCGAACCGATCTTCGACCGTCTCGACGCCGAACTGGCCCACGCGCTGATGAGCATCAACGCGGTCAAAGGCGTGGAAATCGGCGCCGGTTTCGCCAGTGTTTCCCAGCGCGGCACCGAGCATCGCGATGAAATGACCCCGGAAGGATTCCTCAGTAACAACGCTGGCGGCATCCTCGGCGGCATTTCCTCCGGCCAGCCAATCGTTGCGCATTTGGCGTTGAAGCCGACGTCGAGCATCACCACGCCGGGCCGTTCCATCGACATCAATGGCAACCCGGTGGAGGTCATCACCAAGGGCCGTCACGACCCGTGCGTCGGCATCCGCGCCACGCCGATTGCCGAAGCGATGATGGCCATCGTGCTGATGGATCACCTGTTGCGTCACCGCGGGCAGAACGCCGATGTGCGCGTGAGCACGCCGGTGCTGGGTCAGCTTTGATGGCTGACCTGATAGCCGCTGCGGCCTGACGGTCGTGGCGGCGCTCCCGTACTGGCGGCTTTCCAGTTTCTATCTGTTCTATTTCGCCTTGCTCGGTTCGACAGCGCCGTTCCTGGCGCTGTACTTCGATCACCTGGGTTTTTCTGCCGCGCGCATCGGCGAACTGGTGGCGATCCCGATGCTGATGCGTTGCGTCGCGCCGAACATCTGGGGCTGGCTCGGGGACTACACCGGCCGGCGCCTGGCCATCGTGCGCTTTGGCGCAGTCTGCACGCTGCTGACGTTCTCGTTGATTTTCGTCAGCAAAACCTACGCCTGGCTGGCGATGGTCATGGCGTTGCATGCGTTTTTCTGGCACGCGGTGTTGCCGCAGTTCGAAGTCATCACCCTGGCGCATCTGAAAGGGCAGACGTCCCGTTACAGCCAGATCCGCTTGTGGGGTTCCATCGGTTTCATCATCACCGTGGTCGCGCTCGGTCGCTTGTTCGAATGGCTCAGCCTCGACATCTACCCGGTGGCGTTGGTGTTGATCATGGCCGGGATCGTCGTCAGCAGCCTTTGGGTGCCGAACGCACAACCGGTCCAGAGTGAAAAACTGGCGGCTGACGGGTTTCTCAAGCAGTTGCGCAGCCCCGGTGTGCTGGCGTTTTACGCGTGCGTGGCACTGATGCAGATGAGCCACGGCCCGTATTACACCTTTCTGACGTTGCACCTTGAACGATTGGGTTACAGCCGTGGCTTGATCGGTCTGCTCTGGGCAGTTGGCGTGGTGGCCGAAGTGTTGATGTTTCTGGCCATGAGCAAGATCCTTGCGCGCTTCTCCGTGCGCCGGGTGCTGCTGGCGAGTTTTCTGCTGGCGGCGCTGCGCTGGTTGCTGCTGGGGTCGCTCGCTGAATTTTTATCGGTACTGCTGTTTGCCCAGGTGTTGCACGCGGCGACGTTCGGCAGCTTTCACGCCGCTGCCATCCAGTTCGTGCAACGTAGCTTCGGTGCGCGCCAGCAAGGGCAGGGCCAGGCGTTGTACGCGGCACTGGCCGGCACCGGCGGCGCACTGGGCGCGTTGTACTCCGGCTACAGCTGGAATGCCCTCGGGGCCACGTTCACCTTTAGTATTGCCAGTCTGGCAGCCTTCGCGGCTGCCGTTATCATTGCCACACGTATGCAAGAGGACCGGCCATGAGCCTGACCCGTGAACACCTCGCCCAGGAAATCATCGACGCCGGGCGTTTTTTGTATGGCCGCGGCTGGTCGCCGGCCACCAGCAGCAACTATTCGACCCGACTGTCGGCGAACGAAGCCTTGCTGACCGTGTCCGGCAAGCACAAAGGCCAGTTGGGCATCGACGATGTGCTGGCCACTGATCTGTCGGGCAACAGTCTGGAACCGGGCAAGAAACCGTCCGCCGAAACCTTGTTGCACACCCAGCTCTATAGCTGGCGTGCGGAGATCGGCGCGGTGCTGCACACCCATTCGGTGAACGCCACGGTGCTGTCGCGCCTGACGCCGGAAGATTTCATCGAGTTCGAAGACTACGAGCTGCAAAAGGCGTTCAGCGGCATCTCGACCCACGAATCCCGGGTGCGTGTACCGATTTTCGACAACGATCAGGACATTGCGCGTCTCGCCGCCAAGGTGCAGCCTTGGCTGGAAGCCCATCCCGATTGCGTCGGCTATCTGATTCGCGGTCACGGCCTCTACACCTGGGGCGCCCGCATGAGTGATGCGTTGCGGCAGATCGAGGCCTTTGAATTTTTGTTCGAGTGCGAGTTGAAGACGCGTTCGATCCTAAACCGTTAAGGAGTTGCCCTGATGAGCAGCCTGTCCGTCTACCATGTCTCAAGCCCTGACATTCCGAACAAGGTGCTGACCCATTTCGAAGACATCGCCTCGACCCTGGCCGAGCAAGGTGTGCGCTTCGACCGCTGGCAAGCGGCGGCGAAAATCCAGCCCGGCGCCAGTCAGGAAGAAGTGATCGCCGCGTACCAGGAGCAAATCGACAAGCTGATGACCGAACGCGGTTACATCACCGTCGATGTGATCAGCCTGAACAGCGATCATCCGCAAAAAGCCGAATTGCGCGCCAAGTTCCTCGACGAGCACCGCCATGGCGAAGACGAAGTACGATTTTTCGTCGCCGGCCGTGGCTTGTTTACCCTGCACATCGACGATTATGTCTACGCCGTGCTCTGCGAGAAAAACGACCTGATCTCGGTGCCGGCCGGCACGCCGCACTGGTTCGACATGGGCGAGCATCCGCATTTCGTTGCGATCCGGCTGTTCAACAACCCGGAAGGCTGGGTGGCCAATTTCACAGGCGAAGACATCGCCAGCCGCTTCCCGCGTCTTGAGGACTGAGTCGATGCCGATCAAAGCGATTCTCACCGACATCGAAGGCACCACCAGCGCGGTGAGTTTTGTGTTCGACGTGCTGTTTCCCTACGCCGCCAAACACCTGCCGGACTTCGTTCGCCAGCACGCCGCGCGCGCCGATGTGGCGGAGCAACTGGACGCCGTGCGCCGGGATAGCCATGAGCCGGACGCCGATGTCGAACGCGTCATCGAGATTCTCCTGGGCTGGATCGCCGAAGACCGCAAGGCCACGCCGCTCAAGGCGTTGCAAGGTATGGTCTGGGAGCAGGGCTATCAGGCCGGGCAGTTGAAAGGTCACGTGTACCCGGACGCCGTTGAAGCGCTCAAGCGCTGGCATCAGCAGGGTTTCAAACTGTTTGTTTATTCCTCGGGTTCGATTCAGGCGCAAAAACTGATCTTCGGCTGCTCCGAGGCGGGGGATTTGTCGCCGTTGTTCAGCGGCTATTTCGACACCACATCGGGACCCAAGCGTGAAGCGCAGTCGTACCAGCGCATCACCCAGGCCATTGGCCTTGAAGCGGCGCAGATTCTGTTCCTGTCGGACATCGTCGAAGAGCTGGACGCGGCGCGCACGGCGGGTATGGCAACCTGCGGACTGGCGCGTGAAGGCGGGGAGTTGGCAGGGCATGTGACCGTGGACAGCTTCGCCCGGATCAACCCTTCCGCGTACTAATTCACGACGCTAACCTGTAGGAGCGAAGTTTGCTCGCGAAGGCGGCGTATCAGGCGATATTAATGTTGACTGATACGCCGCCTTCGCGAGCAAACTTCGCTCCTACAAGGGCTGGTTTGCGGCGTTGAAACGGTTTATGCCGAGTGATACGTCGGCAGCGCAAAGCGCTGTTGGCTTTGCAGCATGGAGATCTGCGGCAATTCGCTGGCCTGTTCGGCCAGGTCACGGCGGATCGCACTGATCACCCACGACAGCTGATCACCGGCATGCAACTGCTGGTAGGAAACCGAGCGCTTGAAGACTCTGCCTTCACTGCTGCGCAAGGTCAGCAGAATGCCACCGTCGGGACGTGGCTGGGTGGTGACTTCGAAGTTGGAGAACAGGGACGAAAATTTTTCCTGGATCAGGTTCATGTCTATCAGCTCCGTAAGCGCTTGAATGGCAAGCATGCAGAGGTAGTTGCAGTGATTGTGCCAGCACCTGATTTTTTAAAAATCGTTATAAATCAATAAGTTAATTTCAAGCCAATTTTTTGCTTTCGTGCAATCTGCATGAATGGCCATCGTGCATCCTGCATTTTGCGGGGTCGATGTCGGTTCGATGGAACCATTCACATCCTCCGGGTTCGCGTTTTTCGCGGATACAAAACATTTCAAAAACCGCGTGTACAGCTCAAGAACCGTTGACGTATTTTCGGGCTCAATCACCGTCGCCCGACAATAAAAAGATCGAACGGGAGCACCCATGAGCCGCACGACGAACGACACGATTACCTGGGGCATGATGCTCCGCAAGCTGCCGTCCATTGCCAAAGCCATCCCCCGGGTGGTGAAAGGCATGAAGGCCGCCAACGTCAAGGACCCGACCCAACCGTGTGGCCTGGGCTGGAGCTTCGAACAAGCGACATTGCGCAATCCCGCCGGCCCGGCCTTGCTGCAGGGCGCGGTGGTGCTCACGTACTCGCAAGTCAATCAATGGGCCAATCGCATCGCCCATCACCTGATTGCCCAAGGCATCGGCAAGGGCGACGTGGTCGCGGTGTTCATCGAAAACCGTCCGGAACTGTTGGTGAACATATTGGCGGTGGCCAAGGTCGGGGCGATCAGTGCCTTGCTCAACACGTCTCAAACCCGCGATACCCTGGCCCACAGCCTGAACCTGGTGGCGCCGGCAGCGATCATTGTCGGTGAGGAGCTGGTACCGGCGTTTGCGGCAGTGCGCGAACGGGTCTCGATCGACGCGGCGCGCACCTGGTTCGTCGCCGACCAGGACACCTACCGCCAACCGGGCGTTGCGCCCGACGGTTTCATCAACCTGATGACCGCGATTGCCGACAGCCCCAGTGACAACCCTGCCAGCAGCCAGCAGGTTTTTTTCGACGACCCGTGTTTCTACATCTACACCTCGGGCACCACCGGGCTGCCCAAGGCCGGGGTGTTCAAGCATGGCCGCTGGATGCGCAGCTCGGCCAGTTTCGGCTTGATCGCGCTGGACATGCGCCCCGAAGACATCGTCTATTGCACCTTGCCGCTGTATCACGCCACCGGGCTGTGCGTGTGCTGGGGCTCGGCCATCAGCGGCGCCTCGGGGTTTGCCATCCGCCGCAAGTTCAGCGCCAGCCAGTTCTGGAGCGACGTGCGCAATTACCGCGCGACCACCCTCGGTTACGTCGGCGAATTGTGCCGCTACCTCGTGGATCAACCGCCCAGCGCCGAGGACAACAAGCACGGCGTGACGAAAATGATCGGCAACGGCCTGCGCCCCGGCGCATGGCACGAATTCAAGACGCGCTTTGGCGTGAACCACATCTGCGAGTTGTACGCGGCCAGCGACGGCAATATCGGTTTCACCAACATCCTCAACTTCGACAACACCGTCGGGTTTTCCCTGATGTCTTGGGAGCTTGCGGCCTACGACCATGACAGCGGGGCGCCGACGCGTGACGCCAACGGCTTCATGCGCAAGGTGGCCAAGGGTGAGCAGGGGCTGTTGCTGGCGAAGATCGACGACAAGGCGCCGCTGGATGGCTACACCGATCCGCAGAAGACTGAAAAAGTCGTGCTGCACGACGTGTTCGAGAAGGGTGACCGTTACTTCAACACCGGTGACCTGCTGCGCAACATCGGTTTTGGTCACGCGCAGTTCGTCGACCGCCTGGGGGACACTTATCGCTGGAAGGGTGAAAACGTCTCGACCACCGAGGTCGAAAACATCCTGCTGCAACACCCGAACATTTCCGAAGCCGTGGCTTATGGCGTGGAGGTCCGCAACACCAACGGGCGCGCCGGGATGGCGGCGATCACACCCGCCGAGTCCCTGGCGACCCTGGATTTCAGCGAGCTGCTGGCCTTCGCCCGCGAGCAAATGCCGGCGTATGCGGTGCCGCTGTTCCTGCGGGTGAAAGTGAAGATGGAGACCACCGGCACCTTCAAATACCAGAAGACCCGGCTCAAGGACGAAGCCTTCGACCCTGGCAAAACCGGCGACGACCCGATCTATGCCTGGTTGCCGGGAACCGACACTTACGTGCAGGTCGACGAACAATTGCTGGCGGATATTCACGGCGGCAAGTACCGCTATTGATTGTGGCTATGGCGTGCCTTGAGAAAAAACAAGTGACAGTGTCGGGGGCGCTCGGGAAACTGTCGGCTTTGCGAATAACTGTAAGTGGAGTTTCCAATGTCCGATCAAAGCCGCCAGATGACCCCCGAAGAAGCCGCCGAATTTGCCGAACAGGTTTTCAACAAGGCGCGCGAGGGTGATGCGGCGATGATGGCTGCGCTGCTGACCAAAGGCCTGCCGCCGAACCTGCGCAACCACAAGGGTGACACGTTGCTGATGTTGGCCGCTTACCACGGCCATGTGGACACGGTGAAAGTGCTGCTTGAGCACAAGGCTGATCCGGAAATCCGCAACGACAATGGCCAGAGCCCGATTGCTGGCGCGGCGTTCAAAGGGGACCTGGCGGTGGTCAAGGCGTTGGTCGAGGGCGGTGCGCTGGTGGAAGGTGCATCGTTTGACGGTCGCACGGCGTTGATGATGGCGGCGATGTTCAATCGCGTGGAAATCGTTGATTACCTGATCAGCAAAGGGGCGGATCCGAAGGCCAAGGATGCCAATGGGGTTTCGGCGTTGGATGCTGCGAAAACGTTGGGTGCGGTGGATACCGTTGCGCAATTGGAGAAACTGCTGGGCTGATTGAGCATCTGGCCCCGGAACCCCTGTAGGAGCCGGCTTGCTGGCGATGGCGGCCTGATAGTCGATCATTTTTTTTGTCGGAGTACATATCCATTTCTGCGGTAGAGGCGGCTATTGGTTCCGCTCTTACAGCGGGTCACTTGGAAAAGCGCCAAGTAACCAAGCGCTT
>NZ_JACNDU010000027.1:0-66956 GCF_017351735.1 Pseudomonas sp. FW300-N2A2 | reverse complement strand
CTCGGCCCGCCGGCAGAACCCCGAACATCTGCAAGACGAATATCGTCAGGATGAACAGCACCACCAGAAACACGAAAATCCCCGGGTGTCGGGAAACAAAATCACCGTCCTGATCGCCGCCCGACTCATAAATAGTCGACGGTTCATCCAGCGGGCTGCCGCCCAACACCACCAGCATCGCCGCGACCCCGTCGCTGATGCCCTTGCTGAAGTTACCGGCCTTGAACGCCGGGGTGATCACCTGATGGATGATCACCGAACTCTGCGCATCGGTCAGGCGATCTTCCAGGCCATAACCGACTTCAATCCGCAGCTTGCGCTCATCACGGGCGACGATCAGCAGCGCGCCATTGTTCTTGTCCTTCTGGCCGATGCCCCAATGGCGCCCGAGTTGGAAACCGAAGTCGGCAATCTCGGCGCCCTGCAAGTCCGGCAACGTCACCACCACCAACTGCTCGCCGGTGGCCTTTTCATGGGCATTGAGCTGTTGCGTCAGCTGCTCGCGCACCGACGGCTCGATCATCCCGGCGTTGTCCACCACCCGCCCGGTCAGCTCCGGAAACTTCAGCTCGGCCTGGGCCGTGGCAGCAAACACCCAAAGCAACAGCGCCAGGCCCACATTCAACACGCGCATTGGCAACCTCATCCGTGGTAATGCTTCAAGCCGGTCAGAACTTCACTTCAGGTGCTTTCTCGGCACCGGGGGTGGTGGCTTCAAAGGTTTCGCGGATCGGCAAGTCGCTGTACATCACGGTGTGCCACAAGCGGCCCGGGAAAGTGCGGATTTCGGTGTTGTAGTTCTGCACCGCGAGAATGAAATCCCGACGCGCCACGGCGATGCGATTCTCGGTGCCTTCCAGTTGCGATTGCAACGCCAGGAAATTCTGGTTGGCCTTGAGGTCCGGATAACGCTCGGACACCACCATCAAACGGCTCAAGGCGCCGGTCAACTGATCCTGCGCCTGCTGGAACTGCTTGAGTTTCTCGGGGTTGTCGAGGGTGCTGGCATCCACCTGAATGGACGTCGCCTTGGCCCGGGCTTCGATCACCGCGGTCAGGGTTTCCTCCTCGTGTTTCGCATAGCCCTTGACGGTTTCCACCAGGTTGGGGATCAGGTCGGCGCGGCGCTGGTACTGGTTCTGCACCTGGCCCCAGGCGGCCTTGGCCTGTTCGTCGAGGGTCGGAATATTGTTGATGCCGCAACCGGCCAGCAACGTGGTCAGCAACATCAAGGCTGCGACCTGCAGGCTCGACCGAGTGTGATGTCGTACATTCATCTGGTTGACGCTCCCGTGCACATTCCGTTGAAAAAACAACCAGCAACCTCCTGACCGGACACTTCGGGCATAATCTGCCGCCGCTACTGGATTGCATCGAGCCAATGGGCTAAAAGATGCCCCTGCGCGAAAACACTGCGCAAGTGTGCCCGCATTTACTTGAACAACAATAGTCGCTCCCTAAATTTTGGCTGACCGGCGCGTATTCACTGCCGTTTGGGCTTTTGAGAAAACCATTCATGAAGAAGCTGTGTTTGCTGGGCCTGTTCGTCAGCCTGGCCAGTCATAACGTATTGGCCGCCACGACGCCCACACCTCTGGAAAACAAGGACGCTTTCATCAGCAACCTGATGAAGCAGATGACCCTCGATGAAAAAATCGGCCAGTTGCGCCTGATCAGCATCGGCCCGGAAATGCCTCGGGAGCTGATCCGCAAGGAAATTGCCGCCGGTAACATCGGCGGTACGTTCAACTCGATCACCCGCCCGGAAAACCGTCCGATGCAGGACGCGGCGATGCGCAGCCGGTTGAAGATCCCGATGTTCTTCGCCTACGACGTGATCCACGGCCACCGCACGATTTTCCCGATCCCTATCGCCTTGGCCTCGAGCTGGGACATGGACGCCATTGGCCTGTCCGGGCGCATCGCCGCCAAGGAAGCTTCGTCGGACGGCGTCGACCTCACTTTTGCGCCGATGGTCGACATCTCCCGCGACCCGCGCTGGGGCCGTACTTCCGAAGGTTTCGGTGAAGACACCTATCTGGTGTCGCGCATCGCCGGCGTGATGGTCAAGGCATTCCAGGGCGTTGGCGCGAACGCGGCCGACAGCATTATGGCCAGCGTCAAGCACTTCGCCTTGTATGGCGCGGTCGAGGGCGGTCGCGACTACAACGTCGTCGACATGAGCCCGGTCAAGATGTACCAGGATTACCTGCCACCGTACCGCGCCGCGATTGACGCCGGTGCCGGCGGGGTCATGGTCGCGTTGAACTCGATCAACGGCATACCGGCCACCGCCAACACCTGGCTGATGAACGACCTGTTGCGCAAGGAATGGGGCTTCAAAGGCCTGGCGGTCAGCGACCACGGGGCGATTTTCGAGCTGATCAAGCACGGCGTTGCCGCTGATGGCCGCGAAGCCGCGAAGCTGGCGATCAAGGCCGGCATTCATATGAGCATGAACGACACGCTCTACGGCAAGGAGTTGCCAGGGCTGCTCAAGGCCGGCGAGATCCAGCAGAGCGACATCGATAATGCCGTGCGCGCAGTGCTCGATGCCAAGTACGACATGGGCCTGTTCAAGGACCCGTACCTGCGCATCGGCAAGGCTGAAGATGATCCGGTCGACACTAACGCCGACAGCCGCCTGCACCGCGCCGAGGCCCGCGACGTTGCGCGCCGCAGCCTGGTGTTGCTGAAGAACCAGGGCGAAACCCTGCCGCTGAAGAAAACCGCGAAAATCATGCTGGTCGGTCCGTTGGCCAAGGCACCGATCGACATGATGGGCAGTTGGGCCGCCAACGGTCGCCCTGCGCAATCGGTGACACTGTTCGACGGTATGACCACCGCACTCGGTGCGCAGTCGACGCTGATCTACGCCCGTGGCGCCAACATCACCAGCGACAAGAAGGCGCTGGATTACCTGAACTTCCTCAACTTCGACGCACCGGAAGTGGTCGATGACCCGCGCTCGGCGCAAGTGCTGATCGACGAAGCGGTGAAAGCCGCCAAGGATGCCGATGTGGTGGTGGCAGCCGTGGGCGAATCCCGTGGCATGTCCCACGAGTCCTCCAGCCGTACCGACCTGAATATTCCGGAAAACCAGCGTGAACTGATTCGCGCCTTGAAGGCCACCGGAAAACCACTGGTGCTGGTGTTGATGAACGGACGTCCGCTGTCGATTCTCCAGGAGAAGGAACAGGCTGACGCGATTCTGGAAACCTGGTTCAGCGGCACCGAAGGCGGCAACGCCATCGCCGACGTGCTGTTCGGCGACTACAACCCGTCGGGCAAACTGCCGATCACCTTCCCGCGTTCGGTGGGCCAGATTCCGACCTACTACAACCACCTGAGCATTGGCCGGCCGTTCACGCCGGGCAAACCGGGCAACTACACCTCGCAGTATTTCGATGACACCACCGGCCCCCTGTTTCCGTTCGGCTTCGGTCTGAGCTACACCGATTTCAGCCTGACCGACATGGCCCTGTCATCGACCACGCTGAACAAGACCGGCAAGCTCGACGCCAGCGTCATGGTGAAAAACACCGGCAAGCGCGACGGCGAAACCGTGGTGCAGTTGTACATCCAGGACGTGACCGGCTCGATGATCCGGCCACTGAAGGAACTGAAGAACTTCCAGAAAATCACGCTCAAGGCCGGTGAACAGAAAGTCGTGCACTTCACCATCACCGAGGATGACCTGAAGTTCTTCAACGCTCAGTTGAAGTACGCAGCAGAGCCAGGCAAGTTCAACGTGCAGATCGGCCTGGATTCCCAGGACGTGACGCAGCAGAGCTTCGAACTCCTGTAACCCCCGATCTCCTGTAGGAGCCGGCTTGCTGGCTCCTACAAGGGATGGGTCGACAAAAAAATCACGATCCAACCTCTATTCCCTGTGGGAGCGAGACCGGCTTGCCGGCGATGGCGGCCTGACAGTCAACTGAGATGTTGAATGTTAGGGCCTCATCGCCGGCAAGCCGGTCTCGCTCCCACAGTGGTTTGTGGTGTTCAAAAAACCGGGATCAGCCTCTACGATCCAGCAGATTCACCACCAGCCGATCCACCCATCCCCAGATCCTCTGCTTCACCCGCCGCCACAGCGGCCGGCGTTGCCAGGCCTCCAGGCTGACTTCCTGGCTCAGCGCAAAGTCATTCTCGAAACTCGCCGCCACCGCACGTGTCAGCCCCAGGTCCAGCGCTTCAAGGTTGGCTTCCAGGTTGAATCGCAAATTCCAGTGATCGAAGTTGCACGAGCCAATGCTCACCCAATCATCGACCAGCACCATTTTCAGGTGCAGGAAACACGGCTGGTATTCGAAGATCTGCACCCCGGCCTTGAGCAATCGCGGGTAGTAACGATGCCCGGCATAACGCACCGACGGGTGATCGGTGCGCGGACCGGTCAACAACAGACGCACATCAACGCCTCGAGCTGCCGCCCGGCGCAACGAGCGGCGGACTTTCCAGGTCGGCAGGAAATACGGTGTGGCCAGCCAGATTCGCTTTTGCCCGCTGTTCAGCGCACGAACCAGCGATTGCAGGATGTCGCGGTGCTGGCGGGCGTCGGCATACGCGACCCGGCCCATGCCCTCGCCCATCGGCGGTACACGTGGCAATCGCGGCAAACCGAAATGCGAGGCAGGTTTCCAGGCGCGGCGATGGCGGTTGGCGATCCATTGGCGATCGAACAACAACTGCCAGTCGATGACCAGAGGACCGGTGATTTCCACCATCACTTCGTGCCATTCGCTGACGTCTTCGCCCGGCGTCCAGAACTCATCGGTGACACCGGTGCCGCCGACCACAGCCATGCTCTGATCGACCAGCAACAGCTTGCGATGATCGCGGTAGAAATTGCCGACCCAGCGCCGCCAGCTCAGGCGGTTGTAGAAGCGCAGCTCTACGCCGGCCGCCATCAGCCGCTGACGCAAGGTCAGGGTAAACGCGAGGCTACCGTAATCATCGAACAGGCAGCGCACCCGCACGCCGCGCTCGGCGGCCTGGACCAGTGCCTGAACCATGGCCTCGGCACACGCGCCCGCCTCCACCAGGTACAGCTCCAGTTCGACTTGTTCCTCGGCGCGCGCAATCGCGACCAACATCCGCGGAAAGAACTGCGGACCGTCGATCAGCAGTTCGAAGCTGTTGCCTTCACGCCAGGGAAAAATCGCGCCGGCCATGTCAGCGCGCCGTGAAAATCAGCACCGCACCCACCGGCACCGACAGACTGATGGCCGACAACCCGGCGACCTTGCGCAAGCTGTCCAGCCCCGGCGCCAGATCAAAATCCTCGGCGTTGATCACCAGCGGTTCGAGCGTCACCACCTGAAAGCGCCGGTCATCGAGGCGAGTCGCCAACAGCTCGGCGTTGTACTCACGGGTTTTGCCGTGGAGGTTGACGGTGACCGGCAAGCGCAGTTCGAGTTGCGCACCGGGGGCGAGGTCGTTGATCGGGCGCAAATCAATCTGCGCAGTGATCAACGCTTCGGGAAAGGTCTGGATCTCGAACAGCTCTTTGCGCATGCGTTCGTCGCGCAAGGGGATGCCGCTGTTCACCGAATCCAGCTCGACTTCCACCTCGGCCAGGCCCTTGGGACTGACCTTGCCGTGCAGCACCAGGAAGCGCTGCACTTCGGAAACATTGGCGTTTTTGGTGCTGACAAATGACAGCCGCGAGGATTCGCCGTCCAGGTACCAATTGGCCTGAGCCGACAAAGTAGCGCTGGCCAGCAGCACAAAGGCGAGGGTTTTGGTGAGGGACCGCTTGAACATAAAGACTCGTGGGGCAGATAAACCTGAACGAACCTTAACCGTCCGCGAGCGCATTGCAAACCGCGATGACCAAACACAGCACCTGTAGGAGCCCGGCTTGCCGGCGATGGCGCCCGAAAGATCGCCATCGCCAGCAAGCCGGCTCCTACAGGTTTGGCGTGAACCTTCAATTCTCGAGCACACCGCAAATCCGTAGGAGCCCGGCTTGCCGGCGATGGCGTTCCTGAGATCGCTATCGCCAGCAAGCCGGCTCCTACAGGTTTGGCGTGAACCTTCAATTCTTGAGCACACCGCAAATCCGTAGGAGCCGGCTTGCTGGCGATGGCGTCCCTGAGATCGCCATCGCCGGCAAGCCGGCTCCTACAAAAACGACCTGTCAGGGTTGCAGGCGGCAGCCTTGGTGTTCGCCGATCCATTGCGCGCTGTTGCTGCGCCCCATGCCGCTGACCGTCACGCGTTTGCCGGCGGCGTCATCGGTAAAACCGCTGAAGGGCAGCCATTGCTTCACATAGCCACGGCAATACTCGGCGTCGTTGTTCATCACGTATCGGCACGAGCAGTATTCCTTGGCGGTGTAGGCGCTGATGATGTCCGGGAAGGCCCATAGCGCCACACGCTCGTGCCAGATCCAGCCAAGCAAGGCGATCAGCAGGATCAGCAACACCGAGCTGAACGGTCGGCGGCGGACAAACGGGAGACGGCTCATGGCTGCACCTTCCCGGCGAATGCCTTGCGCGCAAGGTTGAGCAATGCGTTGTGGCTGTAGCTACCGTCGCGGTCATCGCCGTAGCGCACGATCACCAGTTTTTCGCTGGGGATCACGTACATCGCCTGACCCCAATGGCCAAGGGCGGCGAAGGTGTCGGGGGGTGCATCGGGCCAGGGTTGTGCGGCGCCATCCACGGCGCGGTTGAGCCACCACTGACCGCCTGGCACAGCATCGTCCTGATTCGCTTGATAGTGAGCGAAGGGCTCACGATTGAAGGTGACCCAGTCTTTGGGCAGCAATTGCCGGTCCCCCCAACGGCCGTCACGCGCCATCAACAGGCCGACTCGCGCCAGGTCACGGGCGGTGAGGTAGGCATAGGACGAGGCGACGAAAGTGCCCGTGCCGTCGGTTTCCCACACCGCGTGACGAATCCCCAGCGGCTCGAACAGCGCGGTCCATGGATAGTCGGGATAACGCGCCGGGCCGACGATGTTCTTCAGCGCCGCGGACAACAGATTGCTGTCGCCGCTGGAATAGCGAAAAGCCTGGCCGGGTTTGGCGTACTCGGCGTGATCGGTGGTGAAGGCGGCCATGTCGTGATGGCCGCGGGTGTAGAGCATCGCCACCACCGAGGACTTCAACGGTGCGTATTCATAGTCTTCCTGCCAGTCCAGGCCCGAGGCCCAGTGCAGCAGATCGGCCAGGGTGATCGCCGGGTGTTTTTCCAGCGGTGGATAGAACTTCAGCGCCGGGTCCTGCAATTTGAACAGGCCTTCGCCATAGGCGACGCCGAGCACCGTGGCCATGAGGCTCTTGCTGATCGACCAGGTCAGGTGCGGCGTGTCGGCGCTGGTCGGGCCGACGTAGCGTTCGTAGATCAACTGACCGTCGCGGATCACCAGCAAGGCGTCGGTGCGGATGCCCTTTCGGCTGATGTCATCACGGGATGGGAAGGCGTAGGTTTCCAGGGCTTGCAGCGCCGGGCCGCTCAGGGTCGGGCCGGTCGACCATTGCTCGGCGGGCCAGGTTTCGGCCTGGGTCGAGAGGCTGAGCAGCAGCATGAAAAACAGGGACAAGCCTTTGAACATGGCGGGGGCTCGGCGGATTTGATTGCTGAGCCTAGTTGAGGTTTATGACAGATCTAAAATTTGTGTCGTCAATGAAGACGCCTTCGCGGGCAAGCCTCGCTCCTACAGAGGTATGCGCTCTCCTGTAGGAGCGAGGCTTGCCCGCGAAGAGGCCCGTCAGATCGCCGCCAACGCCTTGGCCAACCGCTTGCCCCGCGCCCCCGCCGCCAAATCCATCACCGCCTGATCCCGCTGCCACATCGCCGCCCACTGCGGCGGGCCATCGGCCAATGCCTGGTTCACCTCAACCTTCAACCCGTCGAACTGCGCAAACAACCCGCCCAGCAACACATGCCCCGCCGGATTGTTCGGCGCCTGACGGCTCATTTCCGCACACCCGGCCAACAGCGCCAGCAAACGCAACTGCAAGGCCTGCGGCCAGTCGCTGTCCTGGCCGACGCCATACAACCACGCTGTCATCGCGCTCAACACATAGACGTCTTCCAGCGTTCTGAACGGTTTGACGTACGCATCCCAGCCATCCCCCGCCAGCAATTCACACAAGGCATGGTCGAGAAACAGCCGGCCATGACTGATGTCCGGCATCAGCGGGATCGGCGGGAGTTTTTCCAGGCGCACACCCGGCTCACCGGGATAAACCACCGCCAGGCTCAGGCGCGGCGACTCGCCAGGCGCTTCACTGCGCGCAGCGATCAGCAGCCAGTCGGCCGCATCGCCGGCGGTCACGAAATCCTTGCGTCCGCTCAGGCGCAGTTCGCTCAGGCGCGTCTGCATGTCCGCCACCCGCAGGCTGCGCTGTTCGGTCGCGCACAACGCGCCAAGACTCGGCGGCGCGCTCGGCCACAGCATGCGCAATGCCGCCTGATAGCCCACCAGAAACGCCAGCCCCGGCGTCGCCATCAGGCGTCCACCGCCCACCGCCAACTCAAACGGCGTGACCGTGCCCAACTGCTGCAACAAGGTCGCGAAGCCTTCACCGAGGTCCGGATTGGCGGGCAAGCGATCGCGGCGTTTCAACAGGGTTTGCCAGGGCATAAGAGGCTCCTTGTGGGCTGTCATATAAGCATCACCAAAGCTTCATGGCGATGACACCGGGGCTACATAGCCTGACTTTGCACAACACGGCCGCATAAAGAAAGTCGATCGGCTCTAACCCAAGACGGGTGACCAGCCCGCACGGAGAATCGCAATGACTCAGATCGCCCGCATCAGCGACACCGGCAATGAACGCCGCCTGCAAGCCGAACGCCTGGTGGGCGCCGAGGCCTTGCAGGAAGCCCAGGCTTTGCGCTTCAACGTGTTCAGCGGCGAGTTCAACGCCAAGCTCAAAGGCGCGGAACTGGGTCTGGACATGGATGACTATGATGTTCACTGCGCCCACATCGGCGTGCGTGACTTGAACACCGGGCGCCTGGTGGCGACCACCCGTTTGCTCGACCACACCGCCGCCAGCAGCCTGGGCAAATTTTACAGCGAAGAAGAATTCAGCCTGCACGGCCTGATCCAACTCAAAGGCCCGATCCTCGAAATCGGCCGTACCTGTGTCGACCCGGCCTACCGCAACGGCGGCACCATCGCCGTGCTCTGGGGTGAACTGGCCGAAGTCCTGAACCAGGGCGGCTACAGCTATCTGATGGGTTGCGCGAGCATCCCGATGCAAGACGGCGGCATCCAGGCTCACGCGATCATGCAGCGTCTGCGCGAACGTTACCTGTGCACCGAGAACCTGCGCGCCGAACCGAAAAAACCGTTGCCGGTTCTGGACATCCCCTCCAACGTCATCGCCGAAATGCCGCCGCTGCTCAAGGCCTACATGCGCCTCGGTGCGAAGATTTGCGGCGAGCCGTGCTGGGACGAAGACTTCCAGGTCGCCGACGTGTTCATCCTGCTCAAACGCGACGAACTCTGCCCGCGCTACGCCAAACACTTCAAGGCGGCTGTGTAATGAGCCGCTTGCGGGTGTACGCGCGAATTGCGCGAGTGTTGGTCGTGGTGGCATTGGGGTTGAGCATGGCCAGTGTCTTCGGCTTGTTCGAGCGCTTGGGCATCGCCCATTCGATGGTCCGCCGTCAGCGATGGTCGAGATTTTTCATGGCACGCCTGGCGAATGCCCTGCCCTTTCGCGTGACCGTGCACGGTGAATTGCCGAAGGAGCCGATGCTCTGGGTCAGCAACCATGTGTCCTGGACGGACATTCCGCTGCTGGGCATGCTCACGCCGATGTCATTCCTGTCCAAGGCCGAAGTGCGCACCTGGCCGGTAGCAGGTTGGTTGGCGGCCAAGGCCGGCAGCCTGTTTATCCGCCGTGGTTCGGGTGACAGTCAGTTGATCCGCAAACAGATGACGCGCCACCTGGAGCAAGCGCATCCGCTGCTGATGTTCCCGGAAGGCACCACCACCGATGGCCGTTCGTTGCGCACCTTCCATGGTCGCTTGCTGTCGGCGGCGATTGATTCGCAAGCGAAGCTGCAACCGTTGGCGATTCGTTACCTGCGCGAGGGTGAAGTCGATTCGCTGGCGCCGTTCATTGGCGATGATGACTTGCTCTCGCACCTGATGCGCTTGTTTGCCAATGACCGTGGCGATGTGGAGATTCATCTGCTCAAGCCGATTGCCTGCGAAGGCCGGGAACGCGCGGCGCTGGCGTTCGAAGCGCAGCAGGCGGTGCAGAAGGTGTTGTTTGGCGAAGTGGCGAAACCGGCAGAGCCACGGCGCCCCGGCGAACTCATCGCCGCGTAACACTGCCTTTCTGTAGGAGCGAGGCTTGCCCGCGAAGGGAACGCTGCGGTGTAACTGATATACCGCGTTATCGTTCTTCGCGGGCAAGCCTCGCTCCTACAGGTTTTGTGTCAGCGGTTCCGGGCGAAGTCCTGTAGCTGCGGGTAGAACAACCGAAAATCCTCGCTCAACGGCTCATACAACACCCGCAACTCCTGCATCGCCGCCGCCAGTTCCTCGGGCCTGGTCAGCCGCCGCGAAATCCCCCGCAGTACCTGCTCCAACACGTCGAATTCCCGGTAAGAACCCAACCAGTCATTCGCCACCATGTGCGGCGCAATCCTCGCCAGGCGTTCCGGTAATTGCGGCTCATTGGACAGCACCCGATACACGTCGCCGGTGAACAGCGCCAGCGGCCGGTCGGCATACAGCGTCCAGTCCCGCGCCAGGCAATGGTCAAAAAACACATCGAGCACGATCCCGGCATAACGCCGGCGGGTCAGGGAAAACCGCGACAACGCCACGTCCACCATCGAATGGCGGTCGGTAAACACGTCGATGCTGCGATGCAACTGGATAGCCGCCTCGATCTCCGGGTCGAACTGCCCTTGCAGCCGTCCTTTGACGAAATCGCCATACAGACTGCCGAGCAATTGACCGGGACGCTGGCCACCGAGGTGAAGATGTGCGAGATAGTTCATGCCGCCCAGCTTAACACTGCGGCATTCATATCGTTATAACCCGATATACCGATTTACGCGGTCATCAGATCAAAATCATATTGGTATATCGCGAAATACCGATTTAAAGTTCGCTTCATCGCGATATAACGTTTTACTCATCACGAGCCCCAAGCCATGAACCTCGACCTCGACGAAATAATAAAAGCCCTGGCACACCCAGTACGGCGAGAAATCCTGCACTGGCTCAAAGACCCGGACGTCGAATTTCCCGACCAGACCCACAGCAACGAGCACGGCGTCTGCGCCGGGCAGATCGATCAACGGTGCGGTTTGTCGCAGTCCACGGTGTCCGCACACCTGGCGACCCTGCAACGCGCCGGCCTGATCAGCAGCCGCAAAGTCGGCCAGTGGCACTTTTTCAAACGCAACGAGGAAACCATCCAGGAATTCCTCAAAACCTTCAGCAAAGAGCTCTGACCCTTAAGCTGACAAGGAATCAACAATGCCCCTCTCGCTCCTCATCCTGGCCTTGAGCGCCTTCGCCATCGGCACCACCGAGTTCGTCATCATGGGCCTGCTGCCCGATGTGGCGGCTGACCTCGGTGTGTCGATCCCCGGTGCCGGCTGGCTGGTGACCGGTTACGCCCTGGGCGTGGCCATCGGTGCGCCGTTCATGGCACTGGCCACCGCCAGGCTGCCGCGCAAGGCCGCACTGGTGGCGTTGATGGGGATATTCATCATCGGCAATCTGCTCTGCGCAGTGGCCAGTGACTACAACGTGCTGATGTTCGCCCGAGTGGTGACTGCCCTCTGCCACGGTGCGTTCTTCGGTATCGGTTCGGTCGTGGCGGCAGGCCTGGTGCCAGCCAACAAACGCGCTTCGGCCGTGGCCCTGATGTTCACCGGCCTGACCCTGGCCAACGTCCTCGGCGTGCCGCTGGGCACAGCGCTGGGTCAACAAGCCGGCTGGCGCTCGACGTTCTGGGCGGTGACCGTTATCGGCGTAATCGCCTTGATCGGCCTGATCCGTTTCCTGCCGGCCAAGCGCGATGAAGAGAAACTCGACATGCGCGCCGAACTGCGTGCCCTCAAAGGCGCCGGCATCTGGCTGTCGTTGAGCATGACCGCGCTGTTCGCCGCGTCGGTGTTCACCTTGTTCACCTACGTCGCCCCGCTGCTGGGCGAGGTGACCGGCGTCTCGCCACGCGGCGTGACCTGGACGCTGATGCTCATCGGCCTGGGCCTGACGGTCGGCAACATCATCGGCGGCAAACTGGCCGACAAAGGCCTGGCGGCGACGCTGATCGGCGTGTTCATCAGCATGGCCGTGGTGTCCACCGTACTGACCTGGACCAGCGTGGCGCTGATCCCGACCGAAATCACCCTGTTCCTCTGGGCCACCGCGTGCTTTGCCGCCGTGCCCGCCCTGCAAGTAAACGTGGTGACCTACGGCAAGGCTGCACCGAACCTGGTCTCAACCCTGAACATCGGCGCCTTCAACGTCGGCAACGCACTCGGTGCCTGGGTCGGCGGCAGCGTCATCGCCCACGGCTACGGCCTGACCAGCGTGCCACTGGCGGCCGCCGCACTGGCGGTACTCGCCCTGCTGGTGACCCTGATTACTTTCCGTCAGAGCGGTAATCCCGAACTGGCCCCTGCTACCAACAACTGACTCACTGATACCTCACGAGGGTGCATTTCATGACGACTATTTTCGATCCGATCAAACTGGGCGACCTCGAGTTGGCCAACCGCATCATCATGGCTCCGCTGACCCGCTGCCGCGCCGACGAAGGTCGTGTGCCGAACGCGCTGATGGCCGAGTACTACGTTCAACGCGCCTCGGCCGGCCTGATCCTCAGCGAAGCCACGTCGGTCACGCCGATGGGCGTTGGCTACCCGGACACCCCGGGCATCTGGTCCAACGATCAAGTGCGCGGCTGGACCAACGTCACCAAGGCGATCCACGGCGCAGGCGGCAAGATCTTCCTGCAACTGTGGCACGTCGGCCGGGTTTCCCACGAGTCGTACCTGAACGGCGAAAAACCGGTCGCACCGAGCGCCATCCAGCCCAAAGGCCATGTCAGCCTGGTTCGCCCACTGGCCGATTACCCGACGCCGCGCGCCCTGGAAACCGCTGAAATCGCCGACATCGTCGACGCCTACCGCATCGGTGCCGAAAACGCCAAGGCCGCCGGTTTTGACGGCGTGGAAATCCACGGCGCCAACGGTTACCTGCTCGACCAGTTCCTGCAAAGCAGCACCAACCAGCGCACCGACCAATACGGCGGCTCCGTGGAAAACCGTGCTCGCCTGCTGTTGGAAGTGACCGATGCCGCCATCGAAGTCTGGGGCGCCGGCCGCGTCGGTGTGCACCTGGCACCGCGTGCCGACTCCCATGACATGGGTGACGACAACCTCGCCGAAACCTTCACCTACGTCGCTCGCGAACTGGGCAAACGTGGCATCGCGTTCATCTGCTCCCGCGAAAAAGAAGGCACCGACAGCCTCGGCCCGCAAATCAAGGAAGCCTTCGGCGGTCCGTACATCGTCAACGAACGCTTCACCAAGGACAGCGCCAACGCCTGGCTGGCCAGCGGCAAGGCTGACGCGGTCGCCTTCGGCGTGCCGTTCATTGCCAACCCGGATTTGCCGGCACGCTTGAAAGCCGATGCGCCGCTGAACGAAGCGCGTCCGGAGCTGTTCTACGGCAAGGGCCCGGTCGGCTACATCGACTACCCGGTTATGTAAGCTCCGTTTAAATAAAAAGCCCCGGGTAGAAACACCCGGGGTTTTTTATTTGGAAAACACTAAACTAATGAAACAACATCTGTATTGCAACAGCACTTATAGCGGGGTTAATTTCAAACAACAACATAACCAACAAGTGATCTGAAATGGACAACTCCCCCGCAAACAAACTTACTTTTACATTAACCCTTAGCAACTTCACAGACTCGATATTATGGCGCAACGACGTCATGCTGGACGATACCCCGCCAGCCTTCCCCTCCAAAATCATGCCACTGAGCACTCAGTTAATCGTCTTGGAAGGCAACCCACAATTGCCGCAAAGCATTAATATCGAATACGGCATCAGAAAAACCGTTTTCAGTGCTCAGGCCATTTACACCAATTACCGTCAGACGGTGCATATCAAAACGGCTTTTCAATACACGCACCGTAAACGCCTGAATCATCGGCGGCCGGAAGTTGATTTCTTCTGGGAACACAACGCGTTGTCCATTGGGGAAGTCCCCATTTTCAGCCAGTCTTTTCTTGAAGACACGAGCGATAACTATCCCTACAACTACAACATGCTGGCCGTCATCATGGATCGCTGAGCCGCAATCCACCCAGACCGGGAACCACGTGTTTGATCGAAAGGAATCGACATGAACGACATCAAAGAAACCAGTAACAAGTACGAAGATTTACTATCGTTTTTCAATTACACTTCCATTGGCACACTTTACAACCTGACACCACTACTATTCAGCGAAGAGAATCAGCAAGCACTGGATGAGTTGATCGGGATCGCCCAAGTGGAATTAATCGGTTACCTCGAAAAGATTGAATCAGAACGCGAGTTGAATCAGAAAATAGAACAGTGGCGACATCAAGATGAAAGCTCGAAAAACACTCGTGTGATCGTCAAACTCATTAACAACACACCGCACACGTTTAAAATCGCACAAACCAGCCTGCCTTTACACCCATCAGAGCGTGAGTCATTCCTGCTCCGGGCTCACGCAAAGACAGCATTCAAATCCGATTTTGCCTATACGTACGCCGCGCCGTGGCCGAAGAACAAAATCATGTTCAATCAATTCGTGGATTTTATCGATCAGAACGTCGGGGTACGTTTTGACCTCGGCATGATCATGAACAAATCCTTCGGCGTTATTTCGCCAATACACAGGGCAACGGTAAAAAACACCGTCACCTCCATTGGCTCATCCAAAATCAATTGTTCCACCAAAATCACCCGCATGGCAGAGGATCAGCCTTTCAACTTCGAGGTGGAAATCACACTGGGCTGAAGCAGCGACCACTGGGGATCGCTCTTGGCTTTTCACATCTGCGACACAAATTTCCTACAAAATACGTAGCTCGCTACCTGTCATCCCGGAGCGCGTCCCTATATAAAAGCACCCCAGTACGTCAAAGCGGGCGAAGAGTTGATCTTCGCCCGCGTCTATTGACATAAACGGATCCAATTACGCATGTTGCTTCACTTTCGCAGGCTGGGACTGAAACGCAGCATGTCCAGCCCGATATCGACCCAACGCTCGGCCTCGGTGTGCAGTTCAAAGCTGTCCGGCGCGAGCAACCATTGGTACAACAGGCCATCTATATAGGCATGAATGCTGATGGCCGCACGGGCGGTGTCGAGGTTTTCCGGCAACTGCCCGCGATTCACGGCATTACGCAAGGTCAGGCCAATGCGCGTGTTGCATTCGAGGCTGGCCGTTCGGCGCTGCTGGCGCAGATCGCACATTTCATCGGTGAATTCGCACTTATGAAACAGAATCTCGTTGATGCGCCGGGTCTTGGGGTCCAGCGCAACTTCATGAAACAAATGAATCAGCAACCGACGCATGCAGCCCAGCGGATCGAGCTCGTCTTCGCTCTCCGCGGCTTTGGCCAGCTCATCAAGGGGCTCATGCAAGCTGTCGAGCATGGCCTGCACCAGATCGGCCTTGTTGCTGAAATGCCAGTAGATGGCGCCACGGGTGACGCCGGCCAGGGTTGCGATGTCCGCCAGCGTCGTGCGGGCCACGCCCCGCTCGAAAAAGGCTTTTTCGGCCGCCTCGAGTATCTGGCTGC
Source organism: Pseudomonas sp. FW300-N2A2 (assembly GCF_017351735.1). NCBI lineage: Bacteria > Pseudomonadati > Pseudomonadota > Gammaproteobacteria > Pseudomonadales > Pseudomonadaceae > Pseudomonas > Pseudomonas sp. FW300-N2A2. The sequence goes on along the minus strand of NZ_JACNDU010000027.1, from coordinate 51,159 downwards.
GGGTTTCTTGAGCTTCCTCTTTGGTGCGACGGACCATGGCAGTACAACCTCAATCAGGATGCTTCAGCGATGTCTGAATATCAGCTGAATAAAAGTGGGGCGAGCGCTCTTGGGACTCGTCCCCGGGCCTACAATTCCAACCTTGCGACGGCCTCTGTAACAGCGAGGGTACACAGCCAAGGTATTTACAAACAACCGTGAATGTAAGTATATTCCTTAGCAAGCTACTTATCCACCCGGTACCCAATTTTTAACCTTCCATCTTTTCTTGTGCGTTTTTTTGCGCGCCTGACCCGAGGATTTTCATGCAATTCAAGCCAGCTGTTACCGCTCTGGTCACTGCCGTCGCCTTGGCATCGCTGCTCAGCGGATGCAAAAAGGAAGAAGCGGCACCGGCCGCTCCACCGCCTCAGGTCGGCGTCGTCACCCTGCAACCTCAAGCCTTCACCCTGACGTCCGAGCTGCCGGGCCGCACCAGCGCCTACCGCATCGCGGAAGTTCGCCCGCAGGTCAACGGCATCATTCTCAAACGTCTGTTCAAGGAAGGCGGCGACGTCAAGGCCGGCCAACAGCTGTATCAGATCGATCCAGCCGTCTATGAAGCCACGCTGAAAAGCGCCGAAGCCAACCTGCAACAGACCAAGTCGATCTCCGATCGCTACAAGCAACTGGTCAACGAACAGGCTGTGAGCCGTCAGGAATACGACACCGCACAGGCCAACCGCCTGCAATCGGAAGCCGCCCTGCAAAGCGCCCAGATCAATGTGCGCTACACCAAGGTCTATGCGCCACTGTCCGGTCGCATCGGTCGTTCCAGCGTGACCGAAGGCGCACTGGTCACCAGTGGCCAGGCGGACGCCATGGCGGTGATCCAGCAACTCGACCCGATCTACGTCGATGTCACCCAGTCCTCGGTAGAGCTGCTTGAACTGCGCCGCGAACTGGAAAGCGGTCGTCTGCAAAAGGCCGGCGACAACTCGGCGGCGGTCAAGCTGACCCTCGAAGACGGCAGCCAGTACAAGCTCGACGGCAAGCTCGAATTCTCCGAAGTCTCGGTTGACCAGACCACCGGTTCCGTCACCCTGCGTGCGGTGTTCCCGAACCCTGATCACACCCTGTTGCCCGGCATGTTCGTTCACGCCCAGCTTCAGGCCGGCGTGAATGCAGCCGCCATCCTGGCGCCGCAACAAGGCGTGACCCGCGACCTCAAAGGCTCCCCGACCGCGCTGGTCGTCGGTGCGGACAACAAGGTCGAACTGCGTCAGCTCAAGGCCAGCCGCACTGTCGGCAGCCAGTGGCTGATCGAGGACGGCCTGAAAGCCGGCGATCGCCTGATCACCGAAGGGCTGCAATTCGTCAAACCTGGCATTGAAGTCAAGGCCACTGAGGCGACTAACGTTGGCGCAAAGAACCCGGCCCCCGCACAGGCAGCTAACAAGGCTTCCAGCGGCAAAGGGGAGTAAACCATGTCGAAATTTTTTATCGACCGTCCGATTTTCGCCTGGGTAATTGCCCTGGTGATCATGCTGGTCGGGGCTCTATCGATCCTCAAGTTGCCGATCAACCAGTACCCGAGCATTGCGCCTCCGGCGATCGCCATCTCCGTGGCCTACCCGGGCGCTTCCGCGCAAACCGTGCAAGACACCGTGGTTCAGGTGATCGAGCAGCAGCTCAACGGTATCGACAACCTGCGTTATGTGTCCTCGGAAAGTAACTCCGACGGCACCATGACGATCACCGCGACCTTCGAGCAAGGCACCAACTCCGATACCGCGCAGGTTCAGGTCCAGAACAAACTGAACCTGGCCACCCCGCTGCTGCCGCAAGAAGTACAGCAGCAAGGTATCCGTGTGACCAAGGCAGTGAAAAACTTCCTGCTGGTGATCGGCGTGGTCTCGCGTGACGGCAGCATGACCAAGGACGACCTGTCCAACTACATCGTGTCCAACATGCAGGATCCGATCTCGCGGACAGCCGGCGTGGGCGACTTCCAGGTGTTCGGTTCCCAGTACGCCATGCGTATCTGGCTCGACCCGGCCAAGTTGAACAACTTCAACCTGACCCCGATCGACGTCAAAACCGCCATCGCCGCGCAAAACGTCCAGGTATCGTCCGGCCAGCTCGGCGGCCTGCCTGCCCTGCCCGGCACTCAGTTGAACGCGACGATCATCGGCAAGACCCGCCTGCAGACCGCTGAGCAATTCAACAGAATCCTGCTCAAGGTCAACAAGGACGGCTCCCAGGTTCGCTTGAAAGATGTCGCCGACGTCGGTCTGGGTGGCGAGAACTACAGCATCAACGCCCAGTTCAACGGCGCCCCGGCTTCCGGCCTGGCGGTGAAACTGGCCAACGGTGCCAACGCCCTCGACACCGCGAAAGCGCTGCGCAAGACCATCGACAGCCTCAAGCCGTTCTTCCCGCAAGGGATGGAAGTGGTGTTCCCGTACGACACCACGCCAGTGGTGACCGAGTCGATCAAGGGTGTGGTTGAAACCCTGGTCGAAGCAATCGTGCTGGTGTTCCTGGTGATGTTCCTGTTCCTGCAGAACTTCCGCGCCACCGTCATCACCACGATGACCGTGCCGGTGGTATTGCTGGGTACGTTCGGCATCCTCGCGGCGTTCGGTTTCAGCATCAACACCCTGACCATGTTCGGTATGGTGTTGGCCATCGGCTTGCTGGTGGACGATGCCATCGTCGTGGTGGAAAACGTCGAACGGGTCATGAGCGAAGAAGGCCTGTCACCCAAGGAAGCCACCAAGAAATCCATGGGGCAGATCCAGGGTGCACTGGTCGGTATTGCCCTGGTGCTCTCGGCGGTACTGTTGCCGATGGCGTTCTTCGGCGGTTCCACGGGTGTGATCTACAAGCAGTTCTCGATCACCATCGTCTCGGCCATGGCCCTGTCGGTACTGGTCGCGCTGATCTTCACCCCGGCGCTCTGCGCCACCATGCTCAAAGCCATTCCCAAGGGCGAGCATGGCGTGCCGAAACGCGGCTTCTTCGGCTGGTTCAACCGCAACTTCGACCGTAGCGTGAAAAGCTACGAGCGTGGCGTCGGCAACATTCTGCGCAACAAGGCGCCGTACCTGCTGGCCTACGTGATCATCGTCATCGGCATGATCTGGTTGTTCATGCGTATTCCTTCCTCGTTCCTCCCGGAGGAAGACCAGGGCGTACTGTTTGCTCAAGTGCAGACCCCGGCCGGCTCGACTGCCCAGCGCACTCAGGTCGTCGTGGACGAGATGCGTGAATTCCTGCTGCGTCCAAGCAAGGATGGCGGTGAAGGCGATGCGGTGAACTCGGTGTTTACCGTGACCGGCTTCAACTTCGCCGGCCGTGGCCAGAGTTCGGGTATGGCGTTCATCATGATGAGGCCGTGGCACGAACGTAACGCCGACAACAACGTGTTCAAGGTCGCGGCCCGTGCCCAACAGCACTTCTTCACCTTCCGTGACGCCATGGTGTTCGCTTTCGCACCGCCAGCGGTACTGGAGCTGGGTAACGCCACCGGTTTCGACGTGTTCCTGCAAGACCGCGCCGGTATCGGTCACGAAAAGCTGATGGCTGCCCGTAACCAGTTCCTCGGCATGGCGGCGCAGAGCAAAGTGCTGGCGCAAGTGCGCCCGAACGGTCTGAACGACGAGCCGCAATTCCAGTTGGAAATCGACGACGAGAAGGCCAGTGCGCTGGGCGTTACCATCGCCGACATCAACAACACCTTGTCGATTGCCTTGGGCAGTAGCTATGTGAACGACTTCATCGACCGTGGTCGTGTGAAGAAGGTTTACGTGCAAGGCCAGCCCGGCGCGCGCATGAGCCCTGAAGACCTGAAGAAGTGGTACGTGCGCAACAGCACCGGAACCATGGTTCCCTTCACCGCGTTTGCCAAGGGTGAGTGGATTTACGGTTCGCCAAAACTGGCCCGTTACAACGGCGTAGAAGCGATGGAAATCCTCGGTTCCCCTGCCCCGGGTTATTCCACCGGTGAAGCCATGGCCGAAGTCGAGGCGCTTGCCCTGAAACTGCCGGCCGGTGTCGGTATTTCCTGGACCGGTCTGTCGTATGAAGAACGACTGGCGGGCTCCCAGGCGCCTGCGCTGTTCGCGCTGTCGATTCTGATGGTGTTCCTGTGCCTGGCGGCGTTGTATGAAAGCTGGTCGATTCCGATTGCCGTCGTGCTCGTGGTGCCACTGGGGATTATCGGTGCGTTGATGGCCACCAGCTTGCGGGGTCTGTCCAACGACGTGTACTTCCTCGTGGGTCTGTTGACCACCATCGGTCTGGCGGCGAAAAACGCCATTCTGATCGTCGAGTTCGCCAAGGATCTGCATGAACAGGGCAAGAGCTTGCAGGAGGCTGCCATCGAGGCTTGCCGCATGCGTTTGCGCCCGATCATCATGACCTCCCTGGCGTTCATTCTCGGCGTAGTGCCGCTGGCCATTTCCAGCGGCGCCGGCTCGGGCAGCCAACACGCCATCGGTACCGTGGTAATTGGCGGTATGATCACCGCCACCGTATTGGCGATCTTCTGGGTCCCGTTGTTCTTCGTCACCGTGTCGGCCATGGGTCAGCGAAAAATCGCCGATCAGGACGACGCTATTGAACCTTCTAAAGAGGCTGGCTAATGAGCAAGTCGCTACTCTCCATCGCAGTCGCGGCCTTCGTGCTGAGCGGCTGCTCGCTGATACCCGATTATCAGCAGCCTGAAGCACCGGTGGCCGCCCAGTACCCGCAAGGCCCGGCGTATTCGCCGGCCCAGGCGCCGAGCCAGGCCGCCGCCGAACAAGGCTGGAAGCAGTTTTTCCATGACCCTGCGCTGCAGCAGCTGATCCAGCTTTCCCTGGAAAACAACCGTGACCTGCGTGTCGCGGCGCTGAACATCGACGCGTTCGCTGCGCAATACCGCATCTCGCGCGCCGACCTGTTCCCGGCGGTTTCGGCCAACGGTACCGGCAGCCGTCAGCGGGTTCCGGCTGACGCTTCACAGAGCGGTCAGGCAGGCATCACCAGTTCCTACTCGGCCACCGTCGGCATCAGCGCCTATGAACTCGACCTGTTTGGTCGGGTTCGCAGCCTGAACGAAGAAGCCCTGCAAAAATACTTCGCCACCGAAGAAGGCCGTCGCAGCACGCAAATCAGCCTGGTGGCCAGCGTGGCGAATGCCTACCTGACCTGGCAGGCCGACAAAGAGCTGCGCAAGCTGACTCAGGACACCCTCGCTGCGTTCGAGGAGAGCTACAAGCTCACCGCGCGCAGCAACGAAGTAGGCGTCGCCTCGGCGCTGGACCTGGCGCAGTCGCGCACCTCGGTGGAAAACGCCCGTGCGCAACTGGCCCGTTACACACGCCAGGTCGCCCAGGATGAAAACAGCCTGGTGCTGCTGCTCGGCACCGGTATCCCGGCCAATCTGCGGGAAGCCAGGCCGCTGTCTGACGACCTGCTGAGCGACGTACCGCCCGGCCTGCCGTCGGACCTGCTGCAACGTCGTCCGGACATTCTGCAAGCCGAATACAACCTGAAAGCGGCCAACGCCAACATCGGCGCGGCGCGTGCAGCGTTCTTCCCGAGCATCAGCCTCACCGCCAATGCCGGTACGTTGAGCCCGGACCTGTCCGGCCTGTTCAAGGGTGGTTCGGGCACGTGGTTGTTCCAGCCGCAAATCAACCTGCCGATCTTCAACGCCGGCAGCCTGCGCGCCAGCCTGGATTACTCGAAAATCCAGAAGGACATCGGCGTGGCGAACTACGAGAAGTCCATTCAAACGGCCTTCCAGGAAGTCGCCGACGGCCTGGCCGCCCGCCAGACCTACACCGAGCAGTTGCAGGCCCAGCGTGATTTCGTCACCGCCAACCAGGACTACTACCGTCTGGCCGAGCGTCGTTATCGCATTGGCGTCGACAGCAACCTGACCTTCCTCGATGCCCAGCGTCAGCTGTTCAGTGCGCAACAGGCGCTGATCACCGACCGCCTGGCGCAACTGACCAGCGCCGTGAATCTGTACAAGGCACTGGGCGGTGGCTGGAACGAGCAGACTGCGAAAGTCGAGCCGCTGAAAGAAGAAGCGCCGAAGCTGAAGTTGTTCTGATCGAGTTGCTGTAAACACGAAGCCCACCGTTTGGTGGGCTTTTTGTTGTCTGCTGGAAAGTTGTGGTGTCTGTTATGGCCCCTTCGCGGGCAAGCCTCGCTCCTACAGGTTGCGTGTCGATCACAAAATGTGTGAACCACGCTAACCCGTAGGAGCGGGCTTGGTCTGGGCGGCATTCCGACGAAGGGGCCAATATTAACAACACAAAAACCCAGCAAATGTTGCGTTCGATAATCGCCCAAAACCCGCTTTTACCAATTGAACCATCCAGTTCATTCCCCGCACCATTCGCCACACAAAACCAATAACAACAGGTTCGACACCATGCCCCCGCGCCCCGCCCTGTCCGGCTGATCTCGCCCCGTTTCATTTGAATTCGAATCTTTTTGTCTGCAACCCGACGGTTGCGGCATCGCCCCGTTTCATCTCCAAGAATTAGAGAGACCGAGCCCATGACGCCTTCCACTTATTTCGTTCCCAGCCTGATCGCCCTCGCACTGGCCGGCGCCGCCCTGCCCGCCACGGCCGAAGAGGCGGGTTTTGTCGAAGGGGCCAAGGTCAACCTGAACCTGCGCAACTTCTACATCAACCGCAACTTCACCAACCCGACCAAGGCACAGGGCAAGGCTGAAGAGTGGACGCAAAGTTTCATCCTCGACGCCAAGTCGGGATTCACCCAAGGCACCGTCGGCTTCGGCATGGATGTGCTGGGGCTGTACTCGGTAAAACTCGACGGCGGTAAAGGCACCGGCGGTACGCAGTTGCTGCCGCTGGACCACGATGGTCGCCCGGCGGACAACTTCGGTCGCACCAACGTGGCGTTCAAGGCCAAGCTGTCGCAGACCGAAGTGAAGGTCGGCGAATGGATGCCGGTGCTGCCGATCCTGCGTTCGGACGATGGACGTTCGCTGCCACAAACCTTCCGTGGCGGTCAGATCACCTCAAAGGAAATCAACGGCCTGACGCTCTACGGCGGCCAGTTCCGCCAGAACAGCCCGCGTGACGACAGCAGCATGAATGACATGTCGATGACCGGCAAAGCGGCGTTCACCTCCGACCGCTTCAACTTCCAGGGCGGCGAATACCTGTTCAACGAGAAACGCACCCAGATCGGCCTGTGGAACGCCGAACTCAAGGACATCTACAGCCAGCAATTCGTCAACCTGACCCACAGCCAACCCGTCGGCGACTGGACTCTGGGCGCCAACCTCGGTTTCTTCTATGGCAAAGAAGACGGTAGCGCCCGCGCCGGCGATCTGGACAACAAGACCTGGTCGGGAATGCTTTCCGCCAAGTACGGCGGCAACACCTTCTACGTCGGCCTGCAAAAACTCACCGGCGACAGCGCCTGGATGCGGGTCAACGGCACCAGCGGCGGCACACTGGCCAACGACAGCTACAACTCCAGCTATGACAACGCGCGGGAAAAATCCTGGCAGGTGCGCCACGACTACAACTTCGTTGCGCTCGGCGTACCGGGCCTGACCCTGATGAACCGCTACATCAGCGGCGAAAACGTACACACCGGCACCATCACCGACGGCAAGGAATGGGGCCGCGAGAGTGAACTGGGCTACACCGTACAAAGCGGTGCGCTGAAGGACCTGAACGTCAAATGGCGCAACTCGACCATGCGCCGCGACTACAGCAACAACGAGTTCGACGAGAACCGGTTGATCATCAGCTACCCGATCAGTTTGTTGTAAGCCTCAGCGCCAGCGTTGCCCATTGCGGGAAACGCTGGCGCTGACCACTGGTCGCGATGAACTGGCGAATTATTGAACCGCAGATACAGTCATCAAGGTGTTCAAGTTCTCCAGCCTGATGTAGGAGCCCCCATTTTCTTCCGTTATCTCCGGATGCTGTACGCGAAGCTGCCATGACCACGGAGGTCAGGTATGAGCAAGCGAATAGTTATCGTCGGTGGCGGCGTCGGTGGAACCATGCTGGCCAATCAACTGGTCAACAAGCTGTATCCAGAAATCCTGCGCGGCGAAGTCCTGATTACCCTGCTGTCCAACTCCCCCGATCACTACTACAAACCTGCGTTCATGTACGTGGCGTTCAACCTGTTTTTTCAGGAAGAACTCAAGCGCCCGGAACGCTCATTGTTGCGCCCGGAAATCACCTTCAACGTTGAAGAAGTGACGCGTTTTGATTTCCCTGGGCAACGCCTCAAGACCCGCAGCGGCAAAGTCTACGACTACGATTATCTGGTCATCGCCACCGGTTGCGTGCCCGACCCTAAACGCATCGAAGGTTTGAAAGAAGGCGGCGACCACTTCTATCAATACGAGCCGGCCCGGCAACTGGCGCAGAAGCTGAGCACCATCGAAAAAGGCCGGATCTTCATTACCGTGTCTTTCCCGCAAACGCCCAACGTGCCGCATCAATGCGGCATCGCGCCCGTCGAAACCACCTTGATGCTCGATGATTATTTGCGGCGTAGAGGTGTGCGAGACCAGGTGGAAATTATCTACACCTACCCGACAACCGCTCAGTTACTGCGCAACTGCCTGTTCCTGCAACGACCGACAGGGGAAATTCTGCCGAGTATTTTCGAGCAGAAAAACATTCGTTTTCAGCGTGGGTTCACCCTGGACCGTGTCGATCCGGACAGCAAAATCGCCTACTCCGCAGAAGGCGACGCGCAGCCTTTCGACATACTGATGGCAACGCCGCCGATCCGCGCCGTGGATGCCGTGCTGGAGTCCGGAGCGTCACAAGCGCCCAACGACGAAGGCTGGCTGCCCACCAACCATGAATCCCTGCAAGTCTACGGCCTGGAAAACGTCTACGTGATCGGCGACACCGTCGATTTGCCGGTGAGCAAGGCCGGAGGCGCGTGCCATAACCAGGCACCGGTGATCGCCAACAACATTGCCGCTGAAATCCGCCTTGGTGGTCCCATCGATGTCTACGACGGACGGGTTCAGGCCGTCGCGCAAATGGGCCTCTATGCCGGCATGCCGCTTTGGTACAACTTCAAGCGCGACGTTCAGCCAACTCCACCGACCAAACTCGGCGGCCTGCTCAGACACGGCTTCAATCATGGCCTGTACTGGATGATTGCCCGGGGCATGCTGTGACGGGTTCTGGGAGACAAACACAATGACAAACCTGACAGATGAAACCCTCGCCATCGGCACGGCCGACAGGTCGGAGGGACTCGTTGCCTTGATGGCAAAACTGCAGCCGCTGATCGATGGCGGGCGACTGGATAACCTTGTCGATTTGCTCTCGTTGACCTCGGACATGGTCGACCTGCTGGACGCGGCCATGGTGGAAAAACTGGCGCGGTTGTTCGAAAACGCTACGGCGGCCACCTGGACCGTCAGTAACGCCGTGCGCATGGCCCGTGCCGAAGTCGCCGCTGCCCCTGAGCCACCGGGGGTCTACGCGTTGATAAAACTGCTGAACGAACCGGACACGCGCAAAGGTGTGGCTGTTGTCCTGAAAACCCTGAACGTCATCGGAAGACAACTGTAACCGCCAGAGAGGACCACCTCATGAGCGTCAAGCTTGATAAGGCAGGGAGCGCCTGCACGCACTGGGACGCCAAGGCGTACCAGCAGTTTTCGCGCCTCAGGCAACGACCGGTGAATGAATTGCTCGGTCGTGTCGAACTCAAATCGCCCCAACGTATTTATGACCTGGGGTGCGGCACCGGCATCGCCACGCAACTGTTGGCCAAGCGTTGGCCTCGCGCGCAGTTGCAGGGTATCGACAGCTCCGGACAAATGCTCGACGAAGCCCGCCTTCTGCCCATCAAGGCGCTGTGGAAACAGTGTGACCTGCTCGACTGGCAGCCCGAACAGCCAGCAGACCTGCTGTTCGCCGCCGCCGTTTTGCACTTCATCAAGGATCACCATCAACTGCTGCCGCGACTGCTCAGGCAGCTCAACCCTGGCGGTTGCCTGGCAGCGCACATGCCCGACTGGCGGGATGCGTTGTGGTATCGGTTGGTGCTCGACACGCTGGAAGACGCGGGGGCTTGCGGCCAACCGTTAGGCACGGCGCAGCTGCGCGAGGCCATGGCCGCACGAACGCTCTTGTCGCTGGAAGATTACTACCGCTTGCTCGCCCCGATCACTGACACCCTGGACATCTGGGAGACCGAGCAATTGCAGGTGGTCTGCGGCCAATCGCCGATCTATGACTGGGTCAAGGTCTCGGCGCTGCGACCAGTGATGCAGGGACTCAAGCCCGACGAACAGGCACGCTTCATTTACCACTACCTGATGCGCGTACACGCGCATTACCCGCCGGAGAGCGACGGGCGAACGCTGTTTCCGTTCAAGCGCATATTCATCGTCGCGACGGTGTAACACATGACATTGCCTTCGCGGGCAAGCCTCGCTCCTACAGAGGTTGTGATAATCCTGTAGGAGCGAGGCTTGCCCGCGAAGGCGTCAATTCATGCACCGCAAATCGCGAACATTATTCCCGGGACTCGACGCCCAACTCGTCCCAAACCGACTCGGCCAAATGAAACGTCGCATTCGCCGCCGGGATGCCGCAATAGATGGCGCTCTGCATGATCACTTCCTTGATCTCGCCACGGGTCACGCCATTGTTGGCGGCGGCACGCAGGTGCAGTTTGAGTTCACCCTCACGGTTCATGCCGATCAACATGGCGATGGTGATCAGGCTGCGGGTATGGCGCGGCAGGCCAGGTCGGGTCCAGATGTCGCCCCACGCATGGCGGGTGATCATCTCCTGAAACTCCGAATTGAACTCGGTCAGCGCGTTCAGGCTGCGGTCGACATGGGCGTCGCCGAGGACTGCGCGACGGACGTTCATGCCCTCGTCGTAACGTTGTTTCTCGTCCACGGATTTCCCCCTCAATGACCCAGCAAAAAAGCGAGAACGCGCTCACTGAACGCATCGCCCGCCTGTACGTTGGACAGGTGCGCCGCGTAGAACTCGGCGTACTCGGCACCTGCCACATGTTCCTGGATGAAGTGCCCACCGGACGGCGGCGTGACCGCGTCTTCGGTGCCGGCGATCACCAGCAGCGGCACTTTGATCGAGGACAACTGATCACGGAAATCGGCATCGCGCACGGCAGCGCAATTGGCTGCGTAACCTTGTGGCGAAGTGGCCGCGAGCATGTCGGTAATCCGTTTCGCCGCCGCCGGATTGGCCTCGGAAAAGTCCGGGGTAAACCAGCGCGCAATCGATGCATCGCGCAGCGCAACCATCGCCGCCGCGCCGTCACGCAACACGGTTTCGATGCGCGGGTTCCAGATCGACGGGTCGCCGATTTTCGCGGCGGTGTTGCACACCACCAGTTTGTTCAATCGATCACCGGCATTGATGCCCAGCCACTGGCCGATCAGGCCACCCATCGACAGACCACAGAAATGCGCCTTCTCAATGTGCAACGCATCCAGCAGCGCCAACACGTCTCGGCCCAGTTGTTCGATGCTGTAAGGCCCCGGCGTGACCAGGGATTTGCCGTGGCCACGGGTATCAAAACGCAGCACCCGGAAATGCTCGGTGAACGCGGCAATTTGCGCGTCCCACATGTGCAGGTCGGTGCCCAGCGAGTTGGACAGCACCAGCACCGGCGCATCGACCGGTCCATCGAAGTGCGGCCCTTCAATTTGGTAGTGCAGTTCGCCCTCGGCGAGTTGTACGAAAGCCACAGCAGTCTCCTTCAGGCAGTTAACGCAGAATGTTCAGCCACCGCTCGCTCGACCCAGGTACGGGCCTGTCCGAGGTAGTGAGCGGGGTCCAGCAGATGATCGAGTTCAGCAGCCGAGAGCTCGGCGGTCACGTGCGGCTCGTCGCCCAGCACCGCGCGCAAATGCCGTTGCTCGACCACGGCGCGCTTGCAGCACTGCTCCAGTAAATGATGCGCGGTGTCGCGGCCGACCCGTTGCGCGAGAACGATGCTCACCGCTTCGGCCAGCACCAGGCCTTGGGTCAGGTCGAGGTTGCGGGCCATGCGCTCGGCGTCCACTTCCAGTCCGTCTGCCACCAGCAATGCCTGCTTGAGGCTGCCGGACACCAGGCAACAAATCTCCGGCAGGGTTTCCCACTCGGCATGCCACAGGCCGAGGCTGCGCTCGTGCTCTTGCGGCATGGCACTGAACAGGGTCGAGAGCAGACCGGGAACCCGTGTTGCAGCGCCGATCAGCACGGCGGCGCCCACCGGGTTGCGTTTGTGCGGCATGGTCGACGAACCGCCCTTGCCCGGCGCCGAGGGTTCGAACACTTCGCCCGCTTCAGTCTGCATCAACAGGCTGATATCGCGACCGAGCTTGCCGAGACTGCCGGCGATCAATCCCAGCACCGAACCGAACTCCACCAGGCGGTCGCGTTGGGTGTGCCACGGTTGGTCGGGCAACGTCAGGCGCAGCTCCGTGGCCAGCGCGTCGGCAATCGGCAGCGCTTGCGCACCGAGGGCCGCGAGGGTCCCGGAGGCGCCGCCGAATTGCAGCACCAGCAGGCGCGGTTTGAGTTCTTGCAGGCGTTGACGGCTGCGGGTAACGGCGCCCAGCCAACCGGCGATCTTCATGCCCAAGGTGACCGGCGTTGCGTGCTGCAACCAGGTGCGACCGGCCAGCGGCGTGGCGACATAACGCTGGGCTTGCGTTGAAAGGGTTTCGCCCAGTTGCGCCAGATCGCTCTCAATCAGTTCCAGCGCCCGGCGCAATTGCAGCACCAGGCCGGTGTCCATCACGTCCTGGCTGGTGGCGCCCAGATGCACATAGCGCTCGGCTTCGGCATCGGTGGTCGCGATCTGTTTGCCCAAAGCTTTCACCAGCGGAATCGCCGAATTACCGGCCGTGGCAATCGCCTCGCCGAGGGCGGCGAAATCGTAATGCCCGGCGCGGCAAGCCGCTTCGATAGGCGCCACCGCCGTCTGCGGAATCAACCCGACATGCGCCTCGGCGCGGGCCAGCGCCGCTTCGAAATCGAGCATGGCCTGAACCCGGCCCTGATCGCAAAACACCTCGCGCATATCGCGCGCAGTGAAATAGGCATCGAACAATTGATTGCCCGGTCGCTGGTTCATAAACAGTCCCTGGAGGCGCGGGCCGCTTGGGCCCGCGGGTGTGGATCAAAGGTCGTTTTCTAGATACTTCGCATGCTTGGGCAGACGCAGGCTGAACAGGAACGCTATCGCCATCATCAACGTCACGTACCAGTAGAAGGAGTTTTCCATGCCGACCGCTTTGAGGCTCAAGGCTACATACTCCGCTGAACCACCGAATATTGCATTCGCCACCGCGTAAGCCAGGCCAACACCCAATGCACGCACCTCAGGCGGGAACATTTCGGCTTTTACCAGACCGCTGATCGAGGTGTAGAAACTGACAATCGCCAGCGCCAGGGTAATGAGCACGAAGGCCAGGAACGGACTGGTGACGCTTTTCAGGCTGAGCAGAATCGGCACGGTGCACAGCGTGCCGAGTGCGCCAAACCACAGCATCGAGCTCCGGCGGCCGATCCTGTCCGAGAGCATGCCGAAGATCGGCTGCATGCACATATAAAGGAACAGCGCGCCGGTCATGATGTAGCTGGCGGTCTTGGCATGCATGCCGGCGGTGTTCACCAGGTACTTCTGCATGTACGTGGTGAAGGTGTAGAAAATCAGCGAGCCACCGGCGGTATAGCCGAGCACGGTGATAAACGCGGCCTTATGGTCGCGGAACAACGCGCGGATGCTGCCGGCGTCCTTGTTTTCGCGCATTTCCTTGCTGGTGGTTTCTTTCAGCGAACGACGCAGGTACAGCGAAACCAATGCCGCCATGGCACCGACCACGAACGGAATCCGCCAGCCGTAGGCACGCAGATCATTCTCGGTGAGGAACTGTTGCAGCACCACCACCAGCGACACCGCCAGCAACTGCCCGCCGATCAGCGTCACGTACTGGAACGAGGCGAAGAAACCGCGCTGGCCCTTGAGCGCCACTTCGCTCATGTAGGTGGCGGTGGTGCCGTATTCGCCGCCCACCGACAGGCCCTGGAGCAAACGGGCGAACAGCAGCATGATCGGCGCCCAGACCCCGATGTCCTTGTAGGTCGGCAGGCAGGCGATGAGCAACGAACCGAAGCACATCATCAGAATCGATATCAGCATCGAATTCTTGCGCCCGTGCTTGTCCGCGACGCGACCGAAAATCCAGCCGCCAATCGGGCGCATCAGGAACCCGGCGGCAAACACGCCCGCAGTGTTGACCAGCTGCACCGTGGGGTTGTCGGACGGGAAAAAGGCAGGGGCGAAATAGATCGCGCAAAAGGCGTAGACGTAGAAGTCGAACCATTCGACGAGGTTGCCGGACGAGGCGCCGACAATCGCGAAGATCCGTTTGCTGCGCTCTTCGCCGGTGTATAGCGCGGTTGAAGCGATTGGCGTTGTCATTGTTTTTCACTCAATGGGGACAGTGAGAGTCTAGACACACTTTGCAACAGTCCCGTTCCACACAAGCAATACAGATCCCTTGTAGGAGCTGGCTTGCCAGCGATGAACGCAAGAGCGACGCGGATAATCCATGAATACGCGTCATCGTTAACGACCATCGCCAGCAAGCTGGCTCCTACAGGGATTTGTGGTGTTTTCAGTAGTCGAAGAACACCGTCTCCGCATCCGTGCCTTGCAGAATCACATTCCACTGATAAACACCGGTCGCATCCTGCTTCGCCAGCAAGGTATTGCGACGCTCGGCCGGCACGCACTCCAACAGCGGGTCGGCGACGTTGGCCGGCTCGCCATCAAAGTAAATCCGCGTCAGCAAGTGCTTCACCAGCCCGCGAGCAAACACCAGCACCACCAGGTGTGGCGCCTGGGTCGAACCTTTCAGGCCTTCCACTGTGCCCGGTTTGATCGTGGTGAAGCGGAAGCGCCCTTCGGCATCCACCGGGATCCGGCCAAAGCCTTCGAAGTTCGGGTCCAGCGGTTTGGCCTGATCGTCTTCGGGATGGTCGTACTTGCCGGCGGCGTTGGCCTGCCAGACTTCCAGCATCGCGTCGTTGACGATGTCACCGTTGCCGTCGATGACTTGCCCGGTGATCGCCACGCGCTCGCCCAGGGTGTGTTCGACGGTCAGGTTTTCGCGGTTCAGCCAGGTCAGGCCGATGTGGTAATACGGCCCGACGGTGTGGGACGTGGTCGCAGTCAGCGTCATCTTATTTCTCCATCGGCGTGGCGTCGCGGCCGCGCAAGACGATGTCCCAGCGGTAACCGAGGGCATAGGAAGGGATGGTTTTTTCCAGGTCGAAACTGGCGATCAAGCGCTCTTTGGCGCTGGTATCGGGCACGCAGTTGTAGATCGGGTCGTACGCCAGCAACGGGTCGCCGGGGAAATACATCTGCGTGACGAGGCGCGTCAGGATGCTCGGCCCGAACAGCGAAAAATGGATGTGCGCCGGACGCCAGGCATTGTGGTGGTTGCCCCACGGGTAAGCGCCGGGCTTGATGGTCTGGAATTGATACCAGCCATCGGCGTCGGTCACGGTGCGGCCGGTGCCGGTGAAGTTCGGGTCCAGCGGCGCGTCGTGCAGGTCGCGGGCATGGTTGTAGCGACCGGCGGCGTTGGCCTGCCAGATCTCCACCAGAATCCCCGGCACCGGCAGACCGTTTTCATCCAGCACGCGGCCGTGAATGATGATGCGCTCGCCCAGCGGCTCGCCCTTGTGCTGGGCCGTCAGGTCATTGTCCTTCTCGTTGACGCGTTCGGCGCCGATGGTCGGACCGGTAATTTCCGACAACGAATGAGGCAAAAACACCAACGGCTTCGACGGTGAGCGACGGTTGGTGGATTGATACGTCGGGTGCAGGTACTCCGGCTGGGTGCCTTCCTGCGGGCGACGGTAACCAGGCTTGTCAGTCATTTCGCTTTCCTCAGTTCTTATTGTCACTGCTGTGGGTCAGACCCGTTCGATGGCCAAGGCCAGACCCTGGCCAACGCCGACGCACATGGTCGCCAGACCTTTCTTGCCACCGGTTTTTTCCAGCTGATGCAACGCCGTCAACACCAGGCGCGCGCCGCTCATGCCCAGCGGATGGCCCAGGGCAATGGCGCCACCGTTCGGGTTGACCTGCGCCGCGTCGTCCGCCAGGCCCAGTTCACGCAACACCGCCAAGCCTTGGCTGGCGAAGGCTTCGTTGAGTTCGATCACATCGAAATCGCTGACCGCCAGGCCGAGGCGTTCGGTCAGCTTGCGCACTGCCGGCACCGGGCCGATGCCCATGACACGTGGTGCGACACCGGCGCTGGACATGCCCAGCACTTTGGCGCGAGCAGTCAAACCGTGTTTCTTCACCGCTTCGGCCGAAGCCAGAATCAGTGCCGCCGCGCCGTCGTTCACACCCGAAGCATTGCCGGCGGTGACGGTTTTGTCGGGACCGTTGACCGGTTTCAGTTTGGCCAGGGTTTCCAGCGTGGTATCAGCGCGAGGATGTTCGTCCTGGCTGACGACGGTTTCACCCTTCTTGTGGGCAATCCGCACTTCAACGATTTCTTCCGCGAAAAATCCTGCAGCTTGCGCGGCGGCAGTCCGCTGCTGACTGCGCAGGGCAAACGCGTCCTGATCCTCGCGGGACACTTCATAATCGTCCGCCACGTTGTCGGCGGTCTGCGGCATCGCATCGACACCGTATTGCGCTTTCATCAGCGGGTTGATGAATCGCCAGCCGATGGTGGTGTCTTCCAGCTTCATGTTGCGCGAGAACGCTGCATCGGCCTTGCCCATCACGAACGGTGCGCGGGACATCGACTCGACGCCGCCGGCAATCGCCAGTTCCATTTCACCGCTGGCGATGGCTCGGAACGCGGTGCCGATGGCATCCATGCCCGAAGCGCAGAGGCGATTGAGGGTCACGCCCGGAATGGTTTCCGGCAGGCCCGCCAACAGCAGCGCCATGCGCGCCACGTTGCGATTGTCTTCACCGGCCTGGTTGGCGCAGCCGAGGAACACCTCGTCCACGGCGTTCCAGTCCACCGACGGGTTGCGCTCCATCAATGCCTTGATCGGCACAGCGGCCAGGTCGTCGGCGCGAACCGCCGACAGGCCACCGCCGAAACGGCCGATGGGGGTGCGAATCGCGTCGCAGATATAAACGTCACGCATCACGCTTCTCCGGGTGCTTGGCCGTGGGCGGCGGCGGTGCGGGCTTCCAGATCCCTGAGTGCCTTGAGTTCAACCTCGGTCGGCTCGGCAGTGTGTTCAACGGTGTCGGCGAAACGAATCGCCCAACCGGTGGCCGCAACCACTTGCTCGCGGGTCACGCCAGGGTGCAACGCCGTGACCACGAATTCATGGGTGCCCGCTTCCGGTTCCATGATGCACAGGTCGGTAATGATGCCGACCGGACCGGCGCCCGGCAGACCCAGACGCTTGCGCGAATCGCCGCCCTCGCCATGGCCGACCGAAGTGATGAAGTCGAGCTTGTCGACGAAGGAACGCGACGACTGCTTAAGGATGATCAACACGCTTTTGGCCGAACCGGCGATTTCCGGCGCGCCACCGGCGCCCGGCAGACGGACTTTCGGTGCGTGATAATCGCCGACTACCGTGGTGTTGATGTTGCCGAAGCGGTCGACTTGCGCGGCGCCGAGAAAACCGACGTCGATGCGCCCGCCCTGCAACCAGTAGCGAAAAATCTCACCGGTCGGGACGACGGTGTCAGCGGTTTCCGCCAGTTCACCGTCACCAATCGACAGCGGCAATACACTCGGCTTGGCACCGATCGGACCCGATTCATAGATCAGGACTACGTCGGGCGAGGACGTCAGCCGCGCCAGGTTGGCCGCTTTCGACGGCAGGCCGATGCCAACGAAGCACACCGAACCGTTCTTCAGTCGGCGAGCGGCGGCAACGGTCATCATTTCATTGGTGGTGTAAGTCATTACTTCGCCTCCGAAGCAGCGGCCAGCTTGGCCTGGAACTCGCTGAAGTCAGCGCAGCCATGGATGTACTCGTTGATCCACGCGGTGAAGGTTTCACGGTCGCGGGCAATCGGGTCCCAGGCCTGATAGAAACGGTTGTCACGCTCGTTGTAGCCGTGGGCGTAGGACGGATGCGCGCCACCGGGAACGTGGCAGACCGCGCTCAAGGCCCAGGTCGGCAGCACGCAGGAGTTCATCGGTGCGTTGAGGTCATCGACGATTTCTTCGACGGTGACGATGCAGCGCTTGGCGGCCAGTGCGGCTTCTTTTTGCACACCGAGGATGCCCCAGAGCAGCACGTTGCCTTTACGGTCGGCTTTCTGCGCGTGGATCACGGTGATGTCCGGGCGCACCGAAGGCACGGCGGCCAACACTTCGCCGGTGAACGGGCAGGTAACGGATTTGATCAGCGGGTTGACCTTCGGCAGGTCGGAACCGGCGTAGGCACGCAGCACCGCGAACGGCAGGCCGGAGGCACCAGCGACGTAGGCGTTCGCCAGGTCGGCGTGGCTGTGTTCTTCGATTTCCAGCGGGTGCGGCCACTGCTTCTCGACCGCATCACGCAGACGGTGCAGCGAACCCACGCCCGGGTTGCCGCCCCAGGAGAAAATCAGCTTGCGAGCACAACCGGCGCCGATCAACTGGTCGTAGATCAGGTCAGGCGTCATCCGTACCAGCGTCAGATCTTTCTTGCCCTGACGAATGATTTCATGACCCGCCGCCGTAGGGATCAGGTGAGTGAAGCCTTCGAGCGCAACGGTATCGCCGTCGTTAACGAATTGCTTCACCGCGTCGTGCAGCGAAAGGATTTCAGCCATGGGGCAGGCTCCCGTTTTGTTATGAACCGACAGTGGTAGAAAAAGGCGCGATGCGCGCGCCGGAATGACTAGAGAGTAAGCCCCATAAAAACGCCAAACAATCCGATAATCGACTGAGTGTTCGTTTATCGAACAGATTGTTGTCTCGCTACCGACCTCAAAAGCTTCGCGGGCAAGCCTCGCTCCTACGGGTAATCACTGAACCTGTAGGAGCGAGGCTTGCCCGCGAAGAGGCCATCAAACTCACTGAAGATTCTGAAACCCGGACTCAGGTCGCATCCGCATGGCTGACCATGCCCTTGATCACCACCGCCGTGGTCGCCAATGCCGCCGGAATCACCAGCGCCGTCAGCACCTGTTCAAAGTTCCAGCCCAACCCCAGCAACGTCGCGCCCATCCACGCCCCGAGGATCGCGCCAAAGCGACCAATCCCGAGCATCCACGACACACCCGTCGCCCGACCTTGAGTCGGATAAAACCGCGCCGCCAAAGAAGGCATCGCCGATTGCGCGCCGTTGACACACATCCCCGCCACCAGCACCAGGGTTGCCAACAGCGTGATGTTGCCCAGGCTCTGCCCTACCGCGTAGGCAAACACCCCGGCCAGCAAGTAGAAAGTGCCGATGACTTTGTGCGGATTGAACCGGTCCATCGCCCAGCCTACGCCCACGGCGCTCAACACACCGCCGAACTGGAACAGCGCGCCGATGAACGCCGCTTGCTCCATGCTCGCGCCACTGTCACGCATCAGCGTCGGCAGCCAACTGGTCAGCAGGTAAACGATCACCAGGCCCATGAAGTAGGTCAGCCACAACAACAAGGTGCCGGTGCTGTAAGTGCCGGAGAAGATCACCGCAAACACGTTGCGCGCCTTCACGGTTTTCTGTTCCGGCACACTGAAGCTGGATGCCTGAGCGACAACGCTCGGATCGATCGGCGCCAGCGCCTTGCGTACCTTGTCGGTGCCGCGATTGCGCACAACCAGGTAACGCGCCGATTCCGGCAGCCAGAGCAGCAAAACGACGGTGAGGATCAGCGGCAGAATTCCGCCGATCAGCAACAGGCTGTGCCAGCCGAACGCCGGAATCAGCTTGGCCGAAATAAACCCGCCACCGGCCATGCCGAGGTTGAAGCCGCAGAACATGCTGGTCACCAGCAGGGATTTTTTGCGCTCCGGGGTGTATTCCGACAGCAACGTCGTGGCGTTCGGCATACCGGCACCGAGGCCCAGGCCGGTCAGGAAGCGCAGCACCAGCAATTGATCGACATTAGTGCTGTAAGCCGACGCCAGGCTGAAGGCGCCGAACAACAACACGGCGCCCACCAGTACGACTTTTCGCCCGAAGCGGTCAGCCAACGGACCGGAACCCAGTGCGCCGAAGACCATACCGATCAACGCCGCACTCATCACCGGACCGAGGCTGGCGCGATCGATGCCCCAGTCCTGGGACAGTGCTGGCGCGATGAAGCCCATGGCCGCGGTGTCGAGGCCATCGAGGAAGACAATCAGGAAACACAGGATCACCACTCGCCACTGGTAGCGCGAAATGGGTTGAGCATTGATGAAGGACTGCACGTCGAGGCAGTTTCCTACAGCAGACTGAGGCTGGTTCATTATTTTTATTCCACGCAAGAACGCAGTCGGACAGGTGCCAGCCTAGGCTGGCGCTGCCGCGACATTAGTGATCCTGGGGAAAGTGCGTCAATTCGTTAAACGCGAGTCTGGGCGATTACCGAACAGCTTAGGCAAACAACTGGGCGCTGAGGTTGCGGCTGGCCGCCAGCAGACCCGGCAGGAACCGTTGCTCCAGCTCGTTGCGGCTGACCCGGCCGGCGTGCGTGCTGACGTTGAGCGCCGCCACCACTTGCCCGGAAGCGTCGTACACCGGAACGGCAATCGAGCGCAGGCCTTGTTCCAGTTCCTGATCGACGATGCACCAGCCTTGTTGCCGTACTTCCTGCAGACACTCGAGCAGCGCTTCGGGGGTATGCAGAGTGCGACTGGTCTTGGCTTGCAGGTCGGCATGGTCGAGGTATTCGCGCAGCGACGTGTCGTCCAGTGCCGCGAGAAGAATCCTGCCCATGGAGGTGCAATAGGCGGGCAGGCGTCCGCCCACCGACAGGTCCACCGAGATCAGACGCTGAGTGGTCGCCGAGCGGGCGATGTACAAAATGTCGTCGCCTTCCAGTGTGGCCATGTTGCAGGCCTCATGAAGTTGCTCGCTCATACGGTCGAGGTAAGGCTGGGCCGACACCGCCAACGGGGTCGAGGACAGATAGGCATGGCCGAGGGTCAGCACTTTGGGCAGCAGCGAATAGGTGCGACCGTCGGTGGTGGCGTAGCCGAGTTTGATCAGGGTGTGCAGGCAACGTCGCACAGCGGCGCGGGGAATTTCTGTGCGGTGACTGATCTGGGCGATGGTCAAATGCCGTTTGCGCTCCTGGAACGCTTGCACCACGGCCAGGCCACGGGCCAGGGACGTCATGAAATCCGGGTCGCCGGTCAGGGCCTGGATCCGCTTGGCGGGCGACGCGACTATCGGCGGCGCTACTGAAGCGAAGGAATTGCGCATTTGCTCGTTCATATCAGGTCCTTTTCCCACACGGATCGGCGAAGGCTATTACATGCGGCCCCGGGTTCGGCGCACAAGCCACAAGCAGCCAAGATCGGGCGATTATCGAACGGCCGACCGATAATCGCAATCAGCCCTATGGACGCGACAGACACTGTGCAGGTTTCGGCTCGCCCTCTATTACATGTTTTACCTTTGCTTGAACCCGCCGTTAAAGCCCCCCATATAAGCTTTAACTTGTTCGGCTTAATGACGCCAGAAAGACATCACTGCTAAGTGACCACAAAACTTTCAAGTAACAAAACAATCACACATTGCCATTCATTTTTAACTCGTTGGCGATAGTGTTCTGCAAATCGACCGCTATAATGCAACTCAGTGACCCCTCGGTTTTTACTTGCCGATTGCGTCACCCGGCAGCACGATGTTCCATCGCGGCTGCCCGCAGCAAGTGCCTGTCGTTCATTTCATATGCTCCGCCAGCGCGCTCGCTGAAACAGGAAACTGATGCTACGTCAGCCGTTTTGCTCTGGTGCCGTGGCCGCCTGCAACATGGAAGTATTGATTGCCGTGTCGTAAAACGATGCCTTTGCGGGCATTGTCCTTTCGGCGAGCGTGGTCAATGCATTTGCTGCAGCGCGATTTACCAGAATTAATCTCAACCCATACAGGTAGCACTGTGACGAAAGACGAACTGCGCGCGGAACTTGAGCGCCAGGAACAACGTTACAAGGAAGTTTACGGCGGGGAAGTCACCACCTACGCCGCTCAGCCCGAACCGGAACGCAAACCCTGGCGTAAACGCGCCACCGTTCAGGATCAGGCTTTTTCCCAGGAATTGCAGAAGATGGAAAAGGAACTCAAAGCCGAAGAGCCATGATTGCCCCGGCCTGATTCCTTTCAAGGGCCCGCGCCTGCCCCCGTTAAAAGCGGGAAGCAATGATGTTGCCATTCGCGCCCGCTACGAGCGGGCAGCGGCCTCCTCATCCATCTGATGAGGCAAATGGCTCATGTCTGGCCCTCTTCTCAGATATTTCACACAAGCGTTCAAGCCTCTCGCTTACAGGAGAGAAACCCTTGTGCCTGCGGGCTTTCCAAAGAAATTCAACGACTTGCAAAACCCGGTAAAAACCCGGCGCCTAGGCTATTTCCGCAAACTAATTCGTTGAAGAATGTTACCGATGAGCAGCTAGTGCATCGATTAGCAGTCTTTTCTGGCATAATCGCGCCCCCTTATGACCGGGTCAGAAAACCTTCATGATCGATTTATTCAGCGGACTGGATGCTTGGGTGCTTGTGAGCCTCTTGCTCGCCCTCGCCTTTGTCCTCGCCTTCGAGTTCATCAACGGCTTTCATGACACTGCAAACGCGGTGGCCACTGTTATCTACACCAAAGCCATGCCGCCTCATCTGGCCGTGTTCTTTTCCGGTGTGTTCAACTTTCTTGGCGTGCTGCTGGGCGGTGTCGGCGTGGCGTATGCCATCGTCCACCTGCTGCCGGTAGAACTGCTGATCAATGTGAACACCGGTCACGGGCTGGCCATGGTGTTCTCGTTGCTCGCCGCCGCCATCACCTGGAACCTGGGCACCTGGTACTTCGGTATCCCGGCCTCCAGCTCCCACACGCTGATCGGTTCGATCCTCGGGGTCGGCCTGGCCAACGCCCTGATCAACGACATTCCGTTGGCCGATGGTGTGAACTGGCAGAAGGCGATCGATATCGGTGCCTCCCTGGTGTTCTCGCCAATGGCCGGCTTCCTGGTCGCCGCGCTGATTCTGATCGGCCTTAAATGGTGGCGTCCGCTGTCGAAGATGCACAAGACGCCGGAACAGCGCCGCAAGATCGACGACAAGAAGCATCCGCCGTTCTGGAACCGCCTGGTGCTGGTGATCTCGGCCATGGCCGTGAGCTTCGTGCACGGTTCCAACGATGGTCAGAAAGGTATCGGCCTGATCATGCTGGTGCTGATCGGTATCGTGCCGGCGCAGTTCGTCCTCGACTTGGGCAGCACCACGTACCAGATCGAACGGACTCGCGATGCGACCCTGCACCTGAGCCAGTTCTACAAACGCAATGCCGATACGCTGGGCGAGTTCCTGGCACTGGGCAAAAGCGTGGAAGGCGATCTGCCGGAGAAATTCCGTTGCAACCCGAAACAGACCGAACCGACCATTTCCGCCCTGCTCGACACCCTTAAAGGTGTGGCCGATTACCACTCGTTGTCGGCGGAAAGCCGCATCGAAGTGCGTCGCTACCTGCTCTGCCTGGACGACACGGCCAAGAAAGTCAGCAAACTGCCAAGCCTCGCGGCCCGTGAAAAGGCTGACCTGGACAAGCTGCGCAAAGACCTGACAACCACCACCGAATACGCTCCGTTCTGGGTAATCCTGGCGGTCGCACTGGCTCTGGGCCTCGGTACCATGGTTGGCTGGAAACGCGTGGTACTGACCATCGGCGAGAAGATCGGCAAGCAAGGCATGACTTACTCCCAGGGCATGTCGGCGCAGATCACGACGGCGAGCCTGATCGGCATGGCCAACATCTTCAGCCTGCCGGTGTCCACCACCCACGTTCTGTCTTCGGGCGTGGCCGGCACCATGGTCGCCAACAAAAGCGGCCTGCAGGGCGGCACCGTCAAAACCATCCTGCTGGCTTGGGTCCTGACCCTGCCGGCAACCGTGGGCCTGTCGGCCGGCCTGTTCTGGCTGGCGTCGAAGGCACTGGCCAGCTGATACATCGCTGCAACGAAAAAGGCGCGTTCCGTGAGGTTCGCGCCTTTTTTTTATCGCTGCGTTTTAGTGAACTTCACGAAGCACGCGAGCTGGGGGGGGGCGGTGTTGGATGGGGTGCATATCCGTTTCTGCGGTGATGGCGGCTATGGGTTTCGCCCTTACGGCGAGTCACTTGGAAGAGCCCCAAGTAACCAAGGGCTCTTGCCCCTTTCGTTCGGTGCCTCGCCTAGGCTCGGCATACCCTCGCTCCGGTCCTGCTCCGTGGGCCCGCCGCCATCCTTGCCGGGTTGCCCACTGCGCAGAACCTGCGCTCGGCCTCTCGAGGGGGCGCTCAGATCAAAAGCTGAAGGCGAGCTAACGCTCGGCCTGATGAGTGGTGAGAAGCGAAAGCGTACGCGATTCCCTGTAGGAGCCGGCTTGCCGGCGAAAATCGTCTAGGCGACGCGTTCATTCAGACACCCCGCGTTATCGTTGGCGTCCATCGCCAGCAAGCTGGCTCCTACAGGGGATCGGTGTACAGGTCCGGAATGAGTGAACGCAGCCAAGAAGGACAGCGCGCCCCCCCCAAAGAGCCAGGTCGGCTTTCAGGCCGCCTCGGCGGCTGTGGCGGTGGTCGCCCCCTCGAGAGGCCGAGTGGAGGTTCTGCGCAGTGGGCAACCCGGCATGGATGCCGGGTTAGCCGCGCACGGCCAAGGATGGCCGATCGCGGCGGGCCCACGGAGCAGGACCGGAGCGAGGGTATGCCGAGCCTAGGCGAGGCACCGAACGAAAGGGGCAAAAGCGCTTTGGTTACTTTCGCGCTTTTCGAAAGTGACTCGCCGTAAGGGCGAAACCAATAGCCGCCATCACCACAGAAACGGATATGTACCCCACCCAACAATCAACCTGAAAACCCCAGGCCGTTGCCCAACTCAGAACCTCCCACCACCAACCCACACAAACCACCAGATTCTCGCAGGCAAAAAAAAGGGCAACCGAAGTTGCCCAAAATGCCTTGCGTGCTCATTGCATCCAGAAAGACCTACGGTTTTTTCCGTTTGTGCGAATCTTTCCAGATAAAAAATCCAAACCCTGCGAAAAACAGAACCATGAGGCCGACTGTCAGCACTCCGGCGATCACCACGTTGTCGAAAAACATGACTGGCCTCCTGCACTTGCCCTGTTGCGATGGGGCTAAGTTAACCAATCAGGCAGGAGAGGAAATTGACCGGGATCAATATCGCCCGAGACTGGGCGCAAAGGAGGGGGAAAACTGATCTACATCAACGGATGCAAGGGGTTTAACGCTTTTTCGGTTTGCTCTTCGGCTTCTTCTTCGCCTTGCCCAACGGCATTGCCTGCTCGAATGCCTGGCGCACTTCGTTCAGGCGTTTTTCGTTGAGGTCATGAACACGCTTGGCGCGTTCGGAATTGAGGTCGATCAGTTTGTCGTCTTGGCTCATGGTCTTCAGTGCATCGTGTGAAATGAAGTTCAACTGCCGCATCGCTCGGCAGGATTGCGCCAATAATGCGGTCTGGCGCCCGCGCTGACCAGTCGCCTGCGTAACAGCGGCTTAACAAAATATGTGCTCACGGCGTTTTTTCAACGCACAATCGCGACTTTGCGATGGACCCAAAGGACCCGCGCCGTGGAACTGCACCAGGATCTGCCTCCCTTGATGGCCCTGCGCGCCTTCGAGGCCGTGGCGCGTCATTTGAGTTTCATCAAGGCCGCCGATGAATTGTCGGTGACCCAAAGTGCAATCAGCCATCAAGTGCAGAAACTGGAACAGTTCCTCAATCAGCGGCTGTTTATCCGTCGCACCCGGGCCATCGATCTGACACCAACCGGGGCAGCCTACTACCGGCAAATTCAACCGGCCCTCGCCTCCATCGCCCTGGCCACCCGTGAACTGCGGGGCAATGAGCACCAGGAAAGCACCCTGCGCATCGGCCTGCTCGCCTCGTTCGCCACCCTGTGGCTGGCGCCGCGCCTGGCCAGTTTCAACGCGCGCCACCCGCACATTCATGTCGAACTCCTGCCCTCGGTGCAACTGGCCGACGTCAGCGGCGGCGAAGTCGACCTGGCCATTCGCTACGGCAAAGGTGGCTGGCCGAAAGTCCAGGCCCGGCGCTTTATGGTGGAAACACTGAACCCGGTCTGCAGCCCGGCGTTCAAGGCCAAGGGCACCGACCAAGGCCCGCTGCTCATGGCCAAGTCGCACCAGCCGTTCGAGTGGATCGACTGGAGCGCGCACAACGCCATCGACCTCAGCCATTGCCCCAGCGTCATGCTCCATGACTACAACATCGTCGTCGAAGCCGCCGTGGCCGGCCAAGGCATCGCCATGGGACGTCATCACTTGATCGAGCGCCGACTCAAGGACGGCTCGTTGGTAGAAGCCTTCTCCACCCCGCCGTTCATTAGCGATATCGGCTATTGGCTGGTCACGCCCGAGCGACCGCCGAGCCACGCGGCACAATGCTTTAGTGAATGGCTGAATGAGATGGCCAACATCGCACACAAATCTCACGGCGACTGAGGGTCAAAGGTGGGAGCGAGCCTGCTCGCGAAGGCGATGTCCCATCCAACATTCATGTGACTGACACACCCTTTCGCGAGCAGGCTCGCTCCCACATTCGATCTACGCATGAGCTAATTAAATACGTCGGATTAAATCTATCCGTTTGTCGCGCTCCCCGTCCGCCAACATGCTGAAGCCTTCATTCAGGAGGATTCACCATGACCGATTCACTCGCCCACCGTGTCCAGCAACTTGGCCTGAGCCTGCCAACACCGAGCCAGCCCATCGCCAACTACGTCAACCACGTGGTCAGCCAGAACCAGTTGTTCATTTCCGGGCAGATTCCGTTACTGGACGGCAAACCGGCATTCATCGGCCGATTGGGAGAGTCGATCTCCGATGAAGAAGGCGCCAACGCCGCCGAACTTGCCGCGCTGGGCCTGCTCGCACAATTGAGCGATGCGCTCGGTGATGACCTGTCGAAACTGGTGCGCATCATCCGTCTTGGCGTGTTCATCGCCAGCGCCCCAGATTTTGCGCGTCAAGGTGCGGTCGCCAATGGCGCGTCCAACCTGTTGGTCAATGCCCTCGGCGAAAAAGGCCAGCATGTGCGCACGGCTGTCGGCGTATCGAGCCTGCCCGGCGGCGTGGCCGTGGAAATCGACGCGATTTTCGAGCTGCGTCCATGAACCTCGACGAAGTGGAGCGTTTGCGAGCGGCGACGCCGGGGTGCGCCAGCGTGATTCACTTCAACCACGCCGGCGCCTCGTTGCCGAGCCAGGCCACCCTCGACGCGATCATCGAGCAACTGCGACTCGAAGCCCGCTGCGGCCCCATGGAGGCCGCCGACCAGAGCGTGCAGGCCCGCGCTCGCAGTGCGGCGGCTCTGCTGCTCAATGCAAACACTGAAAACATCGCGTTCGCCAGCAGCGGTTCGGCTGCCTGGGGCATGGCATTCAATGCATTGGGGCCATGGCAGGACGGCGAGCGGATTTTGGTCGGGCGCCATGAATGGGGCGGCAATCTGGCCTGCATCGCCGGGGCCGTCAGCGCCGGGGCGCGACTGGAGGTGATTCCCTGCGATGAGACGGGCGCCGTGTCCGTGTCCGCCCTCCAGCAGATGATCGACCCGAAGGTGAAGCTGATCGCGCTGACCTGGCTGCCGGCCAACGGCGGCCTGATCAACCCGGCCGAGGCCATCGGTGCCGTGGCGCGCCAGCACGGCATTCCCTACTTCATCGACGCCGGCCAGGCGCTGGGGCAATTGCCCTGCGATGTGCAGGCGTTGAACTGCGATGTGCTCAAGGGCGCCGGGCGCAAATTCCTCCGTGGCCCGCGAGGAACGGCGTTGATGTACATCAAACCGGGGTTTCTCGAACGTCTCGTGCCCGGCCATCTGGACGTGCTTTCCGCGCCGTGGGACGGCGAAGGTTTCTCGGTGCGTGACGATGCGCGGCGGTTTGAAACCAGTGAAGTATCGGTGGCTTTGCTGGCCGGGCTGGCCAATGCGCTGGAGGAGTTCAACCACTTGGGTGCAACCCGGATTCGCCAGCGGATCGAAAGCTTGAGCGGGCAACTGCGCGAACGCCTTGAGTCGGTCAGCGGGCTGACGCTACACAACCTGGGGCCGGCGAATCAGCAATCAGGCTTGATCGCCTTCACGCTCAAGGGTTGGGACAGCGTTGAATTGAAGCAGCGGCTGGCGCAACGAGGGATCAACATCGGCGCCAATGGCGTCGCCTATACACCGCTGGATATGCAGGCCCGAGGGCTGGACAGCATCGCGCGGATTGCCGTCAGTTACCTCAATACCGAAGAAGAAATGGATGTACTGCACAACGCCCTCAACGAACTTTCCCTCATCAAGGACTAAATCTGAATGTCGACCCACAACCCCTGACGCGGCTCGTCGTCCATCAATGGCGCGACCGGCACGGTATTATCCGCGTTGAGCTCAGTGCCGGGAATCGCCAGGTGCTCTTCAGGATCTTCATCGGCTTCACGGCGACGGCGTTCCTTTTCCTGCTTGCGGCGCTGTTCCTCGCGCAGCTGAAACGCCGCCTCTTCCGGATCGCGCTGTTGCAGGTCGATCGTGCTTTCGTTGGAGCTTTCCTGCACCGGTACAACAGGCGGAATATCCGGGCGCTGGCGGATCGGGTCGTGCTGTGAAGTGATCGGCACGGCACTCAAGGGGAGCATCGGTGGCAGCATAATTATTTGTCTCCTGTCAGCAGGCTGTCGGCTGCGGGGATGGCGACTTGAGCCATCGGTCGCAAACTGTGACCGGATTGGCACTAACAAGTGCCCCGGCCCGCACACGTCTCAAGCGGTGGACTAACGTAAGACTGTGAGTTTTTCTGAGAGTCCTTTGGCCCTGAAGCCCTCATTCCGTTAAGATAGCCCGCTTTTTCAAGGTGGGAGTCAGGCAGCATGGCGCAGCAGTATCAACCGGGGCAACGCTGGATCAGTGACAGCGAAGCCGAGCTGGGTTTAGGCACCGTTCTGGCACAGGACGGCCGCTTGTTGACCGTGCTCTATCCGGCCACTGGCGAGACTCGCCAGTACGCGCTACGGAATGCGCCCCTCACCCGCGTGCGTTTTTCGCCGGGCGATTCGATCATTCACTTCGAAGGCTGGAAACTGACCGTACAGGAAGTCGACGACATCGACGGCCTGCTGATCTACCACGGCCTCAACGCGCAGAACGAAGTGGTCACCCTGCCGGAAACCCAGCTGTCGAACTTCATTCAGTTCCGACTGGCCAGCGACCGTTTGTTCGCCGGGCAGATCGACCCGCTGGCCTGGTTCTCCCTGCGCTACAACACCCTGGAACACACCAGCCGCCAGTTGCAATCCTCGCTCTGGGGCCTGGGCGGCGTGCGTGCGCAACCTATCGCGCACCAGCTGCACATCGCCCGTGAAGTCGCCGACCGCATTGCGCCGCGGGTATTGCTGGCAGACGAAGTGGGCCTGGGCAAAACCATCGAAGCCGGTCTGGTGATTCATCGCCAACTGCTCTCGGGCCGCGCCAACCGCGTGCTGATCCTGGTGCCGGAAAACCTGCAACACCAGTGGCTGGTGGAAATGCGCCGCCGCTTCAACCTGCAAGTCGCACTGTTCGACGAAGAACGCTTCATCGAAAGCGATGCCGCCAACCCGTTCGAGGACACCCAGCTCGCGTTGGTCGCCCTGGAATGGCTGGTGGAAGACGAAAAGGCTCAGGACGCGCTGTTCGCCGCCGGTTGGGACTTGATGGTCGTCGACGAAGCCCACCACCTGGTGTGGCACGAAGACAAGGCCAGCCCTGAGTACTCGCTGGTCGAACAGTTGGCCGAAGTCATTCCCGGCGTATTGCTGCTGACCGCCACCCCGGAACAACTGGGTCAGGACAGCCACTTCGCGCGCCTGCGCCTGCTCGACCCGAACCGTTTCCATGACCTGCACGCCTTCCGCGCCGAGAGCGAGAACTATCGCCCGGTGGCCGAAGCCGTTCAGGAGCTGCTCGACAAGGGGCGCCTGTCGCCTGAAGCGCACAAGACCATTCACGGTTTCCTCGGCAACGAAGGCGAAGCGCTGCTGAGCGCCGTCAATGATGGCGACACCGAAGCCAGTGCCCGCCTGGTCCGTGAACTGCTCGACCGCCACGGCACTGGCCGCGTGCTGTTCCGCAACACCCGCGCCGCCGTGCAGGGTTTCCCGGAGCGCAAACTGCACCCGTACCCGCTGCCGTGCCCCGACGAATACCTCGAACTGCCGCTGGGCGATCACGCCGAGCTGTACCCGGAAGTCAGCTTCCAGGCCCAGCCGGACGCCAACGAAGAAGAACGCTGGTGGAAATTCGACCCGCGCGTCGAGTGGCTGATCGACCAGCTGAAAATGCTCAAGCGCACCAAAGTGCTGGTGATCTGCGCCCACGCCGAAACCGCCATGGACCTGGAAGACGCCCTGCGCGTGCGTTCCGGTATTCCTGCGACGGTGTTCCACGAAGGCATGAACATCCTTGAGCGTGACCGCGCCGCCGCTTACTTCGCCGATGAAGAATTTGGCGCGCAAGTGCTGATCTGCTCGGAAATCGGCAGTGAAGGTCGCAACTTCCAGTTCTCGCACCACCTGGTGCTGTTCGATCTGCCGTCGCACCCGGACCTGCTGGAGCAGCGGATCGGTCGTCTCGACCGGATCGGCCAGAAGCACATCATCGAACTGCACGTGCCGTACCTCGAAACCAGCCCGCAAGAGCGCTTGTTCCAGTGGTACCACGAAGCGTTGAACGCTTTCCTCAACACCTGCCCGACCGGCAACGCCTTGCAGCATCAGTTCGGCCCGCGCCTGCTGCCGCTGCTGGAAAATGCCGACGACGGCGAGTGGCAAGCGCTGATCGACGAGGCTCGCACCGAGCGTGAGCGCCTGGAAGCCGAGCTGCACACTGGCCGTGACCGCTTGCTGGAACTCAATTCCGGCGGCGCGGGCGAAGGTGATGCACTGGTCGAGGACATCCTCGAGCAAGACGATCAGTTCACGCTGCCGATCTACATGGAAACCCTGTTCGACGCCTTTGGCATCGACAGCGAAGACCACTCGGAAAACGCCCTGATCCTCAAGCCGAGCGAAAAAATGCTCGACGCCAGCTTCCCGCTGGGCGACGACGAAGGCGTGACCATCACTTACGACCGCAACCAGGCGCTGTCTCGCGAAGACATGCAGTTCATCACCTGGGAACACCCGATGGTGCAAGGCGGCATGGACCTGGTGCTGTCCGGTTCGATGGGCAACACCGCCGTGGCGCTGATCAAGAACAAGGCGCTGAAACCGGGCACCGTGTTGCTGGAACTGCTCTACGTCAGCGAAGTGGTTGCACCGCGTTCGCTGCAACTGGGTCGTTACCTGCCGCCGGCCGCGCTGCGCTGCCTGCTCGATGCCAATGGCAACGACCTGTCGGCCCGCGTGTCGTTCGAGACCCTGAACGATCAACTGGAAAGCGTACCGCGTGCCAGCGCCAACAAGTTCATCCAGGCCCAGCGCGATCAGCTGACGCCACGGATCAACGCCGGTGAAGAGAAAATCTTCCCGCGTCACGCCGAGCGCGTGGCTGAGGCGCAACGTCGTCTCGCGGCTGATACCGATGAAGAACTGGCGCGCCTGACCGCGTTGCAAGCGGTCAACCCGACCGTTCGCGACAGCGAACTGGTTGCCCTGCGTAAACAACGTGAACAAGGTCTGGCGATGCTCGACAAGGCAGCGCTGCGACTGGAAGCGATTCGGGTATTGGTGGCGGGTTAATCGTCCTGCCCCACCTCGTGCAATGAAAAAGGCCCGCAGCGATGCGGGCCTTTTTTTGTCTCGGAAAAACCAGACAATCCCTGTAGGAGCCGGCTTGCCGGCGATGAGGCCCTTGAATTCGGCGGTGATTGTACGGGCGCCATCGCCGGCAAGCCGGCTCCTACAAGTCCAATATTCCAGTTTTTTAAGCGGTGACCGCCGGGATCTGCGGCTCAACCACCGCCACCAAGCCTTCCTTCATCCGCTTCGCATCCCGCACAAAACACCGCGACGCCATGAACAGGAACACCATCGTAAAGAACAGCGCTACCGGAATCAGGTACATCGCGTCATGCAGGCCAACAGCCTTGAACGCTTCGGTCATCTGTTCGGCGCCGGCCGCCAGCATCGCCGTGTGCGCAAAGTGATCGGACAAACCGCCCACCACCACCGGCCCCAATCCACCACCCAGCAAATACAGCCCGGCAAAGAACAACGCCATCGCCGTGGCCCGCAGGCGTGGTTCGACCACGTCCTGGATGGCCGTGTAAACGCAGGTGTAGAAGTTGTAGGCAAACAACCAGCCCAGACTGAACACCGCCACGAACACCCCGATCTCGATCCGCCCGGCATGCAACGCCCACGCGGTGCACACCGTCGAAACGATCAGGCTGAACGCCGCAAACAGCAGCCGACCATTGGCCACCCGCTGGTGAATCTTGTCTGCGACCCAGCCGCCCAACGTCAGGCCGAACAGCCCCGTCACGCCGACGATCACACCGGTCGCCACCGCCGCTTCGTGCAATGGCATCTGGAAGTAGCGTTGCAGCATCGGCACCAGGAAGGAGTTGCAGGCATAGGTCGCGAAGTTGAAGCACAGCCCCGCCATCACCAGCCACAGAAAGGTCGGCACCGCCAGCACCCGGCGGATCGGCCGGTCCACACGCTCCTGCGAGACCTGCACACTTTCCGCTGCGCCGCGTTTCGGTTCCTTGATGAAAAACATGAAGACCGCCAGGATCAGCCCCGGCACCGCCGCGATGAAGAACGGCGCGCGCCAGCTGTCGAACGCCTTGACCATCCAGCCGATGGTGAAGAATGCCAGCAGCAGGCCCAACGGCAGACCCAGCATGAAAATGCCCATCGCACGCGCACGGCGGTGGGCCGGAAACAGGTCGCCGATCAGCGAATTGGCGGCAGGTGCGTAACTGGCCTCACCGATACCGATGCCCATGCGCACGATCAGGAAACTCCAGAAACTGCCCACCAGCCCGTTGACCGCTGTCAGCCCGCTCCAGGCCGCCAGCCCCCAACCCATCAACTTGGCGCGCGAACCGGTATCGGCCATCCGCCCCAGCGGCAACCCGGCAATCGCATAGACGATGGTGAAGGCGGTACCGATGATGCCCAGCTGAAAGTCGCTAAGGTGCCATTCCATACGGATCGGCTCAATGATGATGGCCGGAATGGTGCGGTCGAAGAAATTGAACAGATTGGCCAGGAACAGCAGGAACAGAATGCGCCAGGCATTCGCCGCTTGGGTCGAGTTCTGCATGGGTCCGTCTCTTTTTATTGTTTTTGGGGCATCACTGTCCCCGGAACCTGCAATCTAGTCAGGCCCGGTGCAACTGTCTGTAATTATTCGTAAGGCTGATATCAACCCATGGCGCCAGTGGAGCCGGCTTGCAAGCGATGGCGATGCCACATTCAACATTCATGTGACTGATATACCGGTCGCATCGCCCGTCCCACAGTGGGTTGGTGGTGTTTTCCATGATCCGACCAACCGTTGAAAAATACCTCTGTGCCCCCCTTCCAAAGCCCGAGGCGAAGCCTAGAATAGCGGCCTTGTCTGCCACACCATGCCCCCATCCCTCCTTTGATTATCGCCCATGTCCGAAGCCAGTCCGTGTCTGAATTGCGGTGCCTGCTGTTCTCACTTTCGCGTGTCTTTTTTCTGGGGTGAATGCACCTCGGCCGGAGGTGTAGTGCCCGATGAACTGGTGGCGCCGATCAGCCCCAGCCGGGTGGCCATGCTCGGAACCGACTGCAAACCGACTCGTTGTGTCGGATTGGTCGGTGAAGTCGGCACCGCGGTGCAATGCTCGATTTACGACCAACGCTCCAGCACTTGCCGGGAGTTCGATGCTTCCTGGGCCAACGGCGAGGCGAATGTGGATTGCGATGCGGCACGAGCCGCCTTCGGGTTACCAGCGCTGCAACCCGATTTACCTTATGAGCAGATCGCCTGAGCCTTAGCCGTAAACGCTATAACACTTATGCCAAAATCATTAGTGCCAATGTGCCATCACCGCTGACGCTCTTTGTATGACCTCTATACTCCAAAGCATTCGCCAGCGTGCATGGCGCGGGCCGGGACAAGACGGGGCATGCTATGGAGTGGCTTGGTTTGCATTTTTTTACCGAGCTGACCGCGAACGGGCAAGTTGTCCTCAATTGCACACATGATCCTTTTCTGGTGCTGCTGGCCTATCTGGTCGCCTGTGTGGGCGGCTTCGCCACGCTGGACATGGCCGAACGGGTCGGGCATTCGGAAAACCCGGCGTCACAACGGCTGTGGCGCTGGATCGGCGCCGGGTGCCTGGCCGGCGGCATCTGGGCCATGCACTTCATCGGCATGCTGGCGTTCCAGGCGCCGGTCGAGATTCAATACGAACTGCCCGTCACCCTTGCCTCCCTGCTGATTGCCCTGTTCGCCTCGTGGCTGGCGATGCACACCCTCAGTCATCCTCACCTGAGCATCCGGCAGTACATCCAGGCGGCCATTTGCATTGGCCTGGGCATCGCGATCATGCATTACGTGGGCATGGCGGCGATGCGTTCGAATGCGATGACGTATTACGAACCGGTGCTGTTCATCCTTTCCATCGTCATCGCCATTGGCGCCAGCCTCGCGGCGCTGTTGCTGTCGAGTCGATTGCGCGAAGGCTCTGGCCTGCTCCATCAATTGGTCAAATTCAGCGCCAGCCTGGTGCTCGGGGCGGGCATTATCAGCATGCATTTCACTGGCATGGCCGCCTTCAGCCTGGTGCTGCCGACCGGCAGCCCGCTGACGTTGCCCGGTGACAACAATCACCTGCAACTGGGGCTGACGGTGGCGGTCATCACGCTGCTGATCATCGGCAGCAGCATCGGCGCAGCACTGGCGGACAAGAAACTGCAACACAAGGAACGCGACCTGCAACGGGTCAACACGCTGCTCGGCCAACTGGATCAGGCGCGCATGTCGCTGCAAGAAGTGGCGAACTATGACGCCCTGACCAACCTGATCAACCGCCGCGGCTTCAACCAGATTTTCGCCGAGAAGCTGCTCCAGAAAACCGATGAAGGCGGCATGCTCGCGGTGATGTTTCTGGACATCGACCACTTCAAGCGGATCAACGACAGCCTCGGCCACGACGCCGGCGACGAATTGCTCAAAGTCCTGGCCCAGCACATCAAGGGTTCGGTTCGCAGCCACGAAGATGTGGTGGCGCGTTTCGGCGGTGACGAGTTCTGCCTCCTCATCAGCCTGCGTGAACGCGAGGAAGCACGGGCCATGGCCCAGCGCATCATGCTGAAGATGAAGGAACCGATCGAGCTGTCCGGGCGGCGCATGGTCATGACCACCAGCATCGGCATCAGCCTGTTTCCGGAGGATGGCACCACCTGCGAGGAATTGCTGAAACACGCCGACCTGGCGCTGTACCAGTCCAAGGGCGGCGGCCGCAATGGCCTGAATTTCTTCAGCCCGAACCTGAAAACCCGAGCCACGCTGGAGCTGCAACTCGAAGAGGAACTGCGCCACGCCCTGCATGAAAACACCGGGCTGATCCTGCATTACCAACCGATTTTCGACTTGCAAACCGCACAGGTCAGCAAGCTGGAAGCGCTGGTCCGCTGGCAACATCCGGTTCACGGGCTGCTGACACCAGACCGCTTCATTGCCATCGCCGAGGCCAACGGGTTGATTGCCGAGCTGGACAATTGGGTTCTGCGCAAAGCCTGCGAGGACCTGAGCGAGTTGTCACGTCAGGGCTACGAAGAACTGCACATCGCCGTCAACTGCTCGCCGCTGAACCTGGCGCGCGAAGACCTCGCCGATGAAATCGAACACGCGTTGCGGGTTGCCGGAGTGGCGCCGCAGCGACTGGAACTGGAAGTGACCGAGAACGCGCTGATGGTCAACATCGCCAATTCGCTGGTGTTGTTGCGCCAGATCCGCGCCCTCGGCGTGTCGCTGTCGATCGACGAATTCGGCACCGGTTATTCCTCCCTCGCCTACCTCAAGCGCCTGCCGCTC
This sequence comes from Pseudomonas sp. FW300-N2A2, assembly GCF_017351735.1. Lineage (NCBI taxonomy): Bacteria > Pseudomonadati > Pseudomonadota > Gammaproteobacteria > Pseudomonadales > Pseudomonadaceae > Pseudomonas > Pseudomonas sp. FW300-N2A2. The sequence continues at coordinate 14,981 of NZ_JACNDU010000027.1, read as the reverse complement.
AACTCGCTGAAGATCGATCGCTCGTTCATCCAGGACATTCCCAAGTCGACTCAGGACATGGAAATCGTTCAGGCGATTATCGTCATGGCTCACACCCTGCATTTGCAGGTGATCACCGAAGGCGTCGAAACCCTTGAGCAATACGAGTTTCTCCAGCGCAACGGCTGCGATTTCGTCCAGGGCTACCTGCTCAGCCGCCCGGTGCCGCTGGCGGAACTGCGTCCGGTGCTGAGTGAAATCAACCAGCGCCAACACGGGCACACGATCAGCCCGCTGAGTCCGGTTCGCGGTACAGCTGCACCAGGGTCGACGGATCTTTTTCCAGGAATCCCTGGCTACCATGCAACCGCATCAATTGTGCGGCCAATCCGCTGATGGGCGTGGCCGAACCTTGCTCACGGGAAAATTTCACCGCGGTATCGAGGTCCTTGAGCAGCGTGCGCACGTGCCATTTCACCGGTTCAAAACGGCTTTCGGCCATTTGCGGGGCGAGGATCTGCAACGGCTTTGAATCGGCAAAACCGCCGGCGAGCGCTTCGGCAATCAGGCTGGCCTGCACACCGGAACGTTCGGCCAGCGCCACGACTTCGGCGATGACCAGAGCGTTACAGGCAACGATCATCTGATTGCAGGCCTTGGTCACCTGCCCCGCCCCGACCGCGCCCATATGAGTGACACGTTGGCCGAGGCTGAGCAGAACAGGCCTGACACGCTCAAGGTCCGCCGCTTCGCCGCCCACCATGATCGCCAGGCTCCCGGCCTCGGCGCCGATAACGCCCCCGGACACCGGAGCATCCAGCCAGCGCATGCCGGTCTGGCTGGCCAACTGCGCCGACATTTCCCGCGTCGCGGTGGGTTCCAGGCTGGAAAAATCCACCAGCAACTGGCCGCTTTTCCCACCTTCAGCCACTCCGCCCGGACCAAACACCACCTCGCGCACCACGGCCGTGTCGGCCAGGCACAACATCAGCACATCGGCGTGCCGACACAGCTCGGCAGGCGTGGCAACTTGTCGCGCACCCGCCTCGACCAGCGGAGCACATTTGGCCGGATTACGGTTCCATACAGTCAGCGAAAACCCCGCAGCCAGCAGGCGCCGACACATCGGCAGGCCCATAAGGCCGATACCGGCAAAACCCAACGAAGGTAGGGTTGACATCATTTGGCCTCCTTTTTCATTAAAGATCGCCAAATATTGGCCGATTCATCATGACTAAGGAAAGGATTCCCCCGAGTGATGTTCAGGCCCAGTCCCTGACGCTTGGGCCCAATACGCGCTGAAAAAAGACGCGAGAACCCATCCGTGATGGTTTGACGACACGTTGTCGTCCAGCCAACCAGCCCAGGTACATGGCGCACAATGACTTCTAAAAACAATCCGGCCACTGCGATTTCCGATCTGACGCTGAGCCCCGCGGCGAACAGCCCCACGCCGTCGAAGCCATTGAGCCCCTCGCGCCCGTTGGCGACTCAGCAATACCTGTACTTCACCGAGACCAATACCGACCGCATCCTCGATAACCTCGACGGTCTGCGCGACATGGTGTTCCCGCGCCCGCCGCACCTGGAAGGCGATAACGAACAGCACAACGATCAGGAATTCCCGTCGGTGTGCCTGATCGGCCTCGGTCGCTGCGGCTCGAACATCGCGCTGGACGTCGCGGAGCTGGTGTACAACGCCCGCAAGTTCTACCTCAACGAATTCAACAACGAAGATCGCCTGTCGCCGGACAAGCGCTACGCGGAAAAGGGTTACAGCCCGGCCCAGTGGATCCGCAACAACCTGCGCCTGGGCCCGAACAAGGCCACCAAGCCGGTGTTCCTGGTCGAACCACTGGTAATGCTCGGCGACCTCGACAAAGACATCGCCGGTCGCATCCGTTTCTCGCGCAAAGGCGAAAAAAGCGGCTTCCTGCGCGACTACAGCAAAATGAAGATCATGGACTTGTCGGAAGTCCACGCCGGTGGCGCCGGTAACGCGCCGATCCTCGGTCAGTACCTGGCCAAGATCATCCTGAACAAGGACACCCAGCGTTTCTCCAGCCCGGACTGGAAAATGATTCACTCGTACCTGATCGACAGCTGCGGCATCAAGGCTAACCAGTCGCGCCTGTACTTCTCGATCTTCAGTGCCGGCGGCGGTACCGGTTCGGGCATGGCTTCGGAATTCGGCCTGGCCCAGCAGCACTCGTACATGAACAAGACGTTCGACACCAAGCCGATGGACGAGCACGACGGCAAAAGCGGTCATTCCTTCGTCTTCGAACCGATCTTCACCAGCGGCATCTGCGTGCTGCCGAACATTTCCGATCACCGCAGTGAAATGTCCGAGGCGCTGCACATCAACGCCGGTCGCCTGCTGTGCAAATACCTCTCGGAAGAATGGGACTTCTCCTACAACTTCGCCAACGAAGACAGCAGCGAAGCCAGCGTCATGGGCCGTATCCGCCCATGGAACGCGATGATGCTGATTTCCAACGACATCATGCGTTATGCCGAAGAAAGCGATGACGGCAACATCCAGAACATCGACGTCAACGCGATGGAAAAGCACGCCAACCAATACATTTCGCAGCAGATCTTCAACATTCTGACGGCGCAGGCGGTCACGACTGACTACGACCAGAACTATTTCCGTCGCGCCGGCATCGACATCGGCGAAACCATTCGCCTCGACGCCAACGACCTGTTCATGAGCCTGGCCGGCCCGGTGGCGATTGCCTACGCAGAATCCGTCGTGCCGGAAACCCCGCCGCCAAGCAGTGACAAGTTCAAGGTGTTCGAGAAAGAGCCGCAGCGCCTGAACATCGATGACCTGTTCTTCCGCTCCATCGACCTGCCGCACTTCAACAAAGTGACCCAGGCCATTGAAGGCATCAGCCTGCTGCCGATCGAGTCCAAGCGCTATCGCGCCTCGCTGGAGCAGTACAAGAATTCCGGTTACGACGCGGCCGCGTTGCACGACCTGCACTTCTTCAAGAACTGCTCGTCGGTGGTGTCGATTGTTTCGCTGCCAAAAGACTACAAGCTGTCGTACATGGACCTGAACCGGTTGAAGACTCACCTCAACAGCCTGTTCCCGAACACCACGCTCAAGCGTTATGCGCTGGTGATCGGCGCGTCGGCCAACTTGTCGCTGACCACCTTGATCGCCAAGAGCCCGTGCCTGTCGGACGACTTCCTGACGCTGATCGTGGCCTTCATCAAGCGCTGCTTCGCGAAGAACCCGTACCGCTTCGACGACACGCTGGACAACTCGATCCTCGACTTCATCATCAACGAAGACTTCAACGAAGAGCTGATCGACGACTTGCTGAACGAGTTCGAGAACCCGGCGAAGATCCTCGATACCAACTGGTATGCGATCAAACCGATGTACGAGAAGAAGTACCGCGAGCTGATCAACGACAAGGAAAAATTTGTCTCGATCAATGACATTCGCCTGTCGCGCGATTGCGTGAAAAAGGCGATCAAGTACCTGCGCGAGATCTACCGTCACCGGATTGGCAAGACCAAGGTTATTTCGCTTAATAACCACACGGGCAAGACGTTTACCGTCTGATCTGATGCCGCTCCTCAGGCTTTTAGATTCAAGCTTGGGGGGCATATCCGTTTTTTGGGTGATGGCTGATATTGGTTTCGCCCTTACGGCGAGTTACTTGGAAGAGCGCCAAGTAACCAAGCGCTCTTGCCCCACCACTTGGCACCTCGCCTAGGCTCGGTGTGCCCTCAACTCCGGCATTGCTCCGCGGGTCGCCGCGATGGGCCATCCCTGGCCCAGCGCGGCTAAACCGGCATCCTTGCCGGTTTCCCCGCTGCGCAATGCCTGCGTTCGGCCAGCGTGGTTAACGGGGCGCTTGCGATCAAAATCAAAATCAAAATCAAAATCAAAAACGAAGCGGCCTCTGGGCCGACCGGGGCGTCAAGCGGGCGCGCTGCGCTTGTTTGACCGTGCTGACGCCGCTCCCATGTAGGAGCGAGCCTGCTCGCGAAAAACGCCCAGCCACCGCGCACATTCAGGCAGCCCGCGTCATCGTTAACGTCCATCGCCAGCAAGCCGGCTCCTACAGGGGATTGGTGTACAAGTCCGGAATGAGTGTACGAAACAAAGAAGGACAACGCGGACCACCAAAGAGCCAGGTCGGCTTTAAGGCCGCCTCGCGCGCTGTTGATCTGGCTTTTGAATTTGATCTGCTTGCCCCATGGGGAGGCCGAGTGGAGGTTCTGCGCAGTGGGCAACCCGGCATGGATGCCGGGTTAGCCGCCCCCGGCCATGGATGGCCGATGGCGGCGGGCCCACGGAGCAGGACCGGAGCGAGGGTATGCCGAGCCATGGCGAGGCACCGGACGAAAGGGGCAAGAGCCCTTGGTTACTTGGGGCTTTTCCAAGTGACTCGCCGTAAGGGCGAAACCATTAGCAGCCGTTACCGCAGCAATGGATATGTACACAACCCACGCCTCCCAGCCTGAATAGCCCCCCAAATCCAACATCCAGAAACAATTAAGCAGCCCATCGGCTGCTCAATAAACTGTGCCCGTTACGTTTACGTCACCGTTATGCCAACTCCGCCTGTGGCCTTTCTCTACGGCAACATGCCATCACGCTACTCGGCTACACACTTTTCCCCGGCGAAGCGACGCACTCATTCGGTGCACAACTTCACTTCGTCGCCCTTTCCTGGATCAGAATCCACGGCGAAACCACCACTGCCCACAACTCCGGATCACGTTCGAAAAGATCCAGCGCCCGCGTTTCAGACAGCTTGGCGACCGTGTCGGCGGCCAGCCAGGCAGCCACTTTCGTCCCTTCGTCCGTCGCCACAGCCTCGGCCACCGCGATCAAATCCAGACCGGGATCGACCCACAATAGGGCACCCTTGGCGAAGAAGGGCTCCAGCTCCTTCCAGGTAATAGATGCGGTTTCACCAAGCAGCTTGGCATAGAGGGTGCTAGGTTCTTGAGTCATGGGTCCTGTCCGGAAAAGAAATCGACGTGGATGATAACGTCGGTGGTCAGGCAGAAAAACCCGGATGCAATTGAGTTACCGATTGAAAACTGCAGGAAAGCCAAGGATTGCTGAGAATTCAGCTACAACCCCCGCCGCAATTCTGTCTTTTTCTTTCAAAAAAGCGACACCCTCAGGTTTTGCCCCCCGGCGCTGCCTTCCCAGGCTAACAATCGGCGCTCTACACTGTACCGGTACAGTTGCCGGGGGCATTTTCCGGAGGATATTCGAAGATATCTGACCCGGTTCTGCTGCTACGGCGCCAGGACTATAAAAACTACAACAGTAAGAGTGGAGCACTATGACTAAGGCTACTAAGCAGATTTCCAAACTGTTTGCCGCTATGGTTCTGGCCGGGGTTGCCAGCCATTCGTTCGCAGCTGACACCATCAAGATCGGCATCGCCGGCCCTAAAACCGGCCCTGTAGCCCAATACGGCGACATGCAGTTCAGTGGCGCCAAAATGGCCATCGAACAGATCAACGCCAAGGGCGGCGTAGACGGCAAGAAACTCGAAGCCGTTGAATACGATGACGCCTGTGATCCAAAACAAGCTGTGGCTGTAGCGAACAAGGTCGTCAACGACGGCGTCAAGTTCGTAGTCGGTCACCTGTGCTCCAGCTCCACTCAACCGGCTTCGGACATCTACGAAGACGAAGGCGTGATCATGATCACCCCGGCTGCCACCAGCCCGGACATCACCAATCGCGGTTACAAAATGATCTTCCGTACTATCGGTCTGGACAGCGCCCAGGGCCCTGCCGCCGGTAACTACATTGCCGACTTCGTAAAACCGAAGATCGTTGCTGTCCTGCACGACAAACAGCAATACGGTGAAGGCATCGCCAGTGCCGTGAAGAAAACCCTGGAAGGCAAAGGCGTCAAGGTTGCCGTGTTCGAAGGCATCAACGCCGGCGACAAAGACTTCTCTTCGATGGTCTCCAAGCTCAAGCAAGCCAACGTCGACTTCGTCTACTACGGCGGCTACCACCCGGAGCTGGGTCTGATCCTGCGTCAATCCCAGGAAAAAGGCCTGAAAGCCAAGTTCATGGGTCCGGAAGGCGTGGGTAACGACTCCATTTCGCAGATCGCCAAGGAAGCTTCCGAAGGCCTGCTGGTGACCCTGCCGAAATCCTTCGACCAGGATCCTGCCAACATCGCCCTGGCTGACGCGTTCAAAGCGAAGAAAGAAGACCCGAGCGGTCCGTTCGTGTTCCCGGCCTACTCGGCGGTGACTGTAATTGCCGATGGTATCAAGGCTGCCAAGTCCGAAGACTCCGCCAAAGTGGCTGAAGCCATCCACAAAGGCACCTTCAAGACCCCTACCGGCGACCTGAGCTTCGACGACAAGGGCGACCTGAAAGACTTCAAATTTGTGGTTTACGAGTGGCACTTCGGCAAACCAAAAACTGAAGCCAAGCCTCAGTAAGGCGTTGCCTGACTGACTGCCAATAAAGCCCACGGCGTGCCGTGGGCTTTGTTTTACGAACGTATTGGGCCGCGCTGGCGTGATCCGCCAGTCTCCCCACCTGAAAATCTCAAAACCGTCATCAGCGGTTCGCTGGCAAACCTCGCGTTCGAAGTGGATGCAGATCCACGGGGCTCGAGCGGGAAAATGACTCCACCAGTGAAATGCGTATCAGGTTTTTAGGAGCGCTGTAATGCCTGACATCTATCACTTCTTCCAACAGCTGGTTAATGGTCTGACCATTGGCAGCACGTATGCCCTGATCGCCATCGGCTATACGATGGTTTACGGCATCATTGGAATGATCAACTTCGCCCACGGCGAGGTGTACATGATCGGTTCCTACGTGGCGTTCATCGCCATTGCGGGCCTGTCCATGATGGGACTCGACAGTGTTCCGCTGTTGATGACCGCCGCTTTCCTCGCGACCATCGTCGTGACCAGTGCCTACGGTTACAGCATCGAACGGATTGCCTACCGCCCCTTGCGCGGCAGCAACCGTCTGATCCCGCTGATTTCCGCCATCGGCATGTCGATTTTCCTGCAGAACACGGTTCTGCTGGCGCAAGACTCCAAGGACAAATCCATCCCCAACCTGATCCCCGGCAACTTCGCCATCGGGCCAGGTGGCGCACATGAAGTGCTGATTTCCTACATGCAAATCGTGGTGTTCGTGGTGACCCTGATCGCCATGCTCGGCCTGACGCTGTTCATCTCCCGCTCTCGCCTGGGTCGCGCCTGCCGCGCCTGTGCCGAAGACATCAAGATGGCCAACCTGCTGGGTATCAACACCAACAACATCATCGCCCTGACCTTCGTCATCGGTGCCGCACTGGCGGCCATCGCGGCCGTGCTGCTGAGCATGCAATATGGCGTGATCAACCCGAACGCCGGTTTCCTGGTCGGCCTCAAGGCCTTCACCGCAGCGGTACTCGGCGGTATCGGCAGCATCCCCGGCGCCATGCTCGGCGGGATCGTGCTTGGGGTGGCGGAAGCCTTCGGTGCCGATATCTTCGGCGACCAGTACAAGGACGTCGTGGCGTTCGGCCTATTGGTTCTGGTGTTGTTGTTCCGGCCTACCGGCCTGTTGGGCCGTCCGGAGGTTGAAAAAGTATGACTAGGAATCTTAAACAGGCGTTGTTCAGCGCCTTGCTGGTGTGGGCCGTTGCCTACCCGGTACTCGGTCTGAAGCTGACCATTGTCGGCATCAACCTCGAAGTCCATGGCACCAGCACTGCAACGCTGATCACCATCGCCGTGTGCTCGGTACTGATGTTCCTGCGGGTGCTGTTCGACCAGCAGATCAGCTCGGCCTGGAAATCCTCGCCCAACCTGCCGGTGATGCCGGCCAAGGCCAGTAATTTCCTGACCCTGCCGACCACCCAACGCTGGATCATCATCGCGCTGATCGTCGGCGCGCTGGTCTGGCCGTTCTTCGGTTCTCGCGGTGCGGTGGATATCGCCACGCTGGTGCTGATCTACGTGATGCTCGGCCTGGGCCTGAACATCGTGGTCGGTCTGGCCGGCCTGCTCGACCTCGGTTACGTCGGCTTCTATGCCGTCGGCGCCTACAGCTACGCGCTGCTGTCGCACTACTACGGCTTGAGCTTCTGGATCTGCCTGCCGATCGCCGGCCTGATGGCGGCCACTTTCGGCTTCCTGCTCGGTTTCCCGGTCCTGCGTCTGCGCGGTGACTACCTGGCGATCGTGACCCTGGGCTTCGGCGAAATCATCCGTCTGTTCCTGCGTAACCTGACCGACATCACCGGTGGTCCGAACGGCATCAGCAACATCGAGAAACCGACGTTCTTCGGCCTGACTTTCGAACGCAAAGCGGCCGAAGGCCTGCAGACGTTCCACGAGTACTTCGGCCTGGAATACAACTCGATCAACAAGGTGATCTTTCTTTACCTGGTCGCGCTGTTCCTCGCGCTGTTTGCGCTGTTCGTCATCAACCGCTTGCTGCGCATGCCCCTGGGCCGCGCCTGGGAAGCGTTGCGTGAAGACGAAATCGCCTGCCGTGCTCTGGGTCTGAACCCGACGATCATCAAGCTCTCGGCTTTCACCCTCGGCGCGTGCTTCGCCGGTTTCGCGGGCAGCTTCTTCGCCGCGCGTCAGGGCCTGGTCACACCGGAGTCCTTCACCTTCATCGAGTCGGCGACCATCCTCGCCATCGTGGTGCTGGGTGGCATGGGCTCGCAGCTGGGCGTCGTACTCGCCGCCACGGTGATGATCCTGTTGCCGGAAATGATGCGTGAGTTCAGTGAATACCGCATGTTGATGTTCGGCGCCTTGATGGTGCTGATGATGATCTGGCGTCCTCAAGGTCTGCTGCCCATGCAACGTCCTCACATGGAGCTGCGCAAATGAGCCGCGAGATCCTTAAAGTCGAAAACCTGAGCATGCGCTTCGGCGGCTTGCTGGCCGTCAATGGCGTAGCCCTGAGCGTGAAAGAGAAACAGGTCGTGGCACTGATCGGCCCCAACGGCGCCGGCAAGACCACCGTGTTCAACTGCCTGACCGGTTTCTACAAGCCGAGCGGCGGCAGCATCATGCTGGACGGCGAGCCGATCGAAGGCCTGCCCGGCCACAAGATCGCCCTCAAAGGCGTGGTGCGCACCTTCCAGAACGTGCGGCTGTTCAAGGACATGACGGCGGTCGAGAACCTCTTGATCGCCCAGCACCGTCACCTGAACACCAACTTCCTGGCGGGCCTGTTCAAGACCCCGGGCTTCCGCAAAAGCGAACGCGAAGCCATGGAGTTCGCCGAGTACTGGCTGGACAAGGTCAACCTCAAGGCGTTTGCCAACCGTCCGGCCGGCACCCTGGCCTACGGTCAGCAACGTCGCCTGGAAATCGCTCGGTGCATGATGACCCGCCCGCGGATCCTCATGCTCGACGAACCGGCTGCCGGCCTGAACCCGAAGGAAACCGAGGATCTCAAGGCGCTGATCAGCATGCTGCGTGAAGAGCACAACGTCACCGTGCTACTGATCGAACATGACATGAAACTGGTCATGAGCATTTCCGACCACATCGTCGTGATCAACCAGGGCACGCCTCTGGCCGACGGTACGCCGGAACAGATCCGCGACAATCCTGAAGTGATCAAAGCCTACCTGGGGGAAGCGTAAATGCTGCAATTCGAAAACGTTTCCACCTTCTACGGCAAGATCCAGGCGCTGCACAGCGTCAACGTCGAAGTCCGTCAGGGCGAGATCGTGACCCTGATCGGTGCCAACGGCGCCGGCAAGTCGACCCTGCTGATGACCCTCTGCGGTTCGCCGCAAGCCCACAGCGGCAGCATCCGCTACATGGGCGAAGAGCTCGTCGGCCAGAGTTCGTCGCAGATCATGCGCAAGAGCATCGCCGTCGTGCCGGAAGGTCGTCGGGTGTTTGCTCGCCTGACCGTAGAAGAAAACCTCTCCATGGGTGGCTTCTTCACTGAAAAGGGCGATTACCAGGAACAGATGGACAAGGTCCTCGGACTTTTCCCACGCCTGAAAGAGCGTTTCAATCAGCGCGGCGGCACCATGTCCGGCGGCGAACAGCAAATGCTCGCCATCGGCCGTGCGCTGATGAGCAAGCCCAAGCTGCTGCTGCTCGACGAGCCTTCGCTGGGTCTGGCGCCGATCATCATCCAGCAGATCTTCGACATCATCGAACAGCTGCGCAAGGATGGCGTGACGGTGTTCCTGGTCGAGCAAAACGCCAACCAGGCGCTGAAAATCGCTGACCGCGCGTACGTTCTGGAGAACGGCCGCGTGGTGATGCAAGGCACCGGTGAAGCGCTGCTGACCGACCCGAAAGTGCGCGAAGCGTACCTCGGTGGTTAAGCGTTCGCGGTAAACAAAAAACGGCCTTCGGGCCGTTTTTTTGTGTCTGCCCCCAATCCCCCGAACAACGAAATCCCCCTGTAGGAGCCGGCTTGCTGGCGATGGCGGTGTATCAGTCAGCATCTCTGTTGAATGTTATACCGCGATCGCCAGCAAGCCGGCTCCTACAGGGACCGTGTGATGGCTCACAGCCTGTCCAACGCCTCCCCACTGCGCTTGAACCAGCCAATCAAGTAATCCGCCAGCACCTGCGTGCGCTTGGGCAACCCACCCTGATACGGATGCACCAAATACATCGGCATGCGACGCGTCTGATAATCGCGCAGGAGCCAGCGCAAACGGCCGTCAGCCAATTCGGCCTGCAACAGGTAGGACGGCAGACGCGCAATGCCGGCGCCCGCCAGCGCGGCTTTTTTGAGCAGGCTGTAATGATTGCTGGCGAACGGCCCAGATACACGCACCCGCAATAATTCGTGCTGTTGGTGATACAGCCATTCTTCGCGGCCGCTGTAGTGGCTGTTGAGCAAACACTGGTGCTCAGCCAGGGACTGTGGGGTCAGCGGTTCGCCGTGTTGCTCAAGGTAAGCCGGGCTGGCGCAGGTCAGTTCGTGCCAGGCCAACAGCGGTCGCGCCACCAGACGCTCGTCATTGCCGACGTCGGAGCGAACCGCCAGATCAAAACCGTCGCGGGACAAGTCACGGTAATTGTTGCTGAGGTCGAGCTCGATCTGCACCTGCGGGTACTTGTGGGAAAACTCCAGCAGCAAGCCATCGAAGAAGGTTTCTCCCAACGATACCGGAACCGTCATACGCACCGGCCCTGCCATATCGTCCTTCAACCGCGCCAATGCCTGACGCGCCCGTTCCACTTGCACCACCAGCGCCTGGGCTTGCGGCAACAGCGCCGCCCCCGCCGCCGTCAGGCTCAAGCGGCGGGTGGTGCGTTGCAGCAGCACCACGGAAAACCGCGTCTCCAACAGGCTGATGCGCTTGGACAACTGGCCCTTGCTGCAACCCAGTTGTTGCGCCGCCAAGGTGAAACTGCCCGCTTCAATCAGCACTGCAAACGCCGCCAGATCATCCATCTCGCTCATGGATTGTTTCCATTAGAAAACCAAAGGTTGCCTATTAGCGCGCTTATCCGCAGAAAAAACCACTCTAGACTGAAGCCACTTTCAACACACATGAGGATCAACAACATGAAAATTCTTTTGATTGGCGCAGGCGGCACCATCGGTTCGGCGATCGACAAGGAGTTGTCCGAGCGTCACGAGGTCATCCGCATCGGTCGCAACAGCGGCGACTTCCAAGTGGATATCAGCGACAGCGCCTCGATTCGCAAACTGTTCGAACAGACCGGCAAGTTCGACGCACTGGTTTGCGCGGCGGGCAACGTGACCTTCGCACCACTGAACGAAATGACCGCCGACAGTTTCACCCTCGGCCTGAACGACAAGCTGATGGGCCAGGTCAACCTGCTGCTGATCGGTCGCGAATTCGCCAATGACGGCGCATCGTTCACCTTCACCACCGGCGTGCTCAGCCACGACCCGATCCGCAGCGGTGCTTCGGCCGCACTGGTCAACGGTGCCATCGACAGCTTCGTGCGTGCCGCAGCGATCGAACTGCCGCGCGGCCTGCGGGTGAACTCGGTGAGCCCGAATGTCCTGGTTGAAGCGATGGGCAAATACGCGCCGTATTTCCGCGGCTTCAAACCGGTTCCGGCTGTCGATGTGGCACTGGCCTACGCCAAAAGCGTCGAAGGCCTGCAAACCGGTCAGACCTTTCACGTCGGCTGAACAACACAATCCGTAGGAGCACGGCTTGCCGGCGAAGGCGTCCGTAAGATCGCCTTCGCCAGCAAGCTGTGCTCCTACAGGTGGACCAACACACCTCGGCGGGGTTGTGATGAACGGTCAGGCTGCGTAACGTGGCGGCTCTTGTCTGGAGAGCCAAAGATGCGTGTTGCCCGTTCCTTAGTCCTTGTTGCCGTGCTTCCACTGTTCGCGGCCTGTCAGTTGTTCGATGGCCCGCATGAAAGTGCCTCCCACGTGGGCCAGACCCGAATGCAGGGTCAGTTGACGGCAGCCGACGGCAAGCTGTTGTTCCAGCCGTGCAATGAGCAGCGCAGTTTCGTGGTCAACGACACCGGCGGCACCAGCGTCCTGCAAGAGGCCGCAAGCCTCGCCAATGCGCAAGGCAAGCTGTTCGCTGACGTTCGCGGGCGGATCGTCGACAGCCGCCTCGATCTGGAGCAGTTGTACCGCGTCGAGCGCTCGGGCACCGCCTGCGGCGATCCAAATTTCAAACCGTTGATCCTGCGCGCCGCCGGCCACGGGCCCGAGTGGAACGTCAAGGTCAGTGGCAAAGGCATGGTCGTCGACCGTGCGGGCCAACCGCCCCTGGCCGTCCCTTATGTTGAAGAGCAACTGGGCGATGGCCGCTTCAACCTCAGCACCGAAGCCAATAACCAGCACATCGAACTGTGGGTCGCACCGCAACGTTGCGTCGACAGCAGCACCGGCAGTGTTCAACACATGAGCGCCGAACTGCGCATTGATGGCCAGGTTCAGCGTGGTTGCGGGTATTTCGGCGGATCGCGCGACGACTGATCGTTTAAGCCTCACGGGACTCGGCTTTTGGGGCTTATAATCGCCGCCTTCAAACGCCTTGGCGCAGTTGTGCGCCCCGCGAACCGGATCCCGTCATGTTACGAATCACTGAACTCAAGCTGCCGATCGACCATCCCGAAGAAGACCTGCGCCCTGCCATCGTGCAGCGCCTGGGTATCGCCAGTGATGACCTGCTCGATTTCACCTTGTTCAAGCGCAGCTACGATGCGCGCAAAAAATCCTCCGAACTGTGCTTCATCTACACCATCGACCTCACCGCGAAGGATGAGGCGGCGTTGCTGCACAAATTCGCCGATGACCGTAACGTCAACGAGGCGCCGGATGTCAGCTACAAAGTGGTCGGCCAGGCGCCGGCCGATCTGCAGCAACGCCCGGTTGTCGTAGGTTTCGGGCCGTGCGGGATTTTCGCCGGGCTGCTGCTCGCGCAAATGGGCTTCAAGCCGATCATCCTCGAGCGCGGCACCGAAGTGCGCCAGCGCACCAAGGACACCTGGGGCCTGTGGCGTAAAAGCGTGCTCAACCCCGAGTCCAACGTGCAATTTGGTGAAGGCGGCGCGGGGACGTTCTCCGACGGCAAGCTCTACAGCCAGATCAAGGACCCGAAATTCATCGGGCGCAAAGTTCTGCATGAGTTCGTCAAAGCCGGTGCGCCGGAAGAAATCCTCTACGTCAGCAAACCGCACATCGGTACGTTCCGTCTGACGGGCGTTGTGGAAAACATGCGTGAGCAGATCCGTGCACTGGGCGGCGAAGTACGCTTCCAACAGCGCGTCACCGACGTGTTGATCGAGGACGGTCAATTGGTTGGCGTCGAGCTCAACGGCGGCGAACAGATCCATTCGAAGCACGTGATTCTGGCCCTCGGCCACAGCGCCCGCGACACTTTCCGCATGCTGCACGGCCGTGGCGTGTTCATGGAAGCCAAGCCGTTCTCGGTGGGTTTCCGTATCGAACACCCGCAGTCGCTGATCGACCGCGCGCGCCTGGGCAAGTACGCCGGCCACCCGAAACTGGGTGCCGCCGACTACAAACTGGTGCACCACGCCAAGAACGGTCGCTCGGTCTACAGCTTCTGCATGTGCCCGGGCGGCACGGTGGTCGCGGCGACCTCCGAGCCGAATCGCGTCGTGACCAACGGCATGAGCCAGTACTCGCGTAACGAGCGCAACGCCAACTCCGGGATCGTCGTCGGGATCACCCCGGAAGTCGATTATCCGGGCGGCCCGCTGGCCGGTATCGAGTTGCAGGAACGCCTGGAATCCCACGCCTTTGTGCTGGGTGGCAGCAACTACGAAGCGCCGGCACAGTTGGTTGGCGATTTCATCGCGGGCAAACCGTCCACCGAGCTGGGCAGCGTTGAACCGTCCTACAAGCCCGGTGTTGCACTGGGTGATTTGGCGCTGGCCTTGCCGGCATTCGCCATCGAAGCCATTCGCGAAGCCTTGCCGGCGTTCGAGAAGCAGATTCGCGGCTACTCGCTGCATGACGCGGTGTTGACCGGGATCGAGACGCGCACGTCGTCACCGTTGCGGATCACCCGTAACGAGTCGATGCAGAGCCTGAACGTGAAGGGCTTGTTCCCGGCGGGTGAAGGCGCGGGTTATGCGGGCGGGATTCTGTCGGCGGGTGTCGATGGCATTCGCATCGCTGAAGCCGTGGCCCGCGATATCCTCGGCCTCGAGGCCTGACCGGCAATTTCTGAAACAATGCAGAACCCTGTGGGAGCGAGCCTGCTCGCGATGACGGCTGAACATTCAACTGAGATGTTGACTGGTCTACCGCTATCGCGAGCAGGCTCGCTCCCACATTGGATTTCGGTGTGTCAGATGTTGGCGCGCAGCACGGTCGCTGGAAGCGGCTCGCCGCGCTCGACACTCGCTGCCACCGCCGCCATCAACCCACTCAACTCATACCCCTGCGCCTTGAGCCAGGCCTGATCGTAATAACTGGTCTCATAGCGCTCGCCGCCATCGCACAGAATCGCCACGATCGACCCCGTTTCCCCCGCCGCCACCATCTGTTGCGCCGCCATCAACGCA
>NZ_JACNDU010000026.1:0-72730 GCF_017351735.1 Pseudomonas sp. FW300-N2A2 | reverse complement strand
CCGAGCCACAGCGAGGCACCGAACGAAAGGGGCAAGAGCCCTTGGTTACTTGGGGCTTTTCCAAGTGACTCGCCGTAAGGGCGAAACCGATAGCAGCCGTAACCACAGAAACGGATATGTACACCATCAAAATCCTCGCCGACTGACACACAGCATTCGCAAGCAGGCTCGCTCCAGCAAGGAATGCGCTGTTCTGGAAAATCACTGAGCGCAAATATGCCGCGCGGCTGGCCTGAGTGCTCAAGAAGGCCTAGAATTCCCGCATCTGTTAATTCCCAAGGTAGCCCTTTAATGTCCTTCGCTGAGCAACTAACCCGCCTGCAAGTCTTCCTCGACGCCGATGAACTGCATGACGAGGCGCTGGACTACGTGGCCGCCCACGGCTACCTCACCGCGCTGTCGATCTGTTCCGAAAGCGTTCCCGACCGTGAATGGATCGACGCCCTCTTCGCCGAAGAGCCGCATTACGCCGACGACACCGAGCGTGAAGCCATCGAATCCACCCTGCTGGCCCTCAAGGCTCACATCGCCCGCCAACTGGCGTCCGATGAAGAGTTCGAGCTGCCGTGCGAACTGGACCTCGGCGAAGATCCGGACGATTCCGACCTGCGTGGCTGGTGCATCGGCTTCATGGAAGGCGTGTTCCTGCGCGAAGCGGCCTGGTTCGAAACCGCCGAAGACGAAGTCAGCGAAATGCTGCTGCCGATCATGGTCGGTTCGGGTCTGTTCGACGAGCAGCCCGAGTTCTCCGACATCGCGGCCGACGCCAACCTGATGGACGACATGATCGTGCAGATCCCGGAAGCCCTGACCGCGCTGTACCTGCTGTGCAACGCGCCAGACGAAAAACCGGCGATCCTCAAGCCACGTCACCACTAAGGTTTTGCCTATGGACAACCCCATAGGCAACCGCTCCCTGATGTTGCGTTACGGGCTGCTGGCCATCGGCTGGCTGAGCGTAGCGCTGGGGGTGATCGGGATTTTCCTCCCGGTATTGCCCACCACGCCTTTCCTGCTGCTGGCGGCCGCCTGCTTCGCCCGCAGTTCGCCGCGTTTTTACAACTGGCTGGTGGAGCATCCACGGCTGGGTCCGTGGATTCGCGACTACCTCGACGGCAACGGCATTCCGCTCAAGGGCAAGGTCTACGCCATCGGCCTGATGTGGGCGAGTATTCTGTTGTCCTGCTACCTGGTGCCCCTGCCGTGGGCGCGCGGGTTCATGCTGACCAGTGCGGTACTGGTGACGGTATATATTCTTCGGCAAAAAACACTCTGAAAATCCGAGCCATTGCGATGTGATGCTGGCCGTCACTCCAACCGCTTATCGGAAACCCTTCCACAACTGTTATTTCTGACAGTAGTCAATGCTGATGCTTCACGCATTAAATCAATCCGGCACTCACACCAGGACCGGAGTCCATCACCATGACAGCCAGACAACCGAACGTCCCATCGGGCACTGCGCCCGAGGAAACAGATTTGACATTGAGTATCAGAGCCGTCAGGGACTCCAAAAATGTCCTTGTAGGTCAAAACGGCACGACCTCCGATACCTTCTTCACGGTCAGTGGAACCGCTGAGCCGGACAAGCCGATTCTGGTACGGGACGGCTTCAATACATTGGCATCCGCCCAAAGCGACGGGGAAGGCCAATGGAAGACCGAGTTATTCGAGGTCAAGGAAGTCAAAAAATACAGCCTGACTGCCATGGGTAATTACGGCAACAAACCTGTTTCCAGCCCACCTCGAACCTTCACCGTGGTCGCCGACGCCCCCATCATCGAGTCCCTGGAAGATGACGAGGGAATGATTGGTGAAGGAGAAACGACCTACTCCTCATCGGTGAGCGTCACAGGTAAAGCCCTCCCGAACCAGAAGGTTCAGGCGTTCAATGGCAGCACACCACTTGAAGAGGCGCCGGTTAACCAAAATAGCGTTTACACACTTGAACTCAAGAATCTGCTGTCAGGCACCTCCTACACCATCACCGTCAAGGCACTCTACGGCGAAGGTAAATCATCCGAACCACGAAACTTCAACGTTGCAGCGGACATCGGCCTGTCTCTCGATGCTGTCGAAGACTCGGACGGCAATCCTGTCAACGAAGGCGACACTACCTCCGACCAAAACCTCACCGTCGTGGGCAAGTGCAGGCCAGGCAAGGATGTTCAACTCCTCGACCACGACGCCTCAGAAGGATTTCCGCCGGCGACCGCCAAGGATAACGGGGTGTGGGAAATCAAAATCAAACTGGACCCAGGCGTGCACAGCCTGAAAGCCCAAAAACTATATGGTGACGGGGAAGTAACCCCTACGCCCAGAACCTTTACCGTTAGAGGGGCGGATCTTGTAACGCTGGACACCGTGACTGACACCCATGGAACAACCGTCGATGACGGTGGTTTCACCTATGAGAGCAACCTGATTGTCAAAGGCGAAGGCGAAGCAGGCGAGTACGTCGAGATCTTCAACGGCGACGACTATTTAGGTGAGGGGCAAATCGGAGCTGACGGCTACGAAGTCCCCATCGGCCCGCTGTCACTCGATAATTATCGCCTTGTTGCCAAGGCAAAATACCCCGATGGCGGTGAGTCTGGCCCGTACTCGTTTGAGGTCAGAAAATCCATCGCACCACGCGAAACCCAAGTGCATGATGCCAAAGAGGAAATTATCGATAACGGTAACACCACCTCCAGTTATGTAAGAGTCGGCGGCAAAACCGAACCGCTAGCGTCGGTCAACCTCAAGGTCAACGGGACCGTCGACCCGAAATCAGAGTCGGCCAACGAGGATGGTAATTGGGCGACACTTCTCACCGGATTGACAGTAGGCAGTGCCTATGTGGTCAGTGCCGTTGCTTCCGACGATCATAACGCCGAATCGAATAAAGTAAGGTTCACGCGGGTTTCGGCGAACGGTTCTACCGACAGTTAACAAAGACCATTGTGGCAGTGCAAAAAAAACCGCTTTTAGCGGTTTTTTTTTGTCTCACACATTTAAAACTGATAGTTCGCACTGAAGGTGGCAGCCACGGGCTGTTCGACATTTTTACCC
The DNA here is from genome assembly GCF_017351735.1 of Pseudomonas sp. FW300-N2A2. Classification (NCBI taxonomy): domain Bacteria; kingdom Pseudomonadati; phylum Pseudomonadota; class Gammaproteobacteria; order Pseudomonadales; family Pseudomonadaceae; genus Pseudomonas; species Pseudomonas sp. FW300-N2A2. The sequence goes on along the minus strand of NZ_JACNDU010000026.1, from coordinate 69,676 downwards.
TTGGCATAATCGACACCGACACCAAGATGCAGTCTCTCGGACACTGAAACCATTACCCCTGCACCGACTTCGAAACCGCTGCCCGACAGGTTGTTATTGATCGAGTTTCCATTGACCCGCACGTTGTTATCGTTCGATGCAAATTCATGGACCAGCGCCACTCGCCCGTATGGACGCACCTGAGTGTCGCCCAGGTTGATGCTTCGACCCGCCATGACGCCGAGCTTTGTGCGCAATGAATGCGTGTCGTCACCCTCAGCGCTCATGCCATTGTCCAAGTAATAGCTTTCTCCCTGGATGATTGCAGCGGATACCTGAACAGAAGGTTTGGCAAACCAGCCATCCCCCAGATCAATTTGGCGCCCCCCTTCTACCATCGCACTCACAGCCGAGTTGTTGTAATCGCCTTCGGCACGTTTGCCATCGCTCATACCGACTTTGGACTCGTTACGAAAATGGTTGAACTTCAGGGCACCATCAACGAAGTAGCCATTGTCCTGATTCCGCCAGCCGAAATAAGGACCGAAGTAGTAACTGTCAACCGTGGCCGAGGTGCCGCCGTTGAGATTCAGATCGGATTTGCTGTATCCCGCCAGCATACCGACAGTCCACGGACTGTCACCCAGTCGGGTATCGGCGCCCAGGGTGAAACCCTGTTGCTCTTGACGATAACCCACACCCATCGAACCGTCGTCAACGTTCCACTTGTTGCCATAAGCTCGTACCCACAGGCCGTGGCGCTTGTCATCCGCCTGCAACTCGCCCATGCGGTTTTCCAGCGACTTCAATTCGCCATAGGACACGGTAAGGGCTGTTTGAAACAATGCCACTACCGATTGAGCACCGGAGCTGAGTCGGGTGGTAGGGTTCAGGTAATACTCCGCTTCGCCGGAGGCATTGGTTCTTTCGGCTAAATCGTATTGCCATGTCCCCACATCGACCCGGCCACCCAACAGCGCGAAATCTGCCTGGTTATTTCCGATCTGCACCAGCGTCAATTGTTGAGGAGACGTCGCGTCCTTGCCCGAAGCGTTGACGGCCAATTCATAGCTGCCAGTGGCCGAGCCGGCTTTCAGCAAGTCACTTTCACCGGTCTGGAAGTTGCCCTGCATGGCAATGATGCCGCTGCCATTGAGCGTACCCACCTCAAGTTGACGATTCGCACGTGGCACGCCAGGCGCACCGAAATTAACCGTGCTGTCGCTCAACGTCAGAGTGTCGATGCGGTCATCGCCAACCATGGTCAGGCTCGAACCGCTGTTAAGGCTCAGGTTGCTGTTGTTCAGGCGTCCGGTGAACGTTGAGCCATTGTTCAAGGTGACATTGGCCGTCGAACCGTTCTCGCGCAGGATATCGCCCTCCATCGAAGCGCTATCGAAGGTGAGATTGGCGGTGCTATTGCCAGTCACTTGCACATTGCCTTGCAAGGCGCTGTTCGCAACCCGCATGTTCGCCGTCGAGGCGCCTTCCACTTCAAGTACATTGCCGTTATTGCCAATCAGCGTGGAGTTGTTCAACACCTCGATGCTGGCATCGGTGCCCTGCGCCACAACAATGGCCGCGCCATTGCGACCTTCAACGGTAGAGTTGTCCAGCACCAGGGAAGCATTCCCCACGTTCGCCGGGTCTTCGTTGATCAATACACCCGCAACATCACCGCTGATGCGGGTGCCCGCCGTTGCACGCACTGCGCCGCCAAAAATGTCCAGCCCGCGACTGCCTGCGGCCGTTCCCGTCACTTGGCTATTGATCAAGTCGAGAGTACTCAGGCCCGACACTGTGGCGCCAGTTACGGCACCACTGAACTGACTGTCAGTAGCCGTCACCGTAGAGCCCTGGTTCGATCCGTTAGGACGGTTGACCAACAAAGCGGTGGCATCGGCGGTCACCGTGGCCTGATTGATAGTCGCCGTACTGCTGTTGATCGTTATACCGTTGCCGCCGCTATTGCCGTTGACGATTCCACCATTGATCGTCAGGGTAGAACCGCTGGTGACTGTGACACTGTTGGTCGTCGCGCCCGTTATATTTAACGTGCTGTTATTTCTCACCAGATAATCGGTGATTGGCGCCGTAGACGAATCGATATCCAACGTGTTGCCGTTATCAACGATAGTTGCCGCAAACGCTGAACAACTCATCAAAAAAAAAGCCGGCAATGTCGCCAGCGATTTAAAAGCAACTGTACCCACAGGTACGCGTAAAACTTTGTATTCAGTCGTCATTTGCCTGCACCTTCTCGTGATCCGGTCTCCGCTGGCCAACTGTTGGGAGACACCAAAGGGTGCGGACGATACAGACGCTTCCTACGAAAAAATGTAGGACTAATCTCTTTCGACTACGGAAAATCCGTCAAACCAACCATTGCACGGAACAATAAAAACCATTCCCATCGCTCAAAAAAAGGAGGCACCAGGTGCCTCCTTAAACAAGTCATTAGATTGGGCAGGTCCCCCCACTGATTCGCATCGTTACTTTGGTCGGATCGGATCCGCCCGAGGCCGGTTGCCCATCTATTAACGCCGTATACTTAAGGTCGCCCCAACCGTCATCGGTCACGGCAAACTGTGCATAAGGGATTTTTACAAGGAAGCCATCTCTGGCTTCAGCAGTAGTCGGTGATTTTTTCACCGTTACGGTGTTGCCCGGTATTACTGGCCCTGGTTTATTGTCCGGAGGGCTGGAAAAATCGTTAACATAGCCCTGATAGACAAATAAAAGTTCCTGATTTGCGAGCCTAGGCTCGCCACCTGGAACCTCTACTTCAATGACCTTGCCCAGCAATGAATCATCTTTGATCGAACGACAACCTAAGGTAGGCCCGTCCAGATCATCAACTGTGTGCAGGAATCTTGGTTTGGGGATAGTAACCGGCACTAGGAAAACATCAACTTCCTGATCTTTTGAACGATTGAAGTTCTCGTTGAGCGAGTGAGTCACATTGTAGTGAACCTTGGTGGTCGGATTGTTTCCGCTTGCTTCAAAAATTCCTGGAGCAATAGTAAAGGTCAACATCGTTGTAGCTGTTTCAGTACCGTCCATCGTCCAGACGCCACCCTTGCCTCTTGTATTGGCAGGGTCCTCCGGAACGGCAACTCCTTCTACATAAAGCGATACAACCTGACCCGTCTTGAACCCCTCATAAATAAGTACCTGCGCATCCACGTCGTCAACCAGGTCAACAGCCCTGATCTTGTTAGGGTCCGTCGTTACCGTACCTTGCACTGTCACCGGGAGAAGCTTGTCATGCGGAAAACCTGGCAACCCCGGATTATCCGGATCAATCGGCAGTGGCGAATCAAGGTCAATGTTCAGATCTTTCGGAGTGGGAGTCCTGGGATGTAAAAGTCTGCCTCGCTTGATCTGATAGACAAGCGGAACCGTTTTCGGACCCACGTTGCCGTTATGCAGGTAGTTATAGGGCAGAGGAAGTGTAAACGGAACCTGGGTAATGGGCACATCGATGGGGATTTGCCCGTCGACGCTCAACAGCAGCCTGTCTTGAGGCTGCCTGTTTTCGTAGTTGATTATGGCAGTAACCGGTGTCTGTGCATCCTCAACCAGGATCTGATCATCATCATCGTGCAGTCCAACCAGCAGAGTCTGGTTTTTTGGAGGTTCAGAGAGCACCACATCCAATACCTGAAACTCGGATTGCAAGCTTTTATTACCTTTACGGTCAGACAGGACAAAAAACAGCGAAGTTTCCCCTTCTCCTGAGCCAATAAATGCGCGGGTCAGCCTTCTGGTCTCTGGCAGGGTCCCGAGATCGTCGCGCACGACTTCTTCAATGAGTCGAGAGTTGGGTATCGATGAGCCATACCGAAACTCAATTGTGTCTCCAATTTTTGCCCCGCCCCACTCCCTGCATGTCAAATGAACAAAACCATGAGTATCCAGATACTCTTTGGTAATCGCTCTATCTGTTTCAATTTCAGGGGGCAACACTATTTTTCCGACAGGGACAGGCGGATCCATATCAATATTTATGACAAGATCTGTTGCATCGGTATCATTCGGCCCGTAAAACTGCTTATAAGACAATTTATGCGGCCCAGGAACGTTGATACGTCCGACTTCAACTTGAAACTTCATTGGAAATTTCGCAGCAATTTCGGCGGGAGTCAAAGGAGTTCTAAACTCCTGAACAGATCCGATCAGGGTGCCATCCCACATCAACTGCACAGTGATTCTCGCTCTATCTGGAGAATTGGCGTCGGGAAACACAGGAACATCCACAGCCAGAGGAAACACCCGATCGCTATACTTGAGCTGATTACCTGGATCATCGGCAGTCGCAGGTAACAACGTAGTATTCGGCAACACAGCTTTATCATTGAGTCGTTTGGGAAGATTGGCCAGCATCACTCTATTGTTGTACAACCGCTGTTCTTGCGGAGTCAGCACTTTATACTTTTCATAGATAGTCATTTCACAGTTCCTTGTTAACGGGCTTCAACTGCCCAGGATGTGGCGGATCTACGCACGATCAAAAATGACCCGGCGCTTGTTCGGGAAAACAATGTCGTGAAAGGCCAGGGTGACGGCCGACGGGAGTAAAAAATCGATTTGTCGAACTGCTTGTAAAAAACGCTTTCACTCAACCGATGACATGATTTAAAGGCAGGCACCAACGTCTGGCTACTGTCAGAAATCACAGGTTTTGCTACCGCCGGTCGGACACTTCCCCAAACAACGCACAACAAAAAACCCGCCATCCCTTACACAGGGATGGCGGGTTTTGTTGTTTAAGGTTTCAGGTCACACGGTATCGACCTTCAACGAGTGGTCATTCAGCATGCCGTTGATGATGGTCGCCGTATCCGCCCCGGCAATCACTCCACCCGCGCCCGGTGTCACACCGTAATGGCTGGCCAGGTCCACACCGGCCAGGTCGATCGTCTGGTTCGGCGCAGCACCCGCCATGCCGCTGACGTCGATGCTGGTGACCAGTGAATCGCCGCTGCCGGTGACTTTGAAGTGCAGGTAGTCATCCAGCGACGCCGCCGTGCCGTTCTCCCCTTGCAACAGTTGCGACAGGTCGAGTTTGTCGGTGCCTGGCGTGAAGTCGGTGACCACGTCGTGGCCGCTGTTGCCTTTGAGCCACAGGAAGGAGTCGGCACCGGCACCACCGGTGAGGGTGTTGTTGCCGAGGCCGCCGATGAGCACGTCATCGCCGCCGCCACCGTTGAGCACGTCGTTGCCGAGGCCGCCGGTGATGATGTTGTTGTGGCTGTCGCCGGTCAGTTTGTCATCGAAGCTGGAGCCGGTGAGGTTTTCGATGGCGGTCAGGGTATCGGTGCCGGCACCCACGGTGTTTTGCGCGCCGAGCAGGCTCAGATCCACTTTGACCCCGGCGGTGGCGTGGGCGTAGCTCGCGGTGTCGATACCGGTGCCGCCGTCGAGCAGGTCGTTGCCCGCGCCGCTGTAGAGCAAGTCATTGCCGGCGCCACCGTGCAACTCGTTGTTGCCCGCACCGGCGGTGAGCACATCGTTGCCGTCGCCGGCGTTGATCACGTTGTTGCCGGTGCCCGCCACCAGCATGTCGTCACCCGTTGTGCCGGTGAGGGTGTGACCGTCCTGATAGCTGATGGTCACCGCTGTGCTGTCGTCGACGGCGTAGGCGCCGTGATAGTCCGGGGTGGTGTTGTGGGCGCCGGAGTAGTCAACGGTCATGGTCAGTTGGTAGTTTTCCGCGCCCTTGCCGTTGCCATGCCCGCCGTCATCGATGTTGATGATGTGGATCTGGTAGGTGCCGTCTACTGCGGCGGTGATGGTCTGGCCATCGCCGATGCCGATGAACGAGCCGCCGTTGACCGAGTACTCCATGGTGACGTGACCGCCCGCCAGGTTGTGATCGAGGTTCAGGGTTTCACCCTGTTTGAGGGTGACGGTGATGTGGTCCTCGTCATTGCTGTTGCTGTTGCTGTTGCCGTTGCCGTTGCCGTTGCCGTTGCCGTTGCCGTTGTTGTTTTTGGCTTCGCCCAACGCTCCGCTGACCACCAGCACCGCGGTCATGGCTGCGGTGTTGGCGACGAATGCGCTGCGCGCGATGGTCACCGATTGAGCGTTGTTGCCGGTGAAGCTGTAGCTCGGGTTGCTGCCGGTAAAGTCCGCACCTTTGACAATCCAGCCAGTGTTGAAGGTGGTTGGCGATACGGTCAGCGGGTTGGTGTTGGCATCGATGTCGTTGGCCAGCAGCACGTCGCCCGGCACCGTGACGTTGCCCGACAGGACGTTGGTGATGATGGCGACGCCATTGTCGCTGACTGCGTTGATGCAGCCGTTGCTGACGTCGATGGTGATGGTCGTGGTGCTTTCGTCACCGTCGTTATCACGCAGGGTGTAGGTGAACACGTCGGTCGCACCGGGGCCGTTCACGGCATTCGGGGTGCTGTGGTATTCAGCGTTGCCCTGGGCGTCCAGGGTCAGGTAACCGTAGGTGCCGTTGATGTGGGTGTTGAGCCCGCCGTTGACCGGGGTCGAAGTATCCGAGCCGGCGCGCACGCCGACCACGCCACCGCCGAGCAAGGGGCCATCGGCGCCCGCGACGTCGTTCCACAGCACGTTGCCGCTGACGGTGCCGCCCTCCACCACCGACGTTGCCTCAGGGTTGGCGTTCGGTGTGTCATCGACGATGTTGACGTTGATCTGTCCGGTCGCGGTGCTGCCGTTGACATCCTTGGCCGTCACATCGAAGTGCTCGGAGATGCTGTCGGCACCACCGGGATTCGGGTGGTCGCTGTCGTAACGCAACGTGTAGCTGTAACTCACCACACCGGTGGCCGGGTTGTAACCGGTGATGGTGAAAATCGCGCCGGTATCGGTCTCGCTCGATTGCGGGAAACCTGCCGCCACGCCGGCAGTGACCACAGCGATGCCGCCGACGGTGAGGGTTAGCAGGCCATCCGGCGCGTTGACGTTGAAGGTGCCAGTCTGGGTCAGGGCCGGAGCATCCGGGTCGGTGCCGTAGGTGAGGTTTTTTTCGTAAACGGTCAGTTCACCGCCATACGCGTCGAGGCCGTTGAGGGTGACCGGGCTGATGCAGCCATTGGTGACGTCGATGGTGATGGTCGTGGTGCTTTCATCACCGTCGTTATCACGCAGGGTGTAGGTGAACACGTCGGTCGCACCGGGGCCGTTCACGGCATTCGGGGTGCTGTGGTATTCGACGTTGCCCTGGGCGTCCAGGGTCAGGTAACCGTAGGTGCCGTTGATATGGGTGTTGAGGCCGCCGTTGACCGGGGTCGAAGTATCCGAGCCGGCGCGCACGCCGACCACCCCGCCGCCGAGCAAAGGACCATCGGCGCCGGCGACGTCGTTCCACAGCACGTTGCCGCTGACGGTGCCGCCCTCCACCACCGACGTTGCCTCAGGATTGGCGTTCGGCGTGTCATCGACGATGTTGACGTTGATCTGTCCGGTCGCGGTGCTGCCGTTGACATCCTTGGCCGTCACATCGAAGTTCTCGGAGATGCTGTCGGCACCGCTGGCATTCGGGTGGTCGCTGTCGTAACGCAACGTGTAGCTGTAGCTCACCACGCCGGTCGCCGGGTTGTAACCGGTGATGGTGAAGATCGCGCCGGTATCGGTCTCGCTCGATTGCGGGATACCTGCCGCCACGCCCGCCGTGACCACGGCGATGCCGCCCACGGTGAGGGTTTGCAGACCGTCCAGCGCGGTGACGGTGAAGGTGCCGGTCTGGGTCAGGGCCGGAGCATCCGGGTCGGTGCCGTAGGTGAGGTTTTTTTCGTAGACGGTCAGTTCACCGCCATACGCGTCGAGGCCGCTGAGGGTGACCGGGCTGATGCAGCCGTTGCTGACGTCGATGGTGATGGTCGTGGTGCTTTCATCACCGTCGTTATCACGCAGGGTGTAGGTGAACACGTCGGTCGCGCCGGGGCCGCTCACCCCGTTCGGGTAGCTGTGGTATTCAGCATTTCCCTGGGCGTCCAGGGTCAGGTAACCGTAGGTGCCGTTGATGTGGGTGTTGAGGCCGCCGTTGACCGGGGTCGAGGTGTCCGAGCCGGCGCGCACGCCGACCACGCCACCGCCGAGCAAGGGGCCATCGGCGCCGGCGACGTCATTCCACAGCACGTTGCCGCTGACGGTGCCGCCCTCCACCACCGAGGTCGCGTCGGGGCTGGCGTTCGGTGTGTCATCGACGATGTTGACGTTGATCTGCCCGGTCGCGGTGCTGCCGTTGACATCCTTGGCCGTCACATCGAAGTTCTCGGAGATGCTGTCGGCACCACCGGGATTCGGGTGGTCGCTGTCGTAACGCAACGTGTAGCTGTAGCTCACCACGCCGGTGGCCGGGTTGTAACCGGTGATGGTGAAGATCGCGCCGGTATCGGTCTCGCTCGATTGCGGGATACCTGCCGCCACGCCCGCCGTGACCACGGCGATGCCGCCGACGGTGAGGGTTAGCAAGCCATCCGGCGCGTTGACGTTGAAGGTGCCAGTCTGGGTCAGGGCCGGTGCGTCCGGGTCGGTGCCGTAGGTGAGGTTTTTTTCGTAGACGGTCAGTTCACCGCCATACGCGTCAAGGCCGCTGAGGGTGACCGGGCTGATGCAGCCATTGGTGACGTCGATGGTGATGGTCGTGGTGCTTTCGTCGCCGTCGTTATCACGCAAGGTGTAGGTGAACACGTCGGTCGCGCCGGGACCATTCACCCCGTTCGGGTAGCTGTGGTATTCGGCGTTGCCCTGGGCGTCCAGGGTCAGGTAACCGTAGGTGCCATTGATGTGGGTGTTGAGCCCGCCGTTGACCGGGGTCGAAGTATCCGAGCCGGCGCGCACGCCGACCACGCCACCGCCGAGCAAGGGGCCATCGGCGCCGGCGACGTCGTTCCACAGCACGTTGCCGCTGACGGTGCCGCCCTCCACCACCGAGGTCGCGTCCGGGCTGGCGTTCGGTGTGTCATCGACGATGTTGACGTTGATCTGCCCGGTTGCGGTGCTGCCGTCGACATCCTTGGCCACGACGTCGAAGTGTTCGGAAATGCTGTCGGCACCACCGGGATTCGGGTGGTCGCTGTCGTAACGCAACGTGTAGCTGTAGCTCACCACACCGGTGGCCGGGTTGTAACCGGTGATGGTGAAGATCGCACCGGTATCGGTCTCGCTCGATTGCGGGAAACCTGCCGCCACACCCGCAGTGACCACGGCGATGCCGCCGACGGTGAGGGTTTGCAGACCGTCCAGCGCGGTGACGGTGAAGGTGCCGGATTGGGTCAGCGCCGGTGCGTCCGGGTCGGTGCCGTAGGTGAGATTTTTCTCGTAGACGGTCAGCTCGCCGCCCTCTACGTCGAGGCCATCCAGGGTGACGGGATTGTCTGGATTATCTGGATTGTCTGGAGTATCCGGAATGTCCGGACGATCCGGGGTATCCGCCACAATCGGTGCAGCGGTCGCATTGCCGCCATTGTCCGGATCACCGGCGTCCGGATCACCGGCCAGACGCTCCCGGGGAAATTCGGGAACACCATTGAAGCCCGCAGTGGGAAAACCGACAGTCGGATCGACCCGCCCAGCCACTTCCTCCAGCAGCACAAAACTATGGCCGCCACCCAATGCACCGCCGGGCGCACCCGGTGTGCCCGGCCCCGCCGCGGTCGCTTCAGCGGTTTGGGTCGGGTCGTCGCCCGCCGCGATGGCTTTTTGTACTCGCTCGACATCTGACAGTTGAGCCTGAGTCGGCGTAGTCGCTTCAGGTGTATTCACATGGGAGGCGTGATCCACCAGCAACTGAGGGTTCATTTGCAGACTGCTGCCACGCCCGAGCGTCAGTTCCTGGCCATTTTGCAGGTGCACCGCCACCGCGCCTTCGGCCCCGGTGATCAGTTGATCTCCGGCAAACAGCCGGTCCCCCTCGATCAGCATACGCCGGGTACCGTCGCTCCCCTGGGCGAACACCTGACCAATGACCTTACTGACGATACCGATGAGCGTAGCCATGTGCACTTCCTCCGCTGCCGACTGCCGTCGGCATCCTGTTGTTTGCGAAGAACGTGCTCATGGGTAAAGCGGTGGCCAGCGAGCCTCTTCCGGGGAGCAGCTCGTCAACACCAAGCCACTGCCCTGGCGACTATCTCGCCAAGCGTGTCGCTCACGGGCGACGTGTCCGCTACGGAATAAAACCCTCTGCAATCAAAGGCATCGGGATCCTGTTCGGTAACACCTCGTCCAGTGAGCGATGCGTAACGGTTCTGAACCAACCAAGTGACAAAAAACCGTCACCAAGAAAACCGTTTCGCGTCCCTCCCCTCCAGCACTTCTACGCCCTAGTCGATATGTGGGTGGAACTTTCCTTTTGCCCTTTCGAGCGCCCTAACGCTCATAAATCAAGGGCTTTCGACGTGAACAATGTGCTGGATTTTGCAGAGCGCATAAGTTTTTTTTGGCATAACCCTTATGAGAAATCCTTCTTAGATTCCTCCCAGAATGTTCTTAGCTCTGTTGTAAAGAGCATGAAACAGTTTCACCTATAAATGTCGTCAAATAATTGGCGACTAATAAGCACCATTAGGACTCAGGGAGATGTACCCATGCGCCGATTGAACCCCATCTGCAGTGCGATTCTATTGGCGATGGCCTGTACTTCTCAGGCTCACGCCATGTCACTGACCGAGGCGATCCAGAGCACCATTGCGACCCACCCGGAACTGGCGTCGCGGGTGGACAGCCGTCTGTCGGCCGATGAAGACGTGAAAGTCGCCAAGGGGGGCTTTTATCCTTCCGTGGACCTGAACGCCTCGTACGGGCGCGGGTACAGCGATAACACCAACACCCGGGCCTTCGGCAATCACCACACGGAAATCCTGAATTACACCCAATCGGAACTGCGTCTGCGGCAGATGCTGTTCGATGGCTTCAACACGGCCAACGAAGTCGAGCGCACCAAAGGCGTGGTTAATTCACGGGCCTATTACGCGCAGGGCACTGCACAGGATCTGGCCCTGCGCACCATCGAGGTCTACCTCGAAGTGCTCAAGCGCCGCGAACTGGTGACACTGGCCAAGAACAACCTGCAAGCCCACCTGCGGGTCAACGACCAGATCGGCCTGCGCACCCAGCGCGGGATCGGCAGCACCGCTGACGCCGACCAGTCCGTGGCGCGTCGGGCACTCGCGGAAAACAACCTCGACACCGCCGAAGTCGATCTGGCCGATGCCGAAGCGAATTTCTACGCCGTCACAGGGCGCATGCCCGATGAACTGGAAACGCTACCATCGATTCGCGGCGAATTGCCGGCCACGATCCGGGATGCCCAACAGAGCATGGTCGACAACAACCCGTACCTGAAATCGGCCCAGGCGGATGTGCAATCGGCCGAGAGCCAGTACGAAGTCGCCAAGTCGCCGTTCTACCCACGCTTCGACGCTGAAGCCGCGGTGGGGGCGAATAACAACATCGCCGGTGAAGAAGGCCACGACAACGAATGGCGCGTCGGCGTCGTGATGAACTACAACCTGTTCCGTGGCGGCAGCGACAAGGCGCGACTGGCCTCCGACGCGCACAAGATCAACCAGGCCATGGACATCCGCAACAACGCCCTGCGCCAGCTCAACGAGAACATTCACCTGGCCTGGAACGCCATGGTCAACGCGAAAAAACAAACCCCGACCGCCCGCGAATACGCCGAAACCACCACCCGTGTACGGGCGGCGTATCAGGACCAGTTCGGCCTCGGCCAACGGACCCTGCTTGACGTGCTCGACAGTGAAAACGAACTCTACAACGCCAACCGTCGCTATACCGAAGTGCGCTACACCGAGGAATTCTCGATGTACCGCGTGCTGGCAAACATGGGCCAGTTGCTGAGCAAACAACGCGTGGTACTGCCCGCCGACGCGATTGCCCAGACCGAAGTGAAAAACGAAGCCCGTTTGCCTGAACTGAAGTAGCGTACTGGAGCGAGCAATGTGACCAGCATGGAATCCGGCAACACTGGTGTCGATCCGCGGCTGAGCTTCGATGACCCGCTTCTGGACGGTCTGTTGATTCTCTGCAAACTTCATGGCGCGACGGTCAGTCGTGCCAGCCTGAGTGCCGGGCTGCCAATGGCACACCAACGCCTGAGCCTGGACCTGCTGCCGCGCGCAGCGGCCCGGGCCAGCTTGCAGGCGCGTTTGTTGCGCCGTGAACTGGACGACATTTCTGCGCTCAACCTGCCCGTACTGCTGATCCTCGACAACGGTCGCACCGCCGTGCTGCGTCGCTTTGGCGATGATGGTCGCCTGCTGATTCTGCCGAGCGAAGCCGACGGCGGCGAGCAATGGGTCAGCCGTGAAGAGCTGGCCGAAAGTTATAGTGGCCAGGCCTTGTTCGCCCGGCCACGGCATGAACTCGAAGACCTGCGTTCGCCACTGGTGCCGCGTGTGGAGGCGTGGTTTCGCGACACCTTGAAGCTGTCGAAATGGCTGTACAGCGATGCGATCCTGGCGAGTTTCCTGATCAACCTGCTGGGGCTGATGGTGCCGTTGTTCGTGATGCAGACCTACGACCGAGTGGTGCCGAACCAGGCCACTTCGACCCTGTGGGTGCTTTCCATCGGCTTGCTGATCGGCACCGGTTTCGAGCTGGCATTGCGGGTGGTCCGCGCGCATTTGCTGGACACCGCCGGCAAGAAAACCGACGTGATCCTGTCCGCGACCTTGTTCGAACGCATCACCGGCATGTCGATGAAAGCGCGGCCGGCGACCATCGGTGGTTTTGCCCAGAGCATTCATGACTTCCAGGGCCTGCGCGAATTCCTCACCGCCGTTACGCTGACCAGCCTGATCGACCTGCCCTTCGCCGTGTTGATGCTGGTGGTGATCGGCCTGCTCGGTGGCTGGCTGGTAGTCATTCCGTTGCTGGCGTTTCCGATTACGATCCTGTTCGCAATGGTGATTCAGGTAAGGCTGCGCGACACCGTGCAAAAAAGCCTGACCCTCGGCGCCGAACGCCAGGCGTTGCTGATCGAAACCCTCGGCGGCCTGGAAACCCTCAAGGCCTGCAGCGCCGAAAGCGAGCGCCAGCACAAATGGGAAAGCACCCACGGCGCCCTCACCCGCCTCGACAGCCACGCGCGCAACCTCTCGGCGCTGGCCACCAACGGCACGCTGTTCATCCAGCAGTTCTCCGGCATGGCGACCATCGTCGCCGGGGTCTACAGCATCATCGCCGGCAACCTCAGCGTCGGCGCACTGGTGGCGACCTACATGCTTGGCAGTCGCGTACTCGCACCGCTGGGGCAGATCGCCGGGCTGATCACGCGCTATCAGCAAGCGCAACTGACCATGAAAAGTACCGATGCGCTGATGGGCCTGCCGCAGGAGCGCGATGCGAAACAGCGGCCATTGGAGCGCACGCAACTGCAAGGCGCCCTCGACGTCAGCGGCGTGACCTTTCGCTACAACGGCCAGAATGCACCAGCGCTGGCCAACATCAGTTTCAGCCTCAAACCCGGTGAGCGGGTCGGCATCATCGGTCGCAGCGGTTCGGGCAAAAGCACCCTGGGGCGACTGGTCATGGGGTTCTACGAACCGGAAGAAGGCCAGTTGCTGCTCGATGGCCTGGACCTGCGGCAACTGGACGTCGCCGACCTGCGCCAGCAGATCGGTTATGTCGCCCATGACCTGCCGTTGCTGGCCGGCAGCCTGCGCGACAACCTGACACTCGGCGCACGCTACATCAGCGATGCGCGGATGCTGGAGGTGGCCGAACTGACCGGCGTCACCGAGCTCGCGCGTCAACACCCACAAGGGTTTGACCGGCCCGTCGGCGAACGCGGGCAGTTGCTGTCGGGGGGGCAACGCCAAGCCGTATTGCTGGCCCGCGCCTTGTTGCTCGACCCGCCGATCATGCTGCTCGACGAACCCACCAGCGCCATGGACAACAGCAGCGAAGATGTTTTGCGGCAAAAACTTCACGGTTGGGTCCAGGGCAAAACCTTGCTGCTGGTGACCCACCGCACCTCGATGCTCAGCCTGGTGGATCGGCTGGTGGTGCTCGACAACGGGCGGATCGTCGCCGACGGTCCGAAAGAAGCGGTCATCGATGCACTGCGCAAGGGCCGTGTCGGCTCTGCGGCCGTCTAGGAGTCCGCTCATGTCATCGTCACAAAGCTCACGCGGCTACTTCGACAGCTTCAGCAAAAGCGCCGAAAGCGAGTTCATGCCGGAGACGGCCGGCGCTTCGTTGCAGGATTCACCGCGCTGGTCGCGGATCACCGTGTGGCTCGCCGCTGCGTTGATCATCAGCGCCGTGGTCTGGGCCAAATTCGCCGTGTTGCAGGAAGTCACCATGGGCGAAGGCAAGGCGATTCCGTCGAGCAAGGTGCAGGTGATCCAGAACCTGGAGGGCGGCATCGTCACCGAGATTTTCGTGCGCGAAGGGCAAATGGTGAACAAGGGCGACACGTTGCTGCGCCTGGATGACACGCGGTTTCTGTCGAACAAGGGCGAGAGTGAAGCGGATCGTTATGCCTTGACCGCGCAGGTCGAACGCCTGTCTGCCGAGGCCGAGGGACGGCCGTTCAGTTTGTCGCCGGAGGTAATCGCCAAGGCCCCGCAAGTGGCCGAGGACGAGCGCTCGCTGTACGAACAACGGCAACGCCGGTTGGCCAGCGAGCAACGCACGCTGACCGAACAACTGCGGCAGAAAACCCAGGAACTGGCGGAGTTCCGCTCCAAACAGGGTCAATACAGTTCAAGCCTGGCGTTGCTGCAACAGGAAATGAACATGTCCGCGCCACTGGTGGGCACCGGGGCGGTGTCGCCGGTGGAAATCCTGCGGCTCAAACGCAGCGCAGTGGAGATTCGCGGCTCGCTGAATGCCACGACGCTGGCGATTCCTCGCGCCGAGTCGGCGATCAACGAGATCAAAAGCAAGATCGACGAATCGGAACAATCCTTCCGCTCGGATGCGGCAAAAGAGCTGAATGAGAAACGCACCGAGTTGTCGAAAATCACCGCGTCGAGCATCGCCATCGATGACCGCGTCAGCCGTACGACGGTGGTGTCGCCGGTACACGGGATTATCAAAGTGCTGAAGGTCAACACCATCGGCGGCGTGGTCCAGCCGGGCAGCGATATGGTGGAAATCGTGCCCATCGAAGACAACCTGCTGATCGAAGCCAAGGTGCGCCCGCAAGACGTGGCGTTCCTGCATCCGGGGCAGAAAGCGATGGTCAAGTTCAGTGCGTACGACTACACGATTTATGGTGGGTTGAGTGCCAGGCTTGAGTTGATTGGTGCGGACACGATTACTGACGACAAGGGCAATAGCTTCTATCTGATTCAGGTGCGGACCGATAAAAACCACTTGGGCGGGGATGTGAAACCACTGCTGATCATTCCGGGGATGGTGGCGACGGTGGATATCATTACCGGGGAGAAGAGTGTGCTGGATTATCTGCTGAAACCGGTGTTGAAAGCGCGGACGGAGGCGATGCGGGAAAGGTAGTCTTTGCTGAGATTTTCTTTGATTGTTTTACCGTCATCGCGAGCAGGCTCGCTCCCACAGTGATCGCGTTTCTTCTGGAGGAACCCGGTCAACTGTGGGAGCGAGCCTGCTCGCGATGAGGCCTTCAAGTCCAACGATTATTTCGGACCGTGGTTGCGCTGGAAAACCTCCTCCCCCATCGCCGCAATCTGCCCCTCGATCAACGCCTCGAACGGTTTCAACAACGGCTCGAAACTGACAGGCGCTTCCAGCACCTGCAACGCCTGCACAATCGCCTCCACCGTCGACAACGCCCCCGGCGCCGGCGCCTTGCGCAACCGATAACGCGACACACCGCCATCCGCCAATGTCACTCGGGGCAATGCCGCCAGCAGCGGATTGAGGTGCAGCATTTTGCGCGCCTTGCGCCAGGTGCCGTCCGGAACCACCAACAAGAGTGGCTCATCGTTTGCGGTGTAAGCCTGCATCGGTTGCGCATCATCGGCCGGAAACAATAATCGCGCCTGATAGCCCGGCTGATTCAACAGCGCCGGCAAATCCTCGAACACCTCACCCACAACCAATTCGGCATTGTTCAACCCCAACGCCGCCAGCCTTGCTGTGTTCAGCGCATGGTTCACTTCGCTCGGATGCTGCAGCAGCAACACGCGAGTGCGGCTGTCGAGGCTCGGGATCAATGGGCACAAGCAGTGGGTTTGCGGGCGCAGGCAGCGCGGGCATTGGATTCTGGACATGGTTTCAAGCCTGATTGAGCTGCGCCTTGAGCAGGTCGCGGAAGGTCTGGATCAACGGTTCGCGGCTGCGGCCCCGGCGCATGATCATCGAGAACGGCGCCTGGTAACCAAAGGTCGCCGGCAGCAATACGCGCAAATCACCCTTGTCGGCCCAGGCCTGGGCGTAATGCTCCGGCAGGTAACCGATGTAGGCGCCGGACAGCACCAGAATCAACTGCGCCTCCATACTTTCCACAGTCGCGGCACTGTGCTTGAAGCCGTGGCGCGCCAGTTCGGCCTGGCTCCAATAGCCGCGGCCGACCATGCGCTGCTGGGTGATGACCTGTTCGGGAATGCGCCGCTCGGTGAACAGCGGATGACGGCTGCTGCAATACAGCCAGTGTTGCTCGCGGTACAACGGCATGTAGACCAGCCCGCTCATGCGCGTGGAAAACGCACCGATGGCCAGGTCAAGGCGGTTGTCCTGTACGCCGAGTTGCAGCTCGTACGGGCTCATCACCGACAGGTGCAAATGCACGGCCGGGTGTTCCTGGCTGTAGGCGCCGATGGCTTCGGCGAACGGCAAGGCCTTGTCGCTGACGGTGGAGTCGATGACGCCGAGGTTCAGCGTACCGCGCAGCTCACCTTTCAGCGCCGCCGCGTATTGCTCGAAGCCTTCGAGTTCGCCGAGCAGGCGCAGGGTTTCCTGATGGAACAGCTCGCCTTTGCTGGTCAGGCTGAAACCGCCGCGCCCGCGATGGCACAGCACCAGGCCGAGGGCCGCTTCGAGCTGGCTCATGTAGGTGCTGATCGCCGAGGTCGAGAGGTTGAGCTCTTGCTGGGCGTTGGCAAACCCCTGATGGCGGACCACGCTGACGAAGATGCGTAATAGTTTCAGGTCGGGTAAAGCGTTGGCCATCGAAAGCTCCGATCTTGGGGTAACCCACACGGTTGAAGACAATGAAGATCATTGTGGGAGCGAGCCTGCTCGCGATAGCGGCAGCACAATCAACTCCAATGTTGACTGACCCACCGCCATCGCGAGCAGGCTCGCTCCCACAAGGGGTCACCGTGGCTGGGCGTCTGGCGCGAAGTCTATCCCCCCTCCCGCCATTAGTTTAGAAAAATCTGAACTAAGTATTTGTCCGTAGCGATTCTTCCCGGCCACTACATTTCGCAGAATCGGCCCCTAACGGTGCCCGAGCCTCCCCGGTGCGGTGCAACCGACATAAATAAAACAACGACGATGAGGCCCTACCCGTGGACAAGATTCTTCACCAACCACTGGGCGGCAACGAAATGCCGCGCTTCGGCGGCATCGCCACCATGCTCCGACTCCCCCATGTACCTACCGCTGCCGGCCTGGACGCTGCCTTTATCGGCATCCCACTGGACATCGGTACTTCCCTGCGCCCTGGCACCCGTTTCGGGCCGCGTGAAATCCGCGCCGAATCGGTCATGATCCGCCCGTACAACATGGCCACCGGCGCAGCACCGTTCGACTCGCTGTCGGTTGCCGACATCGGCGACATCGCGATCAACACCTTCAACCTGCTCGACGCCGTGCGGATCATCGAAGAGTCCTACGACAACATCCTTGAACACGATGTGATCCCCCTGACCCTCGGCGGCGACCACACCATCACCCTGCCGATCCTGCGTGCCATCCACAAAAAGCACGGCAAGGTCGGCCTGGTGCACATCGACGCTCACGCCGATGTGAACGATCACATGTTCGGCGAGAAAATCGCCCACGGCACCACCTTCCGTCGCGCCGTCGAAGAAGGTCTTCTGGATTGCGACCGTGTAGTGCAAATTGGCCTGCGCGCTCAGGGCTACACCGCCGATGACTTCAACTGGAGCCGCAATCAGGGCTTCCGTGTGGTTCAGGCCGAAGAATGCTGGCACAAATCCCTGGCCCCCCTGATGGCCGAAGTTCGCGAGAAAGTCGGCGGCGGTCCGGTGTACCTGAGCTTCGATATCGACGGTATCGACCCGGCCTGGGCACCTGGCACCGGCACTCCGGAAATCGGCGGCCTGACCACCATTCAGGCAATCGAGATCGTTCGTGGCTGCCAAGGTCTCGACCTGGTCGGTTGCGACCTGGTAGAAGTCTCGCCCGCTTATGACACCACCGGCAACACCTCGCTGCTGGGCGCCAACCTGCTGTACGAAATGCTCTGCGTACTGCCTGGCGTGGCCCACCGCTGAGGATTGGTCATGAACGAACGTGATCAGGTTCTGCACGCTGCCGCCGATCTGGTGGCAGCCTTTGCCCGTAATGATCGCGAAGCCTACTTCGGCGCCTTCAGCGCCGATGCCAGCTTCGTCTTCTACACCCTCGAGCAGCCTCTGCTGTCGCGCGATGCCTATCAGGCGTTGTGGGACACCTGGCGTGCCGAGGATGGCTTCGAGGTGCTGTCGTGCACCTCGAGCAACGCTTTCGTCAGCCTGCAGGGTGACGTCGCGATTTTCATCCATGACGTGGCCACCGAGCTGCGCATGCAAGGGGAGCAACACTTCAGCCAGGAGCGCGAGACGATTGTTTTCAAGAAACAAGCGTCTGGCCAAGAACAACAAGGCCTATGGCTGGCCTGCCACGAACATTTGTCCGCAATGCCGGAAGGGCTGCCAACCCCTTAGCCAAACAGGTGACGCTCACACACGATGAGCGCGCCTTTATGATCGGAGCAGATCATGAATAACAACAACAACGACCAAAGCCTTACGCACATTGAAACCTACGGGGTCGAACAGATCCCGGACAACGAACGCACCGCAGGCCCGACGGACTTGTTCCGGATGATCTTCGGCGGTTCCAATACCTTTGCCACCGCCGTGCTCGGCAGTTTCCCGGTGCTGTTCGGCCTGTCATTCCAGGCGGGCGTCTGGGCGATTGTGCTGGGCGTGTTGCTGGGTTCGCTGATCCTCGCGCCGATGGGCCTGTTCGGCCCGATCAATGGCACCAACAACGCCGTGTCTTCCGGTGCGCACTTCGGCGTGCACGGGCGGATCGTCGGCTCGTTCCTGTCGTTGTTGACCGCTATCGCCTTCTTCTCGCTCTCGGTGTGGAGTTCGGGTGATGCGCTGATCGGTGGGGCGAAACGCCTGATCGGCCTGCCGGAAACCGACCTGACCCTGGGCCTGGCCTACGGTCTGTTCGCGATCCTGGTACTGACGGTTTGCATCTACGGCTTCCGTTTCCTGCTGTGGGTCAACAAGATCGCGGTGTGGAGCGCCAGCCTGTTGTTCCTGCTGGGCATCTTCGCTTTCGCCGGTCCTTTCGATGTGAACTACGCCGGTACCGTGAGCATGGGCCAACCGGGTTTCTGGGCTGCCTTCATCGGCGCTGCGCTGGTGGCGATGAGCAACCCGATTTCCTTCGGCGCGTTCCTCGGCGACTGGTCGCGTTACATCCCGCGTGAAACCTCCAAGCGCCGGATCATGGCCGCGGTGGTGATCTCGCAGATCGCAACGTTCATCCCGTTCCTGTTCGGCCTCGCCACCGCCACTATCGTAGCGATCAAGGCGCCGGACTACATCGCCGCGAACAACTACGTCGGCGGCCTGCTGGCCGTCTCGCCGAGCTGGTTCTTCCTGCCGGTGTGCCTGATTGCGGTGATCGGCGGCATGTCCACCGGCACCACCTCGCTGTATGGCACCGGGCTGGACATGTCCAGCGTGTTCCCGCGTGTGCTGTCGCGGGTCAAGGCCACGTTGCTGATCGGTGTGATGTCGATTGCCTTCATCTTCATCGGTCGCTTTGCAGCGAACCTGGTACAGAGCGTGTCGACCTTCGCCGTGCTGATCATCACCTGCACCACTCCGTGGATGGTGATCATGATCATCGGCCTGCTGGTACGCCGCGGCTTCTATTGCCCGGATGACCTGCAAGTGTTCACCCGCGGCGAGAAAGGCGGTCGTTACTGGTTCACCCACGGCTGGAACTGGCGTGGGCTGGGTGCCTGGATCCCGAGTGCATTGGTCGGTTTGTGCTTTGTGAACCTGCCGGGGCAATTCGTGGGTGTACTGGGGAACCTGGCGGATGGCATCGACATCAGCCTGCCGGTAACCCTCGGCCTGGCCTCGCTGGTGTACCTGGCGCTGCTGAGCCTGTTCCCGGAATCGGCTGCGGTGTTCGGCCCGAATGATCCACGCAGCAAGAGCACGGATTCGCTCGGTAAACCGGCGTTGCGACAAGCCGCCTGATTAAACGCATTACCTGTGGTTAGGGATGACCTGTAGGAGCGAGGCTTGCCCGCGAAGAACGATGACGCGGTCTGCCTGACTGTCCGCGGCGCTCCTTTCGCGGGCAAGCCTCGCTCCTACAGAGATGGTTTTTCCACAGGGATTGATTTTCGCCTCACCATAAAAAAGACAATCGGAGACACGCCATCATGGCATTGGATTTATTCGTCGTACTCATCTACGCCGCCGCGATGCTGATACTCGGCTACTACGGCATGCGCAAGGCCAAGACCAACGAAGACTTTTTGGTCGCCGGTCGTAACCTCGGTCCGAGCCTGTACATGGGCACCATGGCCGCTACCGTTCTGGGCGGCGCATCTACCGTCGGCACCGTACGCCTGGGCTACGTCCATGGCATTTCCGGTTTCTGGCTCTGCGCGGCTCTCGGTTGCGGGATCGTGGCGCTGAACCTGTTCCTCGCCAAACCGCTGCTGAAACTGAAAATCTACACCGTTACCCAGGTGCTGGAAAAACGCTACAACCCGATGGCCCGCTCCGCGAGCGCGGTGATCATGCTGGCGTATGCACTGATGATCGGCGTGGTTTCGATCCTGGCCATCGGCACCGTGCTGCAAGTGCTGTTCGACCTGCCGTTCTGGCTGTCGGTATTGGTCGGCGGTGGCGTGGTGGTGATTTACTCGGCGATCGGCGGCATGTGGTCCCTGACCCTGACCGACATCGTTCAGTTCGTCATCAAGACGGTGGGCCTGATGTTCATCCTGTTGCCAATCTGCCTGTACCGCGTCGGCGGCTGGGACCAGTTGGTGGCCAAACTGCCGGAGGCGAGCTTCAGCTTCACCACCATCGGCTGGGACACCATCATCACCTACTTCGTGATCTACTTCTTCGGCATCCTGATCGGTCAGGACATCTGGCAACGGGTGTTCACCGTCAAGACCGCCAAGGTCGCGCAATACGCCGGTACTGCCGCAGGCCTCTACTGCATCATCTACGGTCTGGCGTGCGCCCTGATCGGCATGGCCGCTCACGTACTGATCCCGGATCTGGACAACGTCAACAACGCATTCGCCGCCATCGTCAAACTGTCGCTGCCGGACGGTATCCGTGGCCTGGTCATCGCCGCTGCACTGGCCGCCATGATGTCCACCGCCAGCGCAGGCCTGTTGGCTGCCGCCACTACTCTGAGCGAAGACCTGCTACCTAAACTGCGTGGCGGTAAACAGTCGAGCCTGAGCCTGAACCGCCTGGTGACGCTGCTGACCGGTATTGTCGTGCTGGGTATCGCCCTGGTGGTGAACGATGTGATCAGCGCCCTGACCCTGGCCTACAACCTGTTGGTCGGCGGCATGCTGATCCCGCTGATGGGTGCGATTTTCTGGAAACGCGCCACTACCGCCGGCGCCATCGCCAGCATGGGCCTGGGCTTCGCCACTGCGCTGCTGTTCATGGTCAAGGACGGTCTGGATGCCAACACCCCGATCTACTACAGCCTGCTCGCAGGTCTGGTGAGCTTCATTGTGGTGAGCCTGATGTCTCGCCGCCCGGCTGCGGTGGCGAACGCCATCTAAGCTTTCTATAACGACTTGATGCTTTCTTCGACGGGTGTGGCGTCGGTTGCCACACCCGTTTTTTTTCGCCTGGAGAAAACCTTTGATGAAGATTGTTTCTCGCGATCAGTGGTTCGAGGTCAAGCAACTCAGCGACGGCATCCGTCTGATTCACGAGCCTTACATCCGTCCCTTCTACCGCTGCAACCTCTGGCACATTCAGGGCCGCGACAAGGACCTGCTGCTGGACAGCGGCTCCGGTTTGGTGAGCCTGCGCGAGCAACTGCCGTGGATCACCGAACGGCCATTGGTGGCGGTGGCCAGTCACTGCCATTTCGACCACATCGCCGGCCATCACGAATTTGCCGAACGCCTGGTGCATCCCGCCGAGGCCGATATCCTGGCGGCACCTGACGGCGAAAACGATTTGAGCCGGGCATTTGTCGGCGACGATATGTTCGAGGCGCATCCCGATTGCCCGCTGTGCTACGCCGAGTACCGGGTCAAAGCCGCGCCGGCCACGGGAATGATCGAGGAAGGTGACGTGCTGGATCTGGGCAATCGCGTATTGCAGGTGCTACACACGCCGGGACACTCACCGGGTGGCATCAGCCTGTATGAAGCGGCGACCGAAACCCTGTTCAGCGGCGACATCATCTACGACGGGCCGCTGATTGAAGACGCTTACCATTCCAACCTCAACGACTACGCGCGCAGCCTGCAACGCTTGCGTGAGTTGCCGATCCGCACCGTGCATGGCGGGCATTTCGGCAGTTTTTCCGGGGAACATCTGCGCACGATGATTGATGAGTGGCAGCGCTCGCACGGCTGACGCCTGCTGTACTCGACACCAGGGAAAACAACAGGCATTTAGCGCCGAAGAAGAGCGGATGCTCAAAATCGCCAGGACGGCGAATGATCTGAGTCGGTTTTTGATGGAGATCGGGCGACACTGATTTCGCCCGTTTTTTGAATTTACACCTGCTACGCAGCCGAATGCAGCCGTCGACAGCTGCTACAACACGGCTGCGGTGTTCCAGACCTTGACGTTACCGACGACGCTGCTGGCGTCGACGCTGTTCATCGTCAGTGCGAATAGGCACAGGTTGCAGAGGCGGTTCGATCAAACCGAGTGCGACACCCAGGTCATGCAGCCAGTTTTGAATTTTCTCTTTCATGGTGCCCCCTTCAGGGTAGTGCCGAGCGGCTGAAATTCTGTAGCCCCTTCGCACTGATAATAGTCCGAAGTCCTACGAAATGCTCGGCAAAATCCGCAATGATCTGTTACTGAATTGATCAAAATACCTGACCATTAGCTCAGGCAATCGCCTGGGCCTGAATCGACACCCTGGGTAGACCGGTCACTGCTGGCCAAGGGCTTTGCGCAAACGACGGCGCACCCACTGCTCAGCGCTGACAAACGTAATGCCGAGCAGCACCAGCACGGCACCGATGACAAAGTTGAGACTCAGCGCCTCACCCAGCAACACCACACCGAACGTGACACCGAACAACGGCGTCATGAACGAAAACACCGCGAGGTTCGCCGCCAGATACCGGCGCAACAGCCAGAACCACGTCAGGTAGCTGAAAAACGAGACCACCAGCCCCTGGAACAGCACGCTGGCCACGGCCACGGTGGTCAGACTGACGTGGGTAACCTGGCCGCTGAGCATCGCGATCAGCAGCAGGCCGACGAAACCGACAATCAACTGATAGAACAACGTGAGCGTCACCGGCGCTTCCGACAGGCGCGAGGCCCGCACCACGACCGTGGTCGCCCCCCAGGAGGCACCGGCCAATACGCCCAGTGCATCGCCCATCAACATGCGGTGATCGAGGTTGTCCCAGGACACCCCACCGGCAAACGCGATGGCAATCCCGACAAACGCCAGAAAAATCCCCAACCATTGCACCGGTCTTAAACGCTCACTCGGCAACAGCCAGTGCACGCCCAACGCGGTGAAGATTGGCGCGGTGTAAAGGAACACCGACATGTGTGCGGCCGTGGTCAGCTGCAAGCCTTCGGAAATGAAGAAAAATTCCAGTCCAAACAGCGCGCCGGCCAGTAGTCCGCCGCGCCACGTATGGCTGACCTGATCCCAACCGCCCTTCCAGCAGATCAGCAATCCTACAAGCAACGCAGAAATGCCTGACCGACCGGCCGCCTGCATGACTGGCGCGATGTCCGGCGCCGCCCACTTGATCATGACTTGCTGTACGCCCCAGATCAGGCACAACCCGACCATCACTTGCAGGGCAAACCCATCGGCGCTACGCCGGGTGGCGCTCACCGGAACACCTCGACAATACAATCCATGGCAGTGACTCACAGTAGAAAGCAAAGCCCCGACTCAAGGTCGGGGCAAATATTTATGCTGTCGATTATTAACCAGATGGCCAGAAAAAGTAGCCTGTGGGAGACCTTCAAGTCACCACGGACGCCATCTTGCGCGACGTCACTTCAGTTCAATGCGATCGGCATGAATGACGATCTGGCCATTCTTGTACAACGCGCCGATGGCCTTCTTGAAGTTGCCCTTGCTGACACCGAACATGCTGGTGATCACCGCCGGATCGCTCTTGTCGCTCACCGGCAGCGCGCCGTTGTTGTCGCGCAACTTGGCGAGGATCTTCGAGTTCAGGCTGGTGGCGGCTTCTTCACCCACCGGTTGCAGGCTCAGGCTGATCTTGCCGTCGGCACGGACTTCTTTGATAAAGCCCTTCTCTTCTTTACCGGCGCGCATGAACTTGAAGATTTCGTTCTTGTGGATCAAGCCCCAGTGCTTGTTGTTGATGATTGCCTTGAAGCCCATATCGGTGGCTTCGGCAACCAGCAGATCAACTTCCTGGCCAGGGGTGTAGTTGGCCGGGGTCTTGTCCAGGTAACGGTCCAGACGCGCGGTCGCGGTGATGCGACGGGTGTGCTTGTCGAGGTAGACATGCACCACGACGTACTCGCCCGCGGTCATCTGACGCTTTTCTTCGGAAAACGGCAGCAACAGATCCTTCGGCAAGCCCCAATCCAGGAAGACACCGATGCTGTTGACTTCAACGACTTTCAAACTGGCGAATTCACCGACCTGAACTTTCGGCTTTTCGGTAGTTGCGATGAGTTTGTCATCGCTGTCCAGATAAATAAAAACGTTGAGCCAGTCTTCATCTTCGCTGGGAATATCTTTGGGAATATAACGATTAGGCAGAAGGATTTCGCCGTCCGCACCACCGTCCAGATATAAACCGAAGTTAGTGTGTTTAACCACTTGCAAACTGTTGTAACGCCCGACTAAAGCCATTTCCAATACCCTCATTGCGTGGGCGGCATTCTACCCGTTTTTGCAGGCCGCGTTCGGCGCCCGGCCCGGTGGCGCGAGAAAATCCTCTGGGGGCCTTAATTTTCCTGGGGTTTGACAGGCGGGTCTGGCCGCTCGTCAGGCCAACCTGTCGATTCATCTCCCTTCCAGCCAGGCAAAAATCCATTCTTCCCCAACGATGTTCTTATTTAAAACAGCAGCTTAGGGACATAACTCGAATAATAACTTGCGATTAATGGCGCTTTTGTGATGTGTATTTCAGGGGGATATTTGCCAAGCAATTGTCAAGTATTTCCTGTACGATGCGTGGCCAAGTTAATTTTCTACAGGTTAATGGCCGCCATGCGCGTAAAAGCATCCACCAGCAAAGCAAAGCCAGCTCCAGCCGTTGAAACCAGCGAATCGATCAACAATCAGATTGCTGCGTTCCTCAAATCCGGCGGCGAGATCCAGCAAATTGCCAAAGGCGTCAGCGGCCAGACGTTCGGCCCGTCCAAGCAGATTACCTTGGGCAAAAAATAACACCCGCGTTACCTGGTCCCTAAGCGCTTTGAGCTTCGAAGCGCTTGGACTGGAACCCTCCCCCGCAACACCCCGCCAAACCCCATCAATATTTCAAAAATCGACGAACGGCCCTCGATGCCGAGCATTCGCCGGTAGCTCCGCCTATTCCGGGCACAACAGTCAGTGCGATGGCCTGGCCACCTTCAAGGCTGAATGCGCGTTTTATTGATTGGCTGAACTGGCAGGCTCATCCTGCGATCACATGAGAACCTACGCTTTCGCAAGGACTCGCCCATGTCGCGCTGGTTGAAGTGTCTCGCCGTCGTCATCACCCTCAGCCTTGCCCTTGGTGCCTGCAGCCGCATGGGCCTGGCCTATCGCAACCTCGACGTGATCATCCCGTGGACGCTCAGCGATTACCTGGACATGAACGGCGAGCAAAAAGGCTGGTTCAACGAGCGCCTCAAGGAACACCTGAGCTGGCACTGCACCACGCAACTGCCAGGCTATCTCGACTGGCTGGACCGTTTGCAGGTAATGGTCGAAACCAATCAGGTCACCGACGCCGCGCTGCAAACCCGCACCCAGGAAGCCAAACAAGCCATCGCCCAGACCGCCCGGGAAATCACCCCGTCAGCCATCGAGCTGTTGCAGGGGCTGGACGACAAACAAGTCGCGGAAATGAACGAAGCCTTTGCCAAGGACCAGCGCAAACGCCAGCAGGACTACGTAAAACCATCGCTCGTTCAACAGATCAAGGAGCGTAGCGAGCGCATGGAAAAACGTCTGGATGGCTGGATCGGACCGCTGAGCCAGCCCCAACAACAACGGGTCGTTGCCTGGTCAAATGCGTTGGGCGACCAGAACACGCAATGGATTGCCAACCGCGTACATTGGCAGAAACAGTTCAGCGCGGCGGTTGCGCAACGCCAGAGTCCTGGATTCCCACGGCGCATCGAGACGCTTCTGGTGAATCGCGAGAGCTTATGGACAGCCGATTACCGCAAGGCCTACGCCAACACCGAAGCACAAGCACGAAGCCTGTTTGTGGATTTGATGGCCGAAAGCACACCGGCTCAACGCCAGCGGCTGCTGAAAAAAATCGAAGGAGTGCGCAAA
This sequence comes from Pseudomonas sp. FW300-N2A2, assembly GCF_017351735.1. Classification (NCBI taxonomy): domain Bacteria; kingdom Pseudomonadati; phylum Pseudomonadota; class Gammaproteobacteria; order Pseudomonadales; family Pseudomonadaceae; genus Pseudomonas; species Pseudomonas sp. FW300-N2A2. The sequence goes on along the minus strand of NZ_JACNDU010000026.1, from coordinate 42,817 downwards.
GACTTCAACGACTTGAAGTGCCTTAAGGCAGCACAACAGAGCTAAGAACAACACAAAAACAATGTGGGAGCGAGCCTGCTCGCGATGGCGGTGTTTCAGACAACATCGATGTCGACTGACACACCGCCATCGCGAGCAGGCTCGCTCCCACATTGGTAATCGAAGTTCTTCAGGCAATCTGCGCGTGGGACGCCACCTCATCAAACGTCACCTCATCCAGCGCATCGTCCTGCTCATCCAGCACCTGCCGCGGATGATCATTGCCCGGAATGCTGCTGTCGATCAGGCTCAACAACCTCGAACCCCGCATCGTCAGCCTGTAATTCGAACCGGTTCCACCCTGCTCTTCAGGTCGAGGCTCGATGTAGCCACGCGCCAACAGTAACTTTTCATACTCGCCGGCCACCGCTTTCAGGTGATCCAGGTTCTCAGTCTCTTCGCCCTCCATGGCTTTCTCCGCCGCGTACTGCTCGGCATAGGGCCGTGGCGTGAAGCTGGGTGCTGCGTTCTGCACTTCGTGCAGCAGGCGTTCAATCAAATCCCAGTTATAAGTCGTCATCCTGTCCAACCTCCAAAACCCGTGAGTGTGATGGCCTTCATAGCTTGTGACCGACAGTGCTCGCCGCCGTTCAGCGCAGTTCTTTAACGGCGCTGACCGGCGGTATGTCGAATTTGGCATAGGTCAAACGACAAGGTTGTGTCAGTCACCGCCCAGCATTGCGCAGGAGAAAACCCGATGAACGTTCAGAACCATCCGGTCGTGTCGCGAGAAGAATGGCTCGCCGCCCGCAAACAACACCTGGCCCACGAAAAAGCCTTCACCCGGGAACGGGACAAACTCAGCGCCGAACGCCGCGCCCTGCCCTGGGTGAAAATCGACAAGGACTATCACTTCCAGGGCCCCAATGGTGAATTGAAGCTGGCCGACCTGTTCGGCGGTCGCAGCCAACTGGTCATCTACCACTTCATGTTTGCCGACGGTTGGGACGAAGGCTGCCCCGGTTGCTCATTCCTGTCCGACCACATCGACGGCGCCAACCAGCACCTGGCGCATCACGACGTGGCGGTGGTGGCGGTTTCCCACGCCCCCTTCGCCGAATTCCAGGCGTTCAAGCAACGCATGGGCTGGAAATTCGATTGGGTGTCGTCAGAAGGTTGCGACTTTAACTATGACTTTGGCGTCTCGGCCCGAGCTGAAGATGTTGCTGCTGGAAAGGCCACCTACAACTACGAAAAAACTGACGGCGCCGAAGAAGAACTCCCAGGCCTTAGCGTGTTTTATCGCAACGAAGCAGGCGAGATTTTTCACACCTATTCAACTTATGCCCGTGGCCTGGATATGCTGGTCGGCGCCTATAACTACCTCGACCTGACGCCCAAGGGGCGCAACGAAGAGCAGATCATGGAATGGGTAAGGCATCACGACAGGTATGAAGACAAGGTGAATTCGAGCTGCTGCCATGGGGGGTAGACCACACCTTCGCGAACCAGCTTGCTCCCTCAGCGGTCAGGACCGGACACAATGTCCGTGAACACCGCAATTCCTGTAGGAGCAAGCTTGCTCGCGATGACTCACTTACAATCAACGCCGATGCAACTGACACACCGCTTTCGGCTACTTCACCGGTTTATACGAATACCCCTTCACCATGGCTTTCCCGTCCTTGGCATCCCGCACCCGCACCATCTCCGCCGCGTACTCCTGCGTGTATTCAACGAAGTACTCTTTACCTGGCTCGACCGAGAGGGTCAGAAATACGTTTCGGGGATGCGGACGCGGCCCGGCCGATACCTTGTGCAGGCCCGGACTCACCAACACCCAGGAATAGGTCTTGTCATTAAGCCCCACCACCGCACTGTCATTGATGCTGAACACGCTGTCATAAAAGCTGCCTTGAATGACCTGGGTCCGCATCATGTAAACCAACGCCTTGCCCTGAGGTGGCGCCGGTGGCTCGAAATAAGGCTGGCTGGAGCTAGTGTGACCGCAGCCGGCCAACAACAGCATGAGCAACAACGCCGGAATACTTTTCATTACTGCGCTCATTTGTTTTGCCCCAGTAACTGGTTGATCACCGGCCCCATCTTTTCCTCGACCGACGCCACTTTGGACGGATCAAAACCGCCCTCGCCCGTCAGGTGGTATTGCCCGAAACCGATCTGCTGATCGCCCTTGAAGAGCCGGACATTGGCATCGGACAAGTACGGGGAAAAGTCCCAGGAACGAATGGCGGTGTAAGTCAGACGATACTCACAGCTGTCCGGAATGGGCGTCGCGTAAAGCCGACTGTCGATGTTGTGCTTGCGCAACAGCGTCTGCAGGCCATCGACGAAATCGCCCACCACCACTTTCGGGTTCTCTTCGATGCAGAGTTGGGAGATTTTATATTGAGGAGCGACCGGCTCGACTTTGATGTTGGTACAACCGGCCAATACCAGTAGAAGGCTTGCCGTGATGGCTCTGGACAGCATATTCGGTCCCTGAATCCAGAATGATGGCGCAATAATGGCGCATACTGGATCAGCAGAATTTCGGGGTCAATTTACGTCGTTTGACGCGGAGCAGATCGCGGGAAGCTCGCATTTAGGTCCCACGAGAACGACACTGTTCTCAGCAAAAATTGCGCCGCCAATGAAAACGGGCGACCTTTTGGGTCGCCCGTTTTTTATCGCGTGAGCAATAGATGAATCCCTTTCACACCGCAGGTACGCTCGCCACGGGAATACGCTGATCAGGCTGGGTGACATCGTAAACATGCTGTTCGCAATCGGAGCCAATAAACTGGAACTCAACCAGGTAAACCTTGGCTCTTTCCGGGACAAAGGAACTTTGCAGCGGACCGCAGCTATACAAGCCGCCTGCCACCCTGCTATTCGAATATCCCGACACCTGAAACGCCTTATCGGCATCGGCCTGTGCTTCCAACTGCGGGAAGCGTTTAACCGTGGCACTGTTGGCCACTTCGCTGAGTTTGGCGATCCAGCCGAACACCTTGCCCTGGCCCGAATCCACTACAGTTCCAAGCAACTCCATACGCTGGTCAGGATCGGCGGCACGCTTGACTGAAAACTGTACGGGATGGGTGCTGCCTGTAGCTTTCATGATGACCTTGGCGTGCTGTGCATCGACGGTCACCGTGTTCTGGCGCAGTTGAATGCCGTCTTTCAGCAGGCTGGGGGACGAGTCCCTGACGTTGGAATGGCAGCCGGTCAATGCGACAGCCAGGGTCAGTGGTAGCAGTGTAATTTTCTTCACGACGTATAGATTTCCTTATAAACGCGTATTTTTTGACTGATAAGATGACTTACACCAAGTGGCACGTTCTAAACGCTGAACCACTGAACGCAGCGGGGAGATTTTGCAGGGAAAAATGGGAGGAAAATGAGGCTATACCACGTTTTCCACCTAAAAACTGAGAGTTTACTCAGTCTCCCGGCATCAAGATACGTGCTTTGCGAGACATACAGTGAGTCCTTTCATACAAGTCAAACCGAATGCTTAGTCAACCCAAGAAAAATATAACTCCCTTATATTTCCTATCATTTCGACCAATCAAAATATGCCTCAGACAACGTAGTCCGCCCCCGTCATCCCCACTAATTAATAATATCCAGCAACTTACCATCAAGGACACTTGCAGATTTAACCGCATTAGGATCCACCGCCAAATCATCTTCACCCTCTAACAATAGAGACATCATTTTTTTGGCGAGAACAATATTCCCACTCCAATAATGTGGCGATAGCCGCGATACCGCCCCCAGCAACTCACCATCATCTATGAAGCCCGACAGCAAATCTTTCTCTAGAGTAGAAACCACTATTGGTAATAAGTCAGATATAAATAATTCTTGCCTCACTGCACGACATAGGTCCTCCATCGGAAGATCTTCAAGAGGTATATCGCGAATGGAAAGATACCATTGAGTCAAGGATGACATTTCAGCCTCGGGTTGCCACGAGCTATTATTTTCTTTCGCTACTGACCGAAATGTCTTTTTCATATACCAATCCCAGAAATTTCATCTTCAATTAGTTTAATCGGAGAAAATGGGAACAAACCACGTTTACCACCTGAAAAACTGAATGTTTTCTCGATCTCCCCGGGCATCCTATCTGGGTTCATCGTCCAGATATAACGTGATCGACCGCTGACTAAATACTCCTAAACACGCACCACCATAGCCCCCATTAAAACCTCTTTAGATAATAAACCTTGATTCATAAGCAATACTAAGCAGTTGCAGTTGCTGTTTCTGTTGGCTTTTTACCTAACCTGTGACTTTAAAAGCCTCAGTTATTTTCTTTACCACTCCCCCATCCACATTTTTCTCCATGGAAATGAAACATCCTTCAAATGACCCGCTCGTCAAAACCAACTTATGCCCCGCATAACAAACAATAACCAACACTGAATACGGGCCAGACTCACGACTTTCCACTTTAGAATTTAGAGCTCTAAGTACAACATCAACAAACTCTTCAAACCGCTCTTCCTCATAACCCTCAAAAAACATGAACCGATTTGACTCAGAGCACGACTCAGAAACATTCATACGTCTACATCCCTAAACCATTATAGAAAAAAGGGGCCATACCACGTTTCCCCTATCATTTCGGCCAATCAAAATATGCTTTAGAAAATATGGTCTATCCCAATCTTCCATGGCATCACAAAAAAAGTGGTCTGTCCTCGTTATCTATGAAAGAGTGTTTGGTGATTGCGACGGAGTAAAACTTATGAAAATCCCCGGCAGTGCCGGGGATATTTTCATGCAGAATTAGAAAGCGAGGCTATTCAAAAGCTCTTTTACTTTCGCGGTATCTTCGGGATGACATTGAAGATATTTTTCGCAAGCCAACCGAATACATTTAGAGCAAACCGCTTCGTTCACAACAACTGTGTCTTCATCCCTAGGGGGATAGCCATAAGCAAACTCAACCCCTTCGAAGTGTTCTTCATCGAACGGGCTATTTTCATCAGGAAAGTTACAGTACGCACCATCCGTACTGAACCCCCACCTTTTCACAATATAGCCAACCGCCTCAATGAAATAACCACCATCATACATTCTGTCGAAATACCCTTTAACAACCCAATAAGGGTCTGACTCATTATATGGCTGACCGAACAACTCTCTCATATAAACACACTACCTTATTTAGGGTGGAAGTTGCTCACAGCCCCAGCAGCCTTATCTAAATACACCCTGAAAGCCCCCCGATTGTAGCATCGTACTATCGACCCTGCGGTCTCGCCAACTACGCCTGTTGCTTTTACAACAATGAATTTTAGGGAAAACCTAAGCCCCCTTATTATTTACACCATGTAACCCGCAGACCTCATCAGCAACAGCACCGTCTCATCAAATTCTTGATCCGATATACCTCTAATAGATTTGGCACTCTTCCACTTCCATATTACAGGAAGAATTCTGCTATCCAGACGATCAAACTCTTCCAAAAAGATATCTGCTAAAGCGTATTTATCTAAATCATGGCCGACCTCCAGCATCATATTCAACACGATGCTTGGCGACTTCCGATCCAGTATTTTCGCTAACAAATTTCTATTTTCCGAAAGTGACATAGGTAATTTCACCAATGGTGTCAATTTTTTCGACCTTCCTGCATCCGTATTTCTGGGATATTTGGCCTGTCCAGGTATTCAAAGCAGCATTGTCTTTTAACATTCCATTGGCAAAGGGGAAATGGGGACAGACCACGTTACCCCACACAGCTGCTGGTGAATAAATACTTTGTCCTTCTTCACCGAATGCTTTTGGGAAAAACGGGGACAGACCACGTTTTCCATTAAAAAATTGAAGGTTTGCTCGGTCTCCCCGGGCGTCCTCGCTGGGCTCGCCGTCCTATCATAGCTTCAATTTCAGCAGCAAATCGCGAGCCACCAAGCGCATAGTTACCATTGGTGGCAGCCCGAATCTGGTTAACCAACCCTGTCTCCAACTCGTTTCTAAAAAGCTCTCTATAGGCATCTGTGGTCGATATATTCGCTCCACCAAGCGACAGGTACTGAGCATGCGGGGTAATGAAATACGAAAACTCTGATTGTGCGTTATTGCGATAACTCGACCAACGATATTCCCCAGGATGCGCTACCATTTTTGCTCGAACAGGATTCATTTCAATATAACGATAGCAGGCCAAAACATAGCGATCACTTTGAACAAGGCTTGAACGAAAGCGCCCCTCCCATAAAGTCCCACTACGTCCATATGTACGATTCACGTACTGCACATATCGTTGCCCTACACCCTTCATAAGCAAACTGGCACCACTTTGCTCTTGAGGACTAATCAATAAATGGACATGATTACTCATCAAACACCACGCATGAACTTCACACACATTTTTATTGGCTTGCTCAGCCAGCAGCTCTATATAAAAAAGATAGTCCTCCTCTGAGAAGAAACAAACCGATCGATTATTTCCTCGTTGAATTAGATGCAAGGGTACACCCGGCATCAAGATACGTGCTCTGCGAGGCATATGGTGAGTCCTTTCATACCAGTCAAATTGAAAGCTTAGTCAACTTAAGAAAAAGCATAATTTCTTTCTATTTCCTATCATTTCGGCCAATCAAAATATGCTTTAGAAAATGTCGTCTATCCCAATTATCCATGGCATCACAAAAACGTGTCTGTCCCCGTTACCCTTTTGAAATCATCAATCGTCTTGTTTTTTTCTTTCAACAGAGACATGACAAACTCAGGATCAAAATCCATCAACAATTCGATAGCATCATAAATCTTCCAACGATGTATTTCTGGATGATCAATTATTGAAACAAGATGCTGTTCAATAGGAGGTACATACTCCAGATATCTTTCTCGCTTCACGAAAGCAAAAGCATCGGTTATTTCAAAAGGTTTACTTCCCGCCAACGCTATTATTTTCGACAAGGGTGAGTAGACTTGGGTTCTCGCCACCTCTCTTTCCCCCCTGTCAGCCATATTGGCAAAATACATGGTCACTGCCATAAGTATCTGACGATAAGTATCATCGTATCCATGCAGCCTATGAGAATAGATGCCTTCGATAATTTCAGGTCTTTCCATGCTCTTCTCCAAGGCAATCAGGCCTTCATGGCCCCCCCAACTGGTCAATAATTTCGCAGCTAGGAAGCGCACCACATCATTATCTGCGTGAAGAAGCAAACCCATCACAGCATCCATTCTTTCCTGCGGAATATCCTCCGGGTCCAAGTCTCCTGCATCAGCAGCATAATCTGCATGTTCCGGAATACCATTAAGCAGGTCGTTTGTTTTCCGATCCATGATAAATACCTATTTATCGATAAATTTAATATAGTCGGCCGGGACACAACCCTTGATCAAGCACTCTCCATCACGCGTGGCGTTCCGCAATTCTGCCTCTGCCCTCGTCAATGAAGTCTCATTTTTCGTGGATGGGTTGTTCGTGTATTTCTCCCGTGCCGCATCTACCCTTGATTGCAACTCGGCCGCGATTTCACGGCTGCTCAAGAACCTAGAAGGGAAAATGGGGACAGACCACGTTTTCTATACAGAAAACGTGGTCTGTCCCCGTTACCCCTTAATACCCCTTAATACCCCTTAATATATCAGTCAAACCTCCCTTTGAAGTCATCGACAGCTTTACCTTTCTCCTTCAGGAGTGACAGCACAAACGGCTCATCCACTTTCAGCAAAAAATCAATAGCATCAGTAATTTTCCAGCTATGCATCGCAGGATTATCAATTATCGAAACAAGATGCTGTTTTATAAGAGGCACGTATTCAAAAAACTGTTCTCGTTCAACAAAGTCAAAAACATTGGCTATTTCAAACGGCATGTGACCAGACAACATTATTATCTTGGACAATAGAGCATAAACTTGAGCTCTTGCCTCTTGCGCACGACCACTGTCAGCCGAGTTCGAAAAATACCTGATAACGGTCATCAGTACTTGATGATAAGTATCATCATACCCACGTAATCGGTGAGGGTAGGAGTCTTCAATATTTTTGTAATTATCCATGCACTGTTCCAGTGCAAGCAGACCTTCATGCACTCCCCAACTGGTCAGCAACTTGGCAGCCAAAAAGCGTTCCGTGTCGTCATCCGTATGAGACAACAAGTCCCTTACAGCATTGATTCTTTCCTCGGGAACATCTTCCAAATCAAGGTCTCCGGCATCAACCGCATAGTCCGCATAATTCGGCACGCTATTCAACAGATCGTAAATTTTACGTTCCATCATCAGCCTCTATTTTCTAACGGGACTAATATATGTGGACGGGGAAAATGGGGAAAGACCACGTTTTCCACCTGAAAAACTGAATGTTTGCTCGGTCTCCCAGCATAAAGATACGTGCTCTGCGAGGCATTTGGTGAGTCTTTTCATACAAGGCAATCCGAAAGCTTAGACAACCTAAGAAAAAATATAATTCCTTTCTATTTTATTTCATATCGGCCAATTAAAATATGCTTTAGAAATGTGGTCTATCCCAATTATCCATGGCATCACAAAAACGTGGTCTGTCCCCGTTATCCCCCGTTATCCCAGATGTAACCGTAGCGCCATCCATAATGAACGATTGCTTAATATCGTCTATCGTTCCCCCAAAATACTAGAGGGCTGGTCCACAAGATTACGCGGTATTCCCGCCTGTGTGGCTAAGTCTTCTCGCACCCCATCTCGGGCGATAGCTGAAGTCGCAGGTATCTCATCAGCAACTCCTGCTACCCCTTTTGCACCTATTTATTTTTATGGGCTTATGAAAACGTGGTCTGCCCACTATTTTTATCGAAGGGACCAGTCATGTATTGATATAAACTTGATAACTTGTTCTGGCGCATCTTCCAAGGAAGCTCTGTAGTCTGTAACAAAACTAATCCCTGTCAATATGCTTCCACTTTTTCTTAGAAGAAAGTCATCATCCGCATCATTAAACAAAACATCAAACTCCCTTTCTAAGCTCCGGAGATCATCCCCCACGCTGACACTATTAAATTTTCCACAATACCCTTCACCTACGGCAATCCTATAAAGCCTTCCGCTATTTTCGAAGTACAGCGAGACCACCTCATTCATAAATCGATATGAAAATAAAAGCTCATTGCCAAAACCGATCTTTCTCTTAATTCCGACCCAAGAGTTATTCTGAAGGAGAATGTCACGAACAGGTACTTCCGGACCGTACCACTCAACCGCCCCAACTTTTTCGCTAACATTGGAAAACGATTCACCTAAAGAGAATCCTGCTGCTGACATACCTGGAACAAGGTCAGAGTACAAATCAGGGAATAAATTTCTCATAGATCACTTCCACCCCTTCCACTCACCGCCCTCATATTTCAGACGATTTCCTTGGGTATCATAGTATTGTTGATAACGCGGAGGAAATGTGGTCTGTCCCCGTTATCTCGCAAACCGGAAAACCCTCTGAACACCCGGCACCAACGATTGACTCAGAGTCAGAAATAATCGCCTCCAGCAATGGCAAGATTAGGTCCTTGCCGACATCTTCAAACACAATTTCCAACAAACCGGCCATAATGCCTCCGTCAATCAATACCCCCTGCGGACGCCCATGAGAAAAATGGGGGCAGACCACATTCCCCTATCATTTCGGCCAATCAAAATATGCTTAGAGAATGTAGCCTATCTTAATTACAAAAATGTGATCTGCCCCTGTTATCCCCTTCAGGCAACAGTAAGATCAGCAACCGTATTGATAGGCCGCCCAGCTGCTTGCGAACAAATACTCTGTTCCTCCTCACTGAACGCTTTTGTGGATTCCGCTAACACTTACCATCATTTAACACACTTAAAGCCGGAACGCTGTTTGGACAAGCAATCCCACCTGCGCCTTTTGCCCTAACTTAATAGGTGAATTTGGAATTCGCTTTACCACTAGGATCGATAACCAATACAAATTTTTTCCAATCGCCACCCGTGTGCGACTTCATCAGTTCGTGCAGCTTATGCACATGACTAGAAACTCTATCTTCAGGGTCATCTAAAAGCTCGCTAAAGAACAAGCCATCGCGAACAAATGAGTATTTAGAACCTACAGACCATCCTCCATCGTAAACCTCATACTCAAATTCACAGCGGATCTCTTCGTACTGCCCACTCGCAGAATCATGCATAATCTGCGTGAGCGAATTCAAGACTTGTACTTGTTGCTCAATGCTCATTGCCCGGCCTCATTCCTGAATGACTTACGCATTTTTGTTCCATTGATCGAGTAGTCAAGGAAAAAATGGGGACAGACCACGTTACCCCACACAGCTGCTGGTGAATAAATACTTTGTCCTTCTTCACCGAATGCTTTTGTGGGCTTCGCTAACACTTGTGCGAAGACACTATCATCTAGCACACCTACAGCCGGAACTCTGTTTGGAAGAGCACTCCCGCCTGCACCTTTTGCACCAAAGGCAAACTAAAAATAATGCTCATTAAATATACTAATCTATCCAATCCACTTCAAAACCAACTAGTTGGGCTTGAAGCCCAACCTCATGTTCAAACCAGTAATCAAACCCCTCAGCATCACTTTTTTTCAAGTAAAGATAATACCCACCAGTGTCGCCATCACGGTCATCATCAACAAAAATATTCCAGCCAGAATATTCGCCAGCGACAACAATACCCTTCCGAACGATAGACATATTTACATCCTAGTCCGCATAGGGAACATGATTGTTAGAAATATATTCTCCAGTCACAGGGTCTTTAACTCCAAAATGCACATGCGGAACTCCTGGAGCGTGTGCTCCTGATATAGATCCTGAGTCGATACGGAATTCCTTGGTGCCATCAGCGCTATGGAACACCCCAGATCCAGGCTTACCGATTTCCCTGTACTCAGGACCGAGATATTTCTGCCCTGCTGATAGGGCCTCATCGGTTGTGAGCGTCATAGAACTCGTGAAATTTTTCTTACCGGATAGAGTTTCATTGATAACTTGATCTACACGCTGCCCAGCACCTGCCTCCAGTTGAATCTGCTTTTCAGCATTAACAAAGGTTTTCCAGTTTTCAGTAGGACCAGCTAGTGGCGTATGCGGTATCGTAGTCGCTTTTGTACCTGTCGCTGGCTTCAAGGAGCCAATTATAGCCTTACCACCAGCCGCCGCCAAACCAGCACCGGCAGCAGCAATCATGCCCAAGTTGTCCCTTAGAACCTCTGTTTGTTCGTTAGTAAGGTTCCACTTGGCTTGCATCGCTCCTGCCAGCGCATCGGCGGAATGACCAGTTGTTGCCATGGTCAATATCTGCTGAAAGTCGTGGTTTTCGCTGATTAGCGACTTCAGCGCGTTTTGAGCAGCTTGAGAGCCATCACCTAATGCGTCATACACCTTGTTCAGGTCAGCCATGGTATTGGCGTGATCCAGAGATGTAGGACGACAAAGTTCAACTGCAAACACGCAGTTCTTGATGGCTTCGATATCCTGCTCTTTACTGATCTCCCTGAACTCTTGAGCAATGCTCTCGCAATCAGCGGTCGTCGTGCAGGTGCTGAGTTTTCTGGCGGCCCGCTGCAGTTGGCTGTGGCTCAGGTAGTTGTTCTGTGTCGCATTGGCCGCCACGGTGGCTGCTATTCCGACATCCCCACCTGTCGCCACTGCACCTAATACACCGACAATTTGCGAAAGCGCCAGAAGATTAGCTTGGGCCTGGTTGTAATCCGCGGAACCTTGAACAAGGTTGGAAGGCAAGAGCTTGTCACCGAGCAGCCCAACCAACAGTTCGTTAGCTCCACCCGCCAGCGCCCCGGTACGGAAATCCCCTCCCATAACTTCGGCCAACAAACCACCCAACCCCGCATGCAGGAGAATCTTCTCAATTCCACCGTCTGCGCGGACCATATTCCCAATCTTTCCGGCTCCGATCGCGCCACCGATGTTCGCTGCAACGCTCACAGCTGAGCTAGCAAGATTGTCCTTGAGGCTGCCTCCGTAAACAGCCGTCTTGATCAGCGCATCCGCAGTTATCTTGATGGCCACAACCCGCATGCTCTTGGCATCGAGCCCCACTGCTCTCGGATCGTACTTAAGTCCTTGCATAACGCCCGCTGTTGCAGCGGCCGTCACATAGCCTTTGATACTGTCCTTCGAAGTAACGTCTTTGATGACTTTCCCGAGATTGCCCCGGTTGTCGATGGTACTGACGGTGGCCTTCGTCGCGGCACTCACCGCAACCGCCTGCAACATCGCGTTCATGCCAACCATCATCGGCCCCATCACGGCCGCCAAGGCAATGGCAATGATCAACTGCGACGCGGGGCCTAACCCCGAGTTGTTGTACTTGAACGACTCATGGATTTCCTTGACCTGCCTCCAGTCAACATCCCCCCGTGCCTCCGCCTGCTTCAGCCAAGCCAATTGCGGATCAGCCTGGACCATCGCATCAATGGTCTGACTGACGGTTTGCTGATCAACCTGTTTGATGTCGATCTTCAGACCGTCGACCGCTTTGATCACGATGTTGCCTTTGGCAATCATCTGGGTCTGGCGCAATGTCTCGTCGGTATTGCCCTTGCCTTTGGATGAGTTCCAGAAAGCGTCGTTATCACTCTTGGTGTGGCTTTCATCATGCAGGTCCTTCACCGCCTCAAACGTGATGCTCCCACCACTGTCCAGCGTAATGTCCTTGCCACTCTCAAGCTTGGCCACCTGATACAACTGATCCCCGCCACTCTCCAGCGTCAGGTTCCCTCCGCTGGTGATGTGACTGCCGACATATTTCACATCCGTCACTTCATCACGCTTGGTTTTCTTCGCCCCAAATGCGCCTTTGGCCGTCATGTCATACAGCGTGTAATCCCTGTTTTCCGCCGCGAGCACGTTGAGGTTGTTGCCGGCGTAAACGTAGGCCTCGTTGCCTGCTGTCAGGTTACTGGCCCGCAGCGTTACATCCCCTGCGGCTTTGACCGACAGGTTCCCCCCCGCACTAAACTCGCTGGCTACCTGACGAGTCTGGTCATCGATCTCATGAACCTTTTTGTTGCCCTTCTTGTAGCGGCTCTCAAGGTTGTGTTCGTCCTCGGCCGAGATCAGGTTGATGTCGCCGTCGGCGCTGGCGTTCAGGTCCTTTCCGGCACTGGCCTTGCTGGCGACGGCGTTGAGGTCGCGACCGGCGTGCAGGGTCAGGTTGCCCGCGGCGGTTACGCTGGAGCCCAACTGGGTGAGGGTTTCTTCGGTGCGCAGGCCGCGACGCAGGGCGTCGCGGGTGACGGTGCGGTCTTCCACTGCGAGCAGGTTGATGTCGTTGCCGGCGGTCAACGTGGCATCGCCGCCGCTGCTGATCCGGCCTTTGCTGGTCAGGTTGTTCGCCGCGTTGATCGTCAGTTTTGAACCGGCGCTGATGCTGCTGCCGGCATCGACCTGCGTGGCGCTGCCGGCGCCGATGTTGAAGGTCGTGGCGGTGCGGTCTCGTAAAGGGTGCGAACGACGCTCCCTGCCTCCAATTACTTCAATTGCAGTAATCGAACCATTCAAAAGAAGATCGTTTCTGTGGCAAGGGGCGGTCCCCTTGCCACAGTGGCCCGGACCTACTCAGTTGGGTCTATCTGATCCAACATCCGATTAGCCGTGATCTCCGCCAGCATGATGCTGTTGGAGATGCCCAGCAGGGCATTACGCGCTCCACCATCGAGAAGGTCCACCAAGTGATGGACCATCACATCGACCGAGGCCAGCGTCTCAACCAAAAAAACCGCCAGGGTTTCGGTCGTGACCTCTGGATCCACAGTAAATAGGGTGCTGGGTGTACGCGGGGTAGCTTTGATGTCGGCAGCCGACGGAAAGTGATAATCGAGAGCCCGCTCGGCGGCCTCGTTGAGTTTGTTTGAATCGGGTTCGTACGGGGATGCCGGATCGGTATCTGGCGGATTCGGTGTAGGCTTTATCATTTGCTGATACTCCTGAAGGAGCCGCCAATACTTCTCTACTAAAAGAAGGGTGGCGGCTGTGCACAGGTTAGTAGACCGGGGAGTATCAGCATTTACCGGCGCGCCGAAGCGCCCTGCGCACAGCCACCATCAAGGATAGGTAGGGAACTACCTGCCTGACAGAGCTTGAACACCTAACTGAAAACACCACGAGCTACTAAACCCGACCACTGATGGGCAGTGGCAGGGAAACAATAGAGTTCAGGGTCAAGGCACACAAGCCGGCGGATTCTGGCGTAACCGTAGGCAACGGCGCAAGGTCTTGTAGCTTTCAGGACGTAACGCTGAGCACTTTTAAACAAGCATCATTTCACGACCAAATGGAAGAGCGAGATAACGCACAAAACCCACGACGTTTTTCGAACTTGAATGATCCACCTATGGCGCCCCCTCATATACCACTCAGCTGGCGCAACTAACCACTAGAAGAGACCTGCTTCATCCAGTCCTCCCCAAGCCCAACCAAAATATTCATAACATTAGAGTACGTCAAGAATGGTATAGATAACGACGAGTGAAACAACCCATACTCTACATCTAACGAAACGTAAAAATCCAAGTACCCTGAACGACTGCATTCGAAAAAGACTCCACATCCAAGTGGCTATGAATACTAGAAATATCGGCAAACAATATTTTGCACTCAACGTCACTCTCCATAAAGGAGAAACCTTCTACATGCACATCTATCTGTCCATATTGCAGATTAATCGAAAACAGGACTCACCCCTCTTTAGCAGCCTCATAAACGCACCCCCGTCCTAAGCCCTCTATACTTTTCATCCTTTTTAAAAGAGATCGTCGAGTTTTCACCCCCCCCTTTAAAAACTCCTTCAACCCATCCCTAGCTGCTAAAAATCCAAAAGAAAAACTTTGATTTATATTATTAACGCTGCCAGTTCCAAGCAAAGACCCTTCCGGAGATGCATAGCGACCTTTTATAGTAATTATTCCTGCGCCTTGGGACTGAGCGTAATTTCATCCCCTATCATTTCAGCATAATCAAAATATACCTCAGGACATGTCGCCTGCCCCCTTCACCTCTCAAAAATGTGGTCTGTACCCGTTATCTACGCATAGCAAAAACACGTCCTCTTCCATTCATTCTTTCGTCAAGAAGCCCACTGAGTTCTCTCGGGAAAATCACCACTTCTCATAAGACGAATTAGCTTCATAGCAGCTCTTTGAGACCATTCTCCTTTCATATCGAGAGGGCACTCTTTCAACACATGAATAGTTCCATCCTTCTTCCCAAGCCGGATTACTCCAATCTCAAGACCCCTACCGAACGTGTATTCAACATACTCTTCAGTTTCTGCAACTTTATCCATTTCAATATAAAATGCCATACAACCTCTCTCAGTTTCCTAGTGGACTCGGGTACCGAATCTGTGTTTTGTCATGCGAAACACCATAGTCAACTTTAAAAATGCCTTCAAATCTAGCTTCAAAATACTCATGTTTAAACAACTGGACGTCTTCTGCCTTGTAGGTTCCATTTTGGAATCTAGACCATGCGTCAGCGATACCTGCATCAGGATCAAAACGCCCTACACTTCCATCACGCATTATATGATCATTGAAGAACAGATGCTCCTTTACCTTTTCAACTTGAAACTCTGGAACACCTAAACTCTTAGCAATATCGGAAACATCCGTAGTAGAAGCCCGGATATTTTCGTATTGATCTCCCGCCCATTGTTCGCGCTTCAGATATTCCTCGACTGAGATTTCGCGAGCGCCAGTGGTATATGCCTTGCCGCTCCTATCTGCACCAGTAGCATTTAACCAGTTCGCCTCCGCACCAACCTCACCCAGCTTACCAATCCGCCCCGCCGGCAACAGATTAATTGCCATTTCCGCATCATATTTAGCTCGAACCGCCGCGCTAGCAGAAGTGTCGCCCTGCAACTGATACAGATAGGACAGTATTTCTACGTCATTCTTGTTATCACGGTAGCTGTTGAACAGCCTATCGGGGCTTGCCATCGAGAACAATAGACCGTTGGCGACCTGACTCATCGTGTCCGCGGGCTGGTTAAAAAGGCTACCGCCCAGCGCCCAGAAATTGGAGGCAGCTCCCGCAGCGGCGTCCCAATACCCTTTCGGCAACCCTGTGATTGAACCGGCAAGGAAACCGCCGATACCGTCACGGAAATTCAGATTTTTGTTATAAAAATCCTGGTTACGATAGTCCTCAGTTGTCGGAAAGAAATTGAAGTTTGGATTCAGATACTCGCCGTTAAGACGGTTATTCGCATACGCCTCTGGATGAGTGACGGCGTAATTTTGAAGCAGACGAACGGTTTCTTCTGGCGTGTAGCTCTTTTTGTCTCCGGGCACGGGAAAACCGTTGACCGTTGCAATGACATCATAACTATCCGCCAACGGCGCTAATGCAGTGCCTAAATGCTTGAGGGTGATGTCATCGGGTACCGACGATTTGGAGTCAATGACCTTACGCCAGCCGGCATCGGTGTAGTACACCAACGCTCTGGCCAATCGTTTCTCAGCCTCGGCTTCTGTGATACCAGCGTCCTTGGCCAATGCTTCCGCTTGCGCCTTAATCCACGGAATTTCTATAGGGTGTATCTGACGGTTGTACCGCTCAACATTGGAAGCAATTGCAGCACCGCTCATCTGCGCAATCGAACCACCACCTCCGGCTGCCGCCCCCAATCCTGCGGCGATTAAAGTGCCAAACGCATCTCGGCTTGCCAGTCCAATGTCGTAACTTTTCAGCACCTTGTCCAACGCAGGCATAATTGCCGCCGACGCGCCCGCGCTCAGGGCTCCATTCGCGACCGTGCCACTGGACAAGCCTTGTACTGCGCCCGCCAAGCTGTGCAACAAGACACGTGCTGAGCCACCTTCGACCCATGCCGCTTGTAGGTTTTTGTCTTCTCTGTGTATCGCATCCGCTAATTGTTGATCGGCATAGTCGCCTATCTTTTTGTAGGTATCTGCCGCCGTGGTATTAGCGACCAAACCTACCGCCGTCGCCCCCCCCACACTCCCCATGCCTGCCGCAATCAAGCCCGCAGCGATGTCCGCCATAAAGCGTTTATCGCCTCCCACACCCCAGCTATCGTAATCATCACGCGCGGCATCGCGCTCCTTTTCGGTCGGCGCCGAATTGGCTTTGTCCAACGCCGCTTGCTGCTGGGCGTTGGCCATTTTGTCGATGATGTTTTGCGCGAGCTTAACCGTGCTCTGGACAAGTTCTATGCGCTCCTGCATGGCTTTTTCATCAGGCTTGTCCAGCGCCTGATTGGCGTTTTCGGTATCGCGATTCAATCCAACCAGATCATTCGCACCTTCAGCGTTGCGCACGATGATGGTGCCTTCGCTGACCGCGCTGCGGGTGCTGCTGTGCTCCGAATCTTTCAGTGACAGCGGAACGCTACCGCCCAGGCTCGAACCGGCATAGCTGCCATAGGACACCGTAAGGCCTGCCGATTGGGCGCTGATCTCGCTGGTGTTTTTGATGTCGCTGACGAACAAGCGATCGGTGCTGAGCAGGTTCTTGTCTGCCGAGGCCTCACTGGCAATCACCGCACCTTGAAGGGCGGTGTTTTTACCGACAGTGATGTCGTAACCGCCCTTCCCGGCGAACAAACCGCTCTGGTCTGTCACAGCCTTGTAGTCGCTGTTCATGTTGCTCGCAGCGAGGTTTACAGACGCCGCTACCGTTGAGCCATAACAGAAGGGTGGAATACAAATACTGGCGCCGAAACCGGCACTGCCTTGTTTGTTTTTCTGGCTCTCGGTGTCCTGGCGCGAGGTAATGTTGAGGTTGCCGTCAACTAACGCTTTGATGCTGTCGGCACGGACTTGCGCGCCAGCCAGGGTGGTGTCCTGCCCGCTGTGCAATGAAAGAGTGCCGGTCTCCAGCGTGGTGTTGACTTGGGTGACCGAGCTGCCGGTGCCCATGCTCTTGGCGATGGAAGCGCCCAGGTCGAGGGTAAATCCATTCTGCTCACCCAGGTTGAAGCTGGCACCGATGGCGGTTTTGTTGTTGCTGTTGTTGTTAGCCCAGTCGGCGGTGTTCTGTGCGCTCTCCAGAATGATGTTGTCTTTCGCCAGCAATACGGTATCGGCGGCCTTCAAGCTGCTGCCTATAACATGAATATCACCCGCCGTTCCCGGCACGCCGCCATCGGCGATGATCAACAAGCTTTTGCCAGCATTGATCGTGCTTTGCTTGGCAGTCCGACTGGCGTACTCGCTGGTGCTTTTGCTGTGGGTGTTTGCCAGTTCGGTGCCGATCTTGATCAGAGATCCGTTACTGGCACTCCCCTGTTTGTTTGCATAGTCCGAACCCGCATTTTCGGTATCACCGGCCATGCTTCCCAGATCGTTGAGCGCCATTACCGCCTGAGCCAGCTTCACCGCTTTGAGTCGCGGATCGTCTGCGCTGTTGGCCGCTTTTACTGAACTGCGAATCGTATTGACCGTATCGAGGACCATGCCGCCTATGACCCGGCCTACCGCTAAACTGCTCGACTTGTCGGTACTGCTCTGACTCGCGCTTTCCATGCCGGCAGCGATGGTCACCTTGGCCCCGATCAGGCTCATGTTCTTGGTGCTGACGAGGTCGCTGGCAATCACGCTCAGTTCGCGACCACTGGTGAGGCTGACATTGCCCTCGCTGGAGCCGATGGTGCTCCCCGTCAGCGTGGTTTGCGCAGACTTGCCGGTGTGATTCTGACTGCTGACCGACAGGTGCTGGTTGCCGGTAATGTCATCGACGCCGAGCTTATTGCCCGTCAGTACACCGGTCAGATCGCGATTCTTTTCCTTATGGCGTTCATCACGGGTAAAGGTGTTTTCTGCTGCATTGATTGTCAGGTCGCGCCCGGCCTGTACGGTCAGATCCTGGGTACTGACCAGGGATGAGCCGGTAATTATGGCGTCGCGCTTGGCGGCAACATCCACGGTATTACCCGAGATCATGCTGCCGACAGCATTGGTTTGCGTCTCGGAAACCTGATCCTTGACCTTGCTCGACTTAAAACCGCCCCAACTGCTTTTGCTTGAGCTGCTTTCATGACGCATGCTGGTTGAATCAGTGGCAGCCACAATCTTCACATCATTGCCGGCAACCAGGCTGACGCCACTTTTCTCGGAGATGACATTGCTGCCTTCGACCAGCAGGTTGTTGCCGGCGAGTAACACGGTTTTGCCCTGAGCCGTCACCGAACTCCCGACGCTGGTCGTGCTGAAAATCTCTTCAAGCAGGCTCTTTTTGCTCGACGAGGTTTTCTTGGTCTGGTTGAAGAAGCGGTAGTCTTCGTCCTGTGCTGCCCTAATCAGCAAATCCTTCCCGGCGGCCAGATAGGCCTCATTCCCGGCACTCAAGTTACTGGCCAACAGCGTTACATCCCCTGCGGCCTTAACGGACAGATTCCCCCCCGCACTAAACTCGCTGGCTACCTGACGAGTCTGGTCATCGATCTCATGAACCTTTTTGTTGCCCTTCTTGTAGCGGCTCTCAAGGTTGTGTTCGTCCTCGGCCGAGATCAGGTTGATGTCGCCGTCGGCGCTGGCGTTCAAGTCCTTTCCAGCACTGGCCTTGCTGGCGACGGCGTTGAGGTCGCGACCGGCGTGCAGGGTCAGGTTGCCCGCTGCGGTTACGCTGGAGCCCAACTGGGTGAGGGTTTCTTCGGTGCGCAGGCCGCGACGCAGGGCGTCACGGGTGACGGTGCGGTCTTCCACTGCGAGCAGGTTGATGTCGTTGCCGGCGGTCAACGTGGCATCGCCGCCGCTGCTGATCTGGCCTTTGCTGGTCAGGTTGTTCGCCGCGTTGATCGTCAGTTTTGAACCGGCGCTGATGCTGCTGCCGGCATCGACCTGCGTGGCGCTGCCGGCGCCGATGTTGAATGCCGTGGCGGTGCGGTCGTTGACGATGTCGCCTTTGAGGCTGGTGAGGTTGACCTTGTCGGCGCGGATTTCCCCGGCCATGGCGTTGCGGATGCTGTCTTGCGCCAGCAGGGTCAGGTTGGCGTTGGCCTGTGCCAGGCCGCCCTGCAAGATGCTGCCGCCGCTCAAGGCGCTGAGGTCTTCACTGGCGCGCAATGTCCCGACGTTTTTCAGATCGCCGCCGGTGATTATCTCTACGTTGCGCCCTTGAATCAGGCTGCCGCCGCGCAGATTTCGCGAGTCGACTTTGGCCAGGTACAGCACCGGCACCAGCACGGTTTCGCCGTTGATGACCCGTTCTTCCATCCAGACGATGTCGTGGGTCAGGGCGGCCACCTGCTGCGAGGTCAGCATGACGCCGACGCTCAGGTTCAGGGCGTTTTTGCTGCTGATGGCGTTGTCCATCAGGTACTGGAATTGCTCGTAGTCGCTGCTCAGGCCGTCGGCGAGGAAGCGCTGGCCGGTCTGGGCGCGCACGGCGTCGGCAATCAGTCGGGTTTCGTAGCGGCCGTCGCCCAGTCGGCGCGCGGCCTGGTCGGGGTCGTAACCCAGCTTGCCGATCAAGTAGTCCGAGCTCATGAACTTCGAGAGGTCGACGAACGAGGGGTTGGTTTCGATCAGGTATTTGTTGGCCGGGTTGCGGCTCTGGGTGAACAGGCCGTAACTGCCTTGAGGCAGGCGGAAACTCGGGAGCGAGGTCGGGTCGATGCCGACGAAGGCTGCGCCGGTAAAATCGACCGGGACAAAGCTGACTTTTACGCTGCCGTCGACAGCGACGGTTTCAATGCGTTTGACGTCCTTCAACGGGCCCGGGCTGCCCACCGGGCTGGCCAGGATTATTTGCTGGCCACCGGCGCCAAAGGCCTGGCTGTCGAGGGTGGCGCCGATGAGTTGGGCGTTCCCCTGGTTGGTGAGGCTGCCGTTGACCAGCTCACCGCTGACGTTCAGTTTCAGCGCGCCACCGGCCTGCACGGTGCCGACATGGGTCGTGTTGTTGCCGGGCATGATGGTGTTGGTGATGTTCTCGATCGGGTATTTCGTCACCTCGATCGGAATCGGCGCCTGACTGGCGAGTGGCTGCCCGGCGTAGCTGTCGTTCCAGGCGTTGGTCGCGGCCTCGGTGACCCGGTAGGCACTCTTGCTGACACCGTCGAGGAAGTAGTTGATGTTCTCTTCGCGATTGTCGAGGGTGAAGCCACGGTTATAAAAATTGCTGGCCGTGATGGTCGTGTGGCGGTTGGCGGCCAGCAGGCTCTGGCCGTTGGTGACGGTGACCGCGTCTAGCAGCAGGTCCTGGTTAGCCAGCAGTCGCGACGCTGGGGAGTCCTTGAGAATGCTGCCTTCGTAAAGGGTGCGGACGATGTAATAGCCGGAGTGAGTACCGCCGCTGCAATCGGTGCAGTTGATCACGATGCGGCGGCTGGCGATGCTTTGGGTGGCTTCGAATTCGGCCTTTTCGTTGGTCAGCTCGCGCACCTTGATGTTGATGTCACTGGCGCTTTCGATGCTGCCGGAACGGTTGATCAACTGGCTGGCCTTGCCGCCATCACGGGCCGCGAAGCTGAGTTTTCCTTTGCTGTAGAAGTCGGCGTAGCGGTTGAGCAGGCTGTCGGCGCGCAAGGTCATGTCGGCGCCGCTGAAGATCAGGCTGTCCGCCCGGTTGTTGATGTCTCGGGTAGCGCTGAGGGTGAGTAGCTGTTGCGCGCCAAGGGTGCCGCCGTTGTCGATGCGGTCGGCGACGACGCTCAGATTGGCGCTGGAGGTCAACCGGCCGAGGTTGTCGAGCGTGCCGCTCAGGACCAGTTCGCCGTTGCCGGCACTGGCGATTCGGCCGTCGTTCTGGGTCACGTTGACCGCTTTGATTTTCAACGCCTGCTGGGTCGAAATCAGCCCTTGGTTTGTCAGGTTGCCGGACAGCTTGAGCGTGAGGTCGCCGTCGCTGAGCAACTCGCCGGCATTGCTCAGGCTGACCGCATCCAGGCTCAGGCTGCTGGCGCTGGCGATGCGGTCACCGGCTTGCAGGGCGATGCTTTGCAGGCCGCTGATATCCAGCGCACCGTTGACATGCCAAAGGCCGATACCGTCGACGTTTGTGATGTTCCAGTCGCCACTGCCGAGACCGACCAAGCGGCCCTGGGCACTGAACAGGCTGGCGGAGTTCACGCTGAACTGACCGGTGGCCGCGTGTTCGATCTGCCCGGCGCCGTTGCGCAAGGTGCTGGCCTGCAGGACGAAGTTGTCGCTGCCGATGGCGATGTGTCCGCCACGGTTATCCAGTTCGTTTTGCAGGGCGATTCGACTCAAATCACCGAAGTGCGCAAGCAGTCGGCCCCCGGCACTGTTGTCCAGGCTCTGCCCATCGAGCTGCAACTTCTGGCTGGCTTCGATCAAGCCGCCCTGGTTGATCAGACGATCCACCGTCAATTGCAGGTTGCCTGCCAGGCTGACAAGGCTGCCGCCACTGTTATCGACGTCACCCGCGGTCAGGCTGACGCTGCTCGCGCTGAGGGTGCCCGACTGGTTGTCCAGACGGCCCTGACCCAAATCGAGTTCAGCGTGGCTACCGCCGGCGGTGATGTTGCCTTGTTGGTTCTGTAGCCCTTTGGCTTTCAGTTTCAAGCCGTCGCTGCCCGCAAGCAGTTGGCCGCTGTCACGGTTATCAACGGCGGTTTTGGCGTCGACCTCCAGACGGTTGCCAAGCACTTGCCCGGCGCGGTTGTCCAGATTGCCTGACGTGGTGGTCACTGCCACTTTTTGCCCGACTACGACACCTGCGCGGTTGTCGACGCTGCCGGCTTTGAGTGCAACATCACCGGCGGTGGCTTGCAGCCGTCCCTGCTGGTTGTTGACGGCTTGATCCACCGTCACGGTCAGCGCGCCGCTGTCCGCCACGACGCGGCCCTGCTGGCTGTTGTCGAGGTGGGTGGCGGTAACGGTGACCGCCTTACCGAGCATCGCACCGTTCTGGTTGATGACCGTTGCGCCGCTGACCACCAGATCAGTCTTTGCCTGAAGGGTGCCTTCGGTGTTGTCGAGCCGTCCGCCGACCGTCACTTTTGCGAGCGCCGCGTTCGCGCTCATCAGCCCCTTGCGATTATCCAAGTCTTTTTCGACGTTGGCGGTGAGCTTGCGCGCAGCAATGACCTGGCCCGCGTTGCGCAGGTTTTTGGCGTCGATCTGCACGTCGCCCGTCAGGTTGTGGGTGTTGTCGGCATTGATCCCGGCTTCGATGATGCCGAGGTTGGTCAGTTGGCCGTTACTGGCCAGCATCACGTTGCCGCCTGCAGCGATGCTCTTCTGATTGAACAGGTCTTCACTGGCCGTGACGTTCAGGTTGCCGCCGGCGTACAGCGGCCCATCCGCTTGCACACTTTGCGCCTTGACCGTGAGCGCGCCGCTGGCGCCGGTGGTCGCCAGTGTCAGCTTGCCATTGACGTCGAGGTTGAGATCACCGGCACTGGTCGCCATCTCCCCGCCGAGTTTGACGCCCACGCCCTGCTCGGTGCCCACCAGTTTGATCGCACCGGCGTACATGCCGCCGAGCGCGCTGCTGTCGATTGCCAGCATTGGCGCTGTGGAACCATCCGCCGCCAGGGACTTGGCCGACAGGCTGGTGGCGTCGACGTTGTTGCGCCCGGTAATGACGTTAAGTTTTTTTGCGTAGAGGTTGGCGTTGATCGTCGCCGAGCGGGTGATGAGGTCGAACTGATCGATGTTGCTCGCGTTGAGCCCGGCACCTTCGATGGCAATGCTGCCTTGATCGACCTGGAAGTGATCGACGCGACCCGCGCCATCAAGCACCGGTTTGCCGGTGGTCAAGGTCACGCGCGGGGTGTTGATGAAGCCGCAGCCGTTGCAGGTGATGCCATAGGGGTTGGCGACAATGACGTGTGCCGACTGCCCCGCCACTTCGGTGTAACCGCGCAACTGGCTGGGGCTGCCGCCGATGACTTCGTTGAGGATCGTCTGCGCCGAACCGCTGTTTTTCAGGTTCGGGTTACCGATGATGATGCCGCCCATTTGCGTGAGCGAAGTCTGCGCCGAGCCGTTGTTGAGAATCAGCCCTTGGGCGCTGACGTTGTAATCATGGAACTGGTTATGCGACAGACCGCTGCCATTGGGCGTGGCGATGTTGACGATTTGCATGCCGTTGCCGGCATTGTCCAGCGTAGTGCCCGGCGTAGCGACCACAATGCCGTCGGCCTGCGCCCACAGCGGTTGCCAGAACATGACGTTGGCCAGCAGGAACGCCAATCCGCGCTTGGGCATACCCCAGAAGTGCTCGCGGGTTTTCACCACGGCAGAAGACTGGCGAGCGAGGAAAGCGTACTGGCGAACGTCCATGTGGAAGGTCTCGATGCAGCGAAATTAAAGGAAGAAATCCACGCGGAAATAGATCGGCGCTTCACGCTCGGTCAGGGTGTCCGGGCGTTCCAGGGAGTGGGCGAAGGTCACGCTGGCGGCGACATGCTGACCGCGTGCAAACAGCTCCACCGAGTTGCTGGACATGCGCCCGTGCTGATCGTCATTGAAACGATTGCCGCGGATCACGCCCTGGTCGTAACCGAGGCTAGTGCCGTATTCAGCGAACACCGGGCGCAGCCATTCGGCGCTCACTGGACGGGTCCAGCGCAGATCGTTGCGCCAGTAACCGCCACTGTCGCCCGACAAGGATTGGTCCTTGTAGCCACGAATCGACGATTGCCCGCCGAGGCTGGTGCGTTGCGGACTGAACAACACGTCTTCACTGCGCTGGCCGGTCATCAGGCTGGTGAAACTGAACGACTCGCCCCACACCTTGAACGGTTGCAGGTAGGACGCGACGGCCATGTATTTGCGGTAACGCGCATCCGGCTCGCCGGGGGCGGGATGGTCATTGCCCTGAGCATCGAGTGCGCCGATGCCTTCCTGCATACCCAGGTCGAGGTTGACGAACGCGCTGCCGACGCGCCGACCGTGATTGATGCCGAACTGCGACTCGGTAATCCGGTTGCTGCTGAACTTGAGCTTGCTGTCTTCAATGAAGTTGTTGGTGCGCAAATAAGAGAGGCCGGCGCTGAGTGAGGTCTTGCTCATGGCATCGCGGTGGATCACCCGCTCGGCCCGCAGCTGATGGTTTTCGGTGTCACCGGTCAGCTTGAAGGGGTAATCGTTGGCGACAAGCTGCGTGCGGTACTCGTTCTGGGTGTAGGTGTAACTGAAGTCCCACCAGCCCCACGGCAGGCTGTAATACAGCGTTGCGTTGTTGGATGTGTGCTGGTGATCGGTCATCACATCGCCACCGCCGCGCAGCATCAACTGATCGGCCAGCCCCAGCGGACTGTCCCAGTCCAGCGTCGTGCGCCACTGCTGCTCGCCGGTGCTGCGCTGACCGTCGTTGCTGCGCGACAACCCGACGCGCCAAGGCTTTTGCGGTGTGTTCTTGACCAGGATTTCGCTGCCGCCGACGTTCTGGCCCGGGGTCAATTCCATCTGCGCCTGATTCGACGGCAAGCGGTTGAGCTGATCAACCATCTGTTCAATTTCACGCAGATTGACCAATCCGCCACTCTGGCCCGGAAAAGCCATGGCCAGTTCGCGGTCCGAGAGTTGGCTGCCCTGCGCACCTTTCAGACCTTCAAGCCGCCCTTCAACGACCAAGACTTTTAAATGCCCACCGGACAAGTCCTGCTGCGGCAAGTAAGCGCGGCTGGTCACCAGGCCTTTTTCGATGTAGCGAGTGGTGATGACCTTGAGCAATTCGTTGAGCTGAGAGACGCCCAGGCATTGGCCGATGTAGGGCTTGAGCAAGCGTTCGCGTTCACCGGCAGAAAGGCTGTCGGTGCCTTTGAGTTCGATGTCCTGGATAGGGAAGCAACGGCTGTCGGCAGGTGCCGAGGGCTGGACCGGTTTCACTTCCTTGCCGGGCAACTCTTTAAGCTCTTCGAGGCGCCGACGCTGCTCTTCGAGCAGACGATCCTGGCGTTCACGGATGAGGTCGGTTTCACCGGGAGTGGGCGCGGCATGAGCGAGATTCAGTGGAGAAAGGCACAGCAAAGCCAGGCACAACCTCGCCACGAGGGCGGGCAGAGACATGTTCGATCCCTCGAATTAGGGCGTAATAGCAAAATAGTGGCGCGATGTTAGATGGCCACTATCCTGACGTCAATTATTCATCCTGCCAGGAAACGCAAACCGATGAGCGCTATCGCCTGAAGCAGACCAATCCGGGAAACGGCAGGAAACCTCTGAACGCATGCCGGAAGAAAAACCAAGGGCAACAGGACGATTCCCAAGCGCTGTTTCCACCGTGTGCAGCAAGCGGAACTTTAAGGTCCCGAGTGGCCTCAACCGATTAACCGCCCAAAACGGAACCGAGGCCCATTCCATGAAAACCTTGCTGAAACTCACCCTCGCCGCCACCCTCGCTTGCGCCCTCCCCGCCTGGGCTTGCACACCCGAGGAGGCCACCGCCAAACGCGAACAACTGGCCAAGGAAGTGGCCAAGCTCACCGAGCAGAATCCGAAGAAGGCCAAGGAGATCAACGATGAGCTGCAGAAAATGGATTTGGGCACGGCCAGCGCGGATCTGCCGGACAAGTGCCAGTTGATCGATCAGCGTCTGAGGGAGTTGGAAACAGCAGATAAAAAAGCTGAAAGCTGACCTTGTAGGAGCCAGCTTGCTGGCGATTCGGTTGACCAGATACACCGAGTCGCCAAGGATCGCCGGCAAGCTGGCTCCTACAAGGGTTTGTGCAATGCTTAAGTGATGCGCTCAGCCGCCTTGAGCAATTCGCGATTGTCCCCGCCTAACGCGACGGTCGCCCTGGCCGCTGCGTCGAGCAACAACCCGCACGCCGTGGCAACTTTCTCCTGGCTGAATCGCTCCGCCGGGCCGGACAAGGTCAACGCACCGGTCAATTCATACGCGGCATTGAATACAGGCACCGACACCGAAGCCGTCTCCGGATCCCGTTCCCCAAAGGAACTTGCCCAGAATTGCTCGCGAATCGCACCGAGGGTCGGCTCGGATAGCGCGCCGAAGGCTCGCAGGACTTTGCCCGACGCCCCGGCATTCAGTGGAAATCGGGCACCTTCATGCAGGGAAACCCTGACTGCGCGCTTCGGCTCGACGCGAAACAACACCACGCGGCTGTCGTTTTCCCGTACGTAAAAAGAGGAGGTTTCGCCGCTCGTGTCGGACAAGGATTCCAGCAGCGGGTAGATCACGTCGCGCAGGCGGAACGAAGTCTGGTAGACCTGCGCCAACCGCAGCGGTTCGGGGCCGACGGCGTATTGGCCATCGCCGAGGCGGCGGATGAAACCGGCGCGTTCCAGTGAACTCATCAAACGCAGGATGGTGCTTTTATACAGGCCGGTGCGCCGGGCGATTTCCGCCAGTGGCAGGCTGTTGCTGCCGACGTCGAACGCCGCAAGGATCGCAAAGGCGCGATCCACGGCCGCCACGCCGCCTTCGGCAGCGGGCGTGGAAGGTTCGTCTTCCGATGGGGTTTGTTTGCTCATGTTCGCTCGTGACAAAACTTCAGGACGGCGCCAGCACCGGGCTGCGCAGCGGCTACCTTAACCGTTGAGCGAACGGGCGACCACCCTTCACCCCTCGGACTTGATCACGCCAGCGCGATGCAGTGCACTGATATCGCTATCCGAATAACCCAACTCCACCAGCAACTCATCGCTATGGCTGCCCAACTCAGGCACATTCAAGCGCGTACCAAAGCGCTGGCCGTCCATTTCAAACGGCAGCATCGGCACCTTGACCGATTGACCGTCAGGCAACGTCACCTCAGCCATGCCACCCGACTCGTTCAGGTGTTTGTCGTCGAACAGGTCCTGAGGTCGCTGGATCGGCGAAAACGGCAGACCGGCCTTTTCACACAGCGCCATCACCTGTTCCTTGCTCATGCCCGCCAGGCATTCGCGGACTTGCGGCAGGATCACCTTGCGCGCGGCGACTCGCTGATTGTTGCCGGCCAACTGCGGATCACTGCCGAAGGCATCGAAGCCGAACACCTCACAAAAACTTTTCCACTGACTGTCGCTGACCACGCCGAGGAAGACCTGCTCTTCACCGGCGCAACTGAACACGTCATAAATCGCCCACGCCGAAACCCGACTCGGCATCGGTGCCGCCGGTGTACCGGTGACCACGTTTTGCATCATGTGCTGGGCCACCAGGAACGCCGAATTCTCGAACAGGCCGGTCTGCACGAACTGCCCCTGAGCGCCTTGGTTACGCTGCAACAGCGCCGCCAGAATCGAAATCGCGCTGAACATCCCGCCCATGACATCGTTGACCGACGCCCCGGCGCGCAAAGGCTGGCCGACCGGGCCGGTCATGTAGGCCAACCCCGTCATCATCTGCACCACTTCGTCCAGCGCCGTACGATGTTCGTAGGGGCCGGGCAGGAAACCTTTCATGGAGCTGTAAATAATGTCCGGCTTGATGGCTTTCACGTCGGCGTAGCCCAGGCCGAGTTTTTCCATGGTGCCGGGGCGAAAGTTCTCGGTGACCACATCGGCGGTGGCAATCAGCTTTTTGACCGCAGCAATGCCTTCGGCGGATTTCAGGTCGACGGCGAAGCTTTTCTTGTTGCGGTTGTAGGTGGTCCAGTACCCCGCGCCGGAGCCCATCAAGCGCCGGGTGTTGTCGCCCGCAGGAACAGGTTCGACCTTGATCACCTCGGCCCCGAGGTCAGCCAGCACCAGGCCGCAGGTCGGTCCCATGACCATGTGGACAAACTCGATGACCCGAATGCCGGCCAGCGGCAGAGGCTTTTGTTGTTGGCTGGGGCTCATGTTCATAGCGCCTTCTGTGCATAGTGAAAATTCTTGCCGACTCCGGCGTCCGGGATGAAGCCGTACAGCGCTTCTCCCGGCAGGCCCTGGCGCAACCATTCGCGGGCCTGCACCAGCCGATCGATGTCGATGCCAGTGCGCAGGCCCATGGATTCGAGCAGGTACACCAGGTCCTCGGTGACGATGTTGCCGGACGCGCCGGGCGCATAAGGGCACCCGCCGATGCCGCCCTGAGACGCGTCGATGGTGGTCACGCCGACGTCCAGCGCCGCGAGCACATTGGCCAGGCCCTGGCCGCGGGTGTTGTGGAAATGGGCACTGCCGGCAATGCCCGGCAATTCCTGGCGCAGCCGGGTGAACAAGCGCCGTACTTGTGTCGGGTTGGCGTAACCGACGGTGTCGGCCAGCCCCACTTCGTTGACGCCCAGCTCGGCCATGATCAGAGCCATGCGCACGGTGTCGTCGTCCGGCACTTCGCCCTGGATCGTGCAGCCAAACACCGTCGACAAACCGGCCTCGATTTCGACGTGCGGGTACTGCTCGTTGCGCAAGGCAACGACGTTGCGCACCTCCTGATAAACCTCGGCGTGGGTTTTGCGGATGTTGGCCAGGGAATGGGGTTCGCTCACCGAAATCGGCATCGTGATTTTCTGCACGCCCGCCTTGAATGCCGCTTCGGCGCCCTTGAGGTTGGGCACCAGCGCGGTCACGAACAGGTTGGGCAAGGTCCGCGCAAAAGCCACCACTGCAGCGGTATCAGCCATCTGCGGCAGCAGTTTCGGCGACACGAAGGAGCCCACTTCGATCTCTCGTAGCCCGGCGCTCGCCAACGCGGCGATCCATTTCAGTTTCAGTTCGGTCGGCATGGTCGCCGCGACGCTTTGCAACCCGTCACGGGGTCCGACTTCGCTGACCAGAATATCGATTTCGTTCGAATGACCCATCACCAGCCCTCCTGAGACGCCACGAAAGCCCTTGTTTCAGGGCACTTCGATAAACGTTCTACCTGACAGAATATTGTTCTATTTTTAGTATCTGCCGGGTTTCGGTGGCTTGTCAACGAATGGACAAAAACTTGACAGCGTAAAAATTTGGCCGGAAAGTTGTTCCACCAAAAGGAATGATGTTCTGTCCAGCAGAACACTATCAATGACAAAGCGTTGCTTTCGCCCGCCGTCATACCCGGACAAAACCTATAAAAAACGAGGGAAATCATGCTGACCCTACTCAGCTATTCGATGATCACGTGCTTCATGTACCTGGTCATGAGCAAACGCCTGTCGCCGCTGGTTGCGCTGTTGCTGGTCCCGGTCGCCTTTGCCTGCCTGGCCGGCTACACCACGACACTGGGGCCGATGATGTTCGATGGCCTGAAAATGCTGGCCCCGACCGGGGTGATGCTGACCTTTGCGATCCTGTATTTCTGCATGATGACCGACGCCGGATTGTTCAACCCGCTGGTCAAACTGATCCTCAAAGCAGTGAAAGGCGATCCGCAGAAAATCGTGCTGGGCACGGCGATTCTCGGAATTTGCGTCGGCCTCGACGGCGATGGCGCCACCACTTACATCATCACCTGCGCGGCGCTGCTACCGTTGTATCGCCGCACCGGCGTGCGCCTGCAAGTCATGGCCACGGTGCTGTTGCTGGCCATTGGCGTGATGAACATTCTGCCGTGGGCCGGGCCGTTTTCCCGGGCGGCCAGCGCCATGAAAGTCGACATTACCGAGCTGTTCGTGGCGATGCTGCCATTGATGGCCATTGGACTTGTGTGGGTGATTTTTGTGGCGCTGTACCTCGGACGGCTGGAACGACGCCGCTTGGGCGTGGTGCAACTCGACGCCAATGAAGGGCTGGAGCACTTCACCGAATTTCGCTTGAACGACTGGCGCTTTCTGTTCAATGCCGCGCTGACCATCGCCCTGATCGCGATGATGATGCTCGCGGTGATGCCACCTGCGGTGTTGTTCATGCTCGCGTTCGGTATCGGCCTGGTGGTGAATTTCCCCAACCTCAAAGAGCAGAAAGCGGTGATCGCGCGCCACGCCGATAACGTCATGGCGGTGACCTTGCTGATCTTCGCGGCTGGGATTTTCGTCGGCATCATGGGCGGCACCGGCATGACCAAGGCCATTTCCGAAAGCCTGATCCATGTCATCCCGCAATGGGCCGGCAGTTCGATGTCGATCATCACCGCGTTCATCAGCATGCCGTTCACCTACGTGCTGACCAACGATGCGTTCTACTTTGGCGTGCTGCCGATCCTCGCCGAAACCGCCAGCCACTACGGCATCAGCGGCAAGGAGATGGCAATCGCCGGGTTGATCGGCCAACCGGTGCATTTACTCAGTCCGCTGGTGGCGTCCACGTATCTGCTGTGTGGGTTGCTGGATCTGGACTACGGCGATAACCAGCGCATGACGTTGAAATGGACGATCGGCACGGTGGGGGTGATGTTGTTGGCGGCGCTGGCGTTGGGGTCGATTTCCGTCATCCGGTAATCGTTCTGTAGGAGCCAGCTTGCTGGCGATGGCTGCACCGCGGTGTATCGGTTAGATCGCATCGCCGGCAAGCCGGCTCCTACAGGGGGTGCGTGCAATTTGCGGGCGAAAAAAAAACCGGACCTGGGTCCGGTTTTTTTATGGGATCGCTATGGCGCTTTATTCAGCAGCCGGGGCTTCCGGCTTGCGGCGCTTGAGCGGGGCCATGCCGTCCTTGCTGACCAGCGACAGGGCGTCGGTCTTCGGGCGGTTGGCGATTTTGCGTTTGGTCGGTGCCTTGGCGCCGGTTTTCTTCTTCTCGCCCTTGGCGTCGACCTTTTTCTTCTTCACGCCAACCGCTTTGCCCGAGGCCTTGACCTTTTTCGGTCCGCCGTAGGTGCCTTTGACTTCCTTGATGGTGCGGCGCTCGAAGCTCTGCTTGAGGTAGCGCTCGATGCTCGACATCAGGTTCCAGTCGCCGTGGCAGATCAGCGAGATGGCCAGGCCATCGTTGCCGGCACGACCGGTACGACCGATGCGGTGAACGTATTCGTCGCCGCTGCGCGGCATGTCGAAGTTGATCACCAGGTCCAGGCCATCAACGTCCAGGCCGCGAGCGGCAACGTCGGTGGCCACGAGGATTTTCACGCCGCCTTGCTTCAGGCGATCGATCGCCAGCTTGCGGTCTTTCTGGTCCTTGTCACCGTGCAGGACGAACGCTTTGTATTCCTGCGCCACCAGGCGGCCGTAGATACGGTCGGCCATGGCCCGGGTGTTGGTGAACACGATGGCCTTCTGATAGGTCTCGTTGGCCAGCAGCCAGTTCACGATCTGCTCTTTGTGCTGGTTGTGGTCAGCGGTGATGATCTGCTGACGAGTGGTCGCATTCAGGTCGCTGACGTTGTTCAGCTGCAGGTGTTCCGGGTTGTTCAGAACCTTGGCAACCATCTCGCGCAGGCCCGAACCGCCAGTGGTGGCGGAGAACAGCATGGTCTGCTGGCGATTGGTGCACTCGTCCACCAGACGCTGCACGTCTTCGGCAAAGCCCATGTCCAGCATGCGGTCGGCTTCGTCGAGCACCAGCACTTCGACTTCTTTCAGGTCGAGGTTGCCGGCGTTCAGTTGCTCGATCATCCGGCCCGGCGTACCGATCAGGATGTCCGGCACCTTGCGCAGCATGGCGGCCTGGACCTTGAAGTCTTCACCGCCGGTGATCAGGCCGGACTTGATGAAGGTGAATTGCGCAAATCGCTCGACTTCCTTGATGGTCTGCTGGGCCAGCTCGCGGGTCGGCAACAGGATCAGGGTCTTGATGCTGACGCGGATTTTCGCCGGGCCGATCAGACGGTTGAGGATCGGCAAAACGAAAGCAGCGGTTTTGCCGCTACCGGTTTGCGCTGTCACCCGCAGGTCACGCCCTTGGAGCGCCAGCGGAATAGCCGCTGCTTGCACAGGCGTTGGCTCGACAAATTTAAGCTCGGCCACGGCTTTGAGCAGGCGTTCGTGCAGGGCGAATTGGGAAAACACGGGTGCTACCTCGAAGAAATACAAAAAAACAGCTGCATAGGGTAACGGTTTCGAGCGCGAAGGCCGAGTTTCTTTATGCAATCGACCGTAAACAGTGGCTTTTTTGTTGCCTCTTTTGTCCTTAAACGTCATGCAAAGCGTCTTAAATGCTCTAATCGGTCCGACACGGACAATAGAAGAAACGGTTTTACCCATGGATATCAAACAGCTCTGGCTCAACGTCCAAGACATCTGGGGTGCGCTCGATCAGCATCCGCTCCTGCATTCCAGCCTCGGGCTGCTTCTGTTGCTGGTGGTGGCGCTGACCCTCGGACGAGTGGCGCGTTACCTGATCCTGCACGCGACCAAAATGCTCGGCCGCCAACCGGCGTTGCACTGGGTCAACGACTTTCGCCAGAACAAAGTGTTTCATCGCCTGGCGCAGATGACGCCGTCGCTGGTGATCCAGTTCGGCCTGCACCTGGTGCCGGAGCTGGGTAAAACCAGCCTGATTTTCCTCGGCAACGTCGCACTGGCCTTCACCATTCTGTTCCTGGTGCTGGCGATCAGCGCCCTGCTCAATGCGTTGCTGGACATCTACGCCCGCACCGAACACGCCCGCACCCGCTCGATCAAAGGCTACGTGCAACTGGCGAAAATGGTGTTGTACGTATTTGGCGCGATCATCATCGTCGCCACGTTGATCGACCGCTCGCCGCTGTTGCTGCTGTCGGGTCTGGGCGCCATGTCGGCGGTGATTCTGTTGGTCTACAAAGACACCCTGTTGTCGTTTGTCGCCAGCGTGCAGTTGACCAGCAACGACATGCTGCGGGTCGGCGACTGGATCGAGATGCCGCAAGTCGGCGCCGATGGCGATGTGGTGGACATCACGCTGCACACGGTCAAGGTGCAGAACTTCGACAAGACCATCGTTTCGATTCCGACCTGGCGCCTGATGTCCGAGTCATTCAAGAACTGGCGTGGCATGCAGCAGTCCGGTGGACGACGGATCAAACGCAGCCTGTTCATCGACGCCAGCGGCGTGCGATTCATCCGTGATGACGAAGAGCAAAAGCTGTCCCAGGTGCACCTGCTGACCGACTACATCAGCCGCAAACAGGCGGAACTCAAGGCCTGGAACGAGGCTCAGGGCAACGTCGCGGCAATGTCGGCCAACCGTCGGCGGATGACCAACATCGGGACCTTCCGCGCCTACGCGCTGGCGTATTTGAAAAGCCATCCGGAGGTCCAGCCGAACATGACCTGCATGGTTCGGCAGATGCAGACCACAGCGCAGGGGATTCCGCTGGAAATCTACTGCTTCACCCGCACTACGGCGTGGGCGGATTACGAGCGGATTCAGGGGGATATTTTCGATTATCTGCTGGCGGTGCTGCCGGAGTTTGGCTTGAGCCTTTATCAGCAGCCGAGTGGCGGGGATCTGCGGGCCGGATTGCTCCCGGCGATGCTTGGCGCAAGCCACATCCCCGAACCCGAAAAACACATCATGTAACCCCACCAACCAATGTGGGAGCGAGCCTGCTCGCGATGAGGTCGTGTCAGTCAACATATCTGTCGTCTGACACTCCGCTATCGCGAGCAGGCTCGCTCCTACAGGTTGCAGAGTTGATTTAGCGACACCGGTGTTATTTGACCTGACGCTGCGGCGCCTTGTGCACCATGGTGTAGGCGTAATCCACACCCATGCCATACGCGCCGCTGTGTTCCAGCACCAGTTCCATTACCGCCTCGTAAGTGTCTTTGTGTGCCCAGTCACGCTGGTATTCCAGCAGCACTTGTTGCCAGGTGACCGGCACCGCGCCTGCCTGAATCATCCGCTGCACCGACATGTCGTGAGCTTCTTTGGTGGTGCCGCCAGAAGCGTCGGTCACGATGTACACCTCGTAGCCTTCAGCCAGGGCTTCCAGCGCCGGGAAGGTCAGGCAGACTTCAGTCCAGAGCGCAGCAATGATCAGCTTCTTGCGGCCGGTGGCTTTCACCGCGTCAACCAGCGCCTTGTCTTCCCAGGAGTTCATCGAGGTGCGCTCGATCGGCTTCTGCTCTGGGTGCACTGCCAGCAACTCCGGCCAGATAAAACCGCTGAAGCTTTCGGTTTCCACCGAGGTGTAGATCGTCGGCACGTTGAAGATCTTGGCGGCCTTGGCCAGGCCGACGGTGTTGTTCTTCAGGGTCTGACGGTCGATCGACTGCACGCCGAAAGCCATTTGCGGCTGGTGGTCAATCAGGATCAGAGCGGAGTTGGTTGGGTTGAGCAGTTCACGAATAGACATGGCGCGTTCCTTTTGATGTCGATAGTTCAAATCAGTAATGGGTTAGTCGACGCGGCTTCCAGAGGCTTTGTCGTCGGCTTGGATGTCACTTTAGGGGCTAGCAAGGAAAGGGACAATTACCTAAAATAGAGAATCATTGATTCTAAAATAGGGACAATCATGGATCGCATCGAATGCATGCGCGCGTTCGTCGTCACGGTCGGCGAGAACGGCTTTGCCGCCGCTGCACGGGCAATGGATGTGCCGCGATCAAAAGTCAGCAAACAGATTCAGGCGCTGGAAGAAGCCATCGGCGTGCAACTGTTGCAACGCACCACGCGCAGCCTGCACCTGACCGAGGCTGGCGCGGAGTATTTCGACGCGGCGCGGGAAGTGCTGGCCTCGCTGGACGAGGCCGAACAGCGTGCCCGCAACGGCATCGGCGAGTTACGTGGGGTGCTGCGGGTCAATGCGCCGATGTCCTTCGGGTTGCGTCGACTGGGGCCGCTGATTCCGCTGTTTCATGAACAACACCCGAACATAGAGCTGCAACTGGTGCTCAGCGATCAGCAGGTTGACCCGGTTCGCGGTGGTTTCGACGTGACCATCCGCATCGCCAGCATGCCGGACTCGACCATGATTGCCCGGCAACTGGCGCCGGCCCCGCGAATCATGGTCGCTTCACCTGCGTATCTCGAACGCGCAGGCACTCCGCAGACGCCGCAGGATCTGCGCGCCCATCAATGTTTGA
Organism: Pseudomonas sp. FW300-N2A2; assembly: GCF_017351735.1. Taxonomy (NCBI): domain Bacteria; kingdom Pseudomonadati; phylum Pseudomonadota; class Gammaproteobacteria; order Pseudomonadales; family Pseudomonadaceae; genus Pseudomonas; species Pseudomonas sp. FW300-N2A2. The sequence goes on along the minus strand of NZ_JACNDU010000026.1, from coordinate 7,148 downwards.
ACTACGGGTATTTGCAAAGCGGCGTGAGTTTGCAGCTGTGCAACGGCAAGGAAACCCAACGGGTCAACGTCACAGGCCCGCTGCACGCCAACAATGGCGACTTGCTCGCCCAGGCTGCCGAAGCCGGCATGGGCATCGCGCTGCTGCCCAACTTCATTGTCGAGGATGCGCTGGCGGCTGGCCGGTTGGTGCCGGTGATGTGTGAATGGCAGGCGCCTGCGATCACGATTAACGCGGTCTATCCATCGGCACGCCGGGTGCCGCAGAAGACCCGGACGTTCATCGAATTTCTGGTGGCGCAACTGGCAGAGAAATAACACGTCCCTTGTAGGAGCCGGCTTGCCGGCGATGGCGGTGTCATATGCAACATTGATGTCAGCTGATACACCGCTATCGCCGGCAAGCCGGCTCCTACAGGAGTCAGGTGATTGCCAAGGACTTTCGTATGCCCAACCGGCTGATCCACACCGCCATCAAAATCACCGATCCGCCAAAGAACAACCGCCCCAGCTCTTCATGCTGATTCCAGATCAGCAGATTGATCAGCAACCCCACCGGCACATGCAGGTTGTTCATCACCGCCAGCGTACCGCCATTCACCAGGCACGCGCCCTTGTTCCACCAGTACAACCCCAGCGCGGTCGAGACCAGGCCGAGGAACACCAGCACGCCCCATTGCAGCGGTGCTTCGGGCAGGAAGTTCTGTTTACCGAACAACAGAAACGCCGGCAACGCCACCGCCAGTGCACCGAGATAGAAATAGCCAAAGCGCCGGTAATGCGGCAGATCGCTTGGATGACGCGCCACCAGATGCTTATAAAGCACCTGCCCGGCGGCGTAGGTGAAGTTGGCCAGTTGCAGCAGCAGGAACCCCATGAAGAAATCCGGGTTGATCCGGTCGTAGCGAATCACCGCCGCGCCGAGCACCGCCACCAACGCCGCGACCAGTGCCCATGGATTGAAGCGCCGGTTCAGCGCGTCTTCGATCAGCGTCACATGCAGCGGTGTGAGGATGGTGAACAGCAACACTTCCGGCACCGTCAGCACCCGGAAGCTCAGGTACAGGCAGACGTAAGTCACGCCGAACTGCAACGCACCGATCAGCAGCATGCCGCGCATGAACGCAGGCTCCACCGAGCGCCAGCGCGTCAACGGAATAAACACCAGCCCCGCCAGCAGCACGCGCACCAGCACCGCGAAGTAACTGTCGACATGTCCGGCCAGGTATTCGCCGATCAGACTGAAGGAAAACGCCTGGATCAGCGTGACAAAAAGTAGATAGCCCATGCTCGCCTCGTTTTGAATGGCGGCGACGATAGCGGGTTTTGCCGACGATCGCGAGACACGCAGGCCCCTGTAGGAGCCGGCTTGCCGGCGATAGCGGTGTATCAGCAGACATCAATGTTGCATATGACACCGCTATCGCCGGCAAGCCGGCTCCTACAGTGGTACGCGTGCCCCCCAAATCGCAGGCAAAAAAAAGCCCGATCTCGCTAAAGCGTTCAATCGGGCTACAGCACTCAGGAGCAACAAGTGCAAAGGGAGGTCGATGCGCGTACAGGCTTGAAGGGTTGCGCCAGGTCACTAGACCATCCAGCGATTATCTGGCGATTAAAGCCTCAGGCCACTTGGGAAAGCTTGGCGTTGGCCTGGTTCAGGCCCTTCTCCTGGAAGTCACCGCCCAGGTTCATGCCTTCGGCGTGGATGAAGGTCACATCGTGGATTCCGATGAAACCCATGACCTGACGCAGGTACGGTTCCTGATGATCCGCGGTGCTACCGGCGTAGATCCCGCCGCGAGCGGTCAGCACATACGCGCGTTTGCCGCTGAGCAGGCCTTGCGGGCCGGTGTCGGTGTATTTGAAGGTCACACCGGCTCGCAGCACGTGGTCGAGCCAGGCTTTCAGCGTGCTGGGGATCGCGAAGTTGTACATCGGTGCGGCCATGACCAATACGTCGGCGGCCAGCAATTCATCGGTCAACTGATTGGAGCGCTCCAGGGAAGCCTGTTCGATGTCGTTGCGCTGCTCGGCGGGTTTCATCCAGCCGCCCAGCAGGTTGATGTCCAGGTGCGGCACCGGATTGACAGCCAGGTCACGGACGGTGATCTGGTCGTTCGGGTGAGCGGTTTTCCACTGGTTGATGAAGGTCTGGGTCAGTTGACGCGAAACCGAGTCTTGCTGACGGGCGCTGCTTTCGATGATCAGAACGCGGGACATGGGATGTAGCCTCCATCTGAGAATGCTGTAAGTCGATGGAGTGAAGGTTAAACAGAGTCATATCGATGAAAAAGCGCAAATAACTGCTATAACCCATCAATAAATTCGTTTATAAGCTGAGCATGCTTCATGTGGGAGCGAGCCTGCTCGCGATAGCGGTGGCGCATTCAAAATTGACTTTGACTGACATACCGCTATCGCGAGCAGGCTCACTCCTACAGGGTTGCAGTGTTATTTGGGGGTGCAGGTCAGGTTGATGCGCATCTTGATGATGGTCCGGTTGAACTTGGCAGTGGCATTTTTGTGCTTGCCGGCCGCCACTTCGATATTGCGGGTGCGCGGCGCTTCCGGACCGTTATTGAAAACCACCTTACAGACTGCATCGGTGCTGCCGAAGTTGTTGACCTGAATGGAGGCGATGTCGGTATCCGTGTCATACGCGTTGTAGTCGATGTCCATGCCGTTCAGCTGTTTTTGTACGTCGATCGGGTAGGCAAACGCAGTCAACGGCAACATCGCCAGCACCACACAACAGAATTTTTTCATTCGGCAGTCTCCAATAAGGACCGCCAGCTTAGGACAAGAGGAGCTCAAGATGAAAGCGCCCCGCGTGACCCTTGATCAATGGCGAACGTTACAGGCCGTGGTCGACCACGGCGGTTTCGCCCAGGCCGCCGAAGCGCTGCATCGCTCGCAATCGTCGGTCAGCTACACCGTGGCGCGCATGCAGGATCAACTCGGCGTGCCATTGCTGCGTATCGACGGCCGCAAGGCAGTACTGACCGAGGCCGGCGGCGTCTTGCTGCGTCGCTCGCGGCAACTGGTGAAACAGGCCAGCCAACTGGAAGACCTGGCGCATCACATGGAGCAAGGCTGGGAAGCGGAAGTGCGGTTGGTGGTCGACGCCGCCTACCCCAGCGCCCGCCTCGTCCGCGCCTTGACCGCGTTCATGCCGCAAAGCCGTGGCTGCCGCGTGCGTCTGCGCGAAGAAGTATTGTCGGGCGTGGAGGAAGTCCTGCTCGAAGGCGTGGCCGACCTGGCGATCACCGGGTTCAGTATTCCCGGCTATCTGGGCGCGGAGTTGAGCGACGTTGAATTTGTCGCCGTCGCCCACCCCGAGCACGCCCTGCATCGATTGAACCGTGAACTGAATTTCCAGGACCTGGAAAGCCAGATGCAAGTGGTGATCCGCGACTCCGGCCGTCAACAGCCACGCGACGTCGGCTGGCTCGGCGCCGAACAGCGCTGGACCGTCGGCAGCCTGGCCACCGCCGCGACGTTTGTCAGCAGCGGCCTGGGATTTGCCTGGTTGCCGCGGCACATGATCGAACGCGAACTGAAGGAAGGTACGCTCAAGCTGCTACCGTTGGATCAGGGCGGTAGCCGGAACCCGAGTTTCTACCTGTATTCAAACAAGGAAAAACCCTTGGGCCCGGCCACGCAAATCCTCATCGAACTGCTGCGCACCTTCGACACCGCGCCGCTGGATGCGCCCTTCGCTGCCCCAGAACAAGCCTGACACGGAGTGATCGCATGGCCTATTTCGAACACGAAGGTTGCAACCTGCACTATGAGGAATATGGCCACGGCACGCCGTTGCTGCTGGTTCACGGGCTCGGTTCCAGCACCCTGGACTGGGAAAAACAGATCTCGGCATTGGCGGCCCGCTACCGGGTGATCGTCCCGGATGTGCGCGGCCACGGTCGCTCCGACAAACCCCGAGAGCGCTACAGCATCGCCGGGTTCAGCGCCGACCTGGTTGCCCTGATCGAACATCTGAACCTCGGCCCCGCACATTACGTGGGACTTTCGATGGGCGGCATGATCGGCTTCCAACTGGCGGTGGATCAGCCGCAATTGCTCAAGAGCCTGTGCATCGTCAACAGCGCGCCCGAGGTCAAATTGCGCAGCCGCGACGATTACTGGCAATGGTTCAAGCGCTGGAGCCTGATGCGTGCGCTTAGCCTGGGCACCATCGGCAAGGCCCTTGGTGGCAAACTGTTCCCCAAGCCGGAACAGGCTGAATTGCGTCAAAAGATGGCCGAGCGCTGGGCAAAAAACGACAAACATGCTTATCTCGCCAGCTTCGACGCGATTGTTGGTTGGGGGGTTCAGGAACGACTTTCCAGGGTGTCCTGTCCAACCCTCATTGTCAGCGCCGACCGGGACTACACGCCGGTAGCGCTGAAAGAGAACTATGTAAAACTGCTGCCCGATGCGCGGCTGGTGGTGATCGCCGATTCGCGTCACGCCACCCCGCTGGATCAACCCGAACGCTTCAACCAAACCCTGCTCGAGTTTCTCACCGCAGTCGACACCACCACACTCAGGATCACTGACCCATGCTGAAAAAAATCGCCCTCGTCGCTGGCACCGTTCTGTTTGCCGCCAACCTGATGGCCGCTACGCCCGCCAAGGCGCCGCACGTTTTGCTGGAGACCACCAACGGCCAGATCGAAATCGAACTGGACCCGGTCAAGGCGCCGATCAGTACCAAGAACTTTCTTGAGTACGTCGACAGCGGCTTCTACAACAACACGATTTTCCACCGTGTGATCCCGGGCTTCATGGCCCAGGGCGGCGGTTTCACTGCGCAGATGGCGCAAAAAGACACCAAGGCACCGATCAAGAACGAAGCCAGCAACGGCCTGCATAACGTGCGCGGCACCTTGTCGATGGCGCGTACGTCGAACCCGGATTCGGCCACCAGCCAGTTCTTCATCAACGTCGCCGACAATGCGTTCCTCGACCCGGGTCGCGACGCCGGTTACGCAGTGTTCGCCAAAGTGGTCAAGGGCATGGACGTGGTGGACATCATCGTCAATTCGCAAACCACTACCAAACAAGGCATGCAGAACGTGCCTATCGACCCGGTGCTGATCAAGTCGGCCAAACGTATCGACTAAGATCCACAGGCACAGGGATGTTGAGCGGCCGCCGGTATTCGGCGCCGCTCATAGTGTTTAAAGGAGAGCCCGCACGCGGGCGGAGAACCGATGCTTTATCGCCGTTTTGAACAATTGATTGACGTGTTCCGTGACGCCCCGACGGCGGCTCCGCCCGACCGTGTTTTCCCCTTCTATACCTATTACCTGAAGCAGGTCTGGCCGAGTTTCGCCGCCCTGCTGACCGTCGGCCTGTTCGGTGCATTGATCGAAGTGGCGCTGTTCAGCTACCTGAGCCGCATCATCGACCTGGCCCAAGGCACGCCGAACGTCAATTTCTTCAAGGAACACGGCATCGAACTGGCCTGGATGGCCGTCGTGGCGCTGATCCTGCGCCCGGTGTTCGTGGGCCTGCATGACTTGCTGGTGCACCAGACCCTGAGCCCGAGCATGACCAGCATGATCCGCTGGCAAAACCACAGCTACGTGCTCAAACAGAGCCTGAATTTCTTCCAGAACGACTTCGCAGGGCGCATCGCCCAACGCATCATGCAGACCGGCAACTCGCTGCGCGATTCCGCCGTGCAGGCGGTGGACGCGCTGTGGCATGTGCTGATTTACGCGATCAGTTCGCTGGTGCTGTTCGCCGAGGCCGACTGGCGCCTGATGATCCCGTTGTTGACCTGGATCGCTGCCTACATCGGCGCCCTCTACTACTTCGTGCCACGGGTGAAAGAGCGCTCCGTGGTGTCTTCGGATGCGCGTTCCAAGCTCATGGGCCGGATCGTCGACGGCTACACCAACATCACCACGCTGAAGCTGTTCGCCCACACCAACTTCGAGCAGCAATACGCCAAGGAAGCCATCGAAGAACAGACGGTCAAAGCCCAACTGGCTGGCCGCGTGGTCACCAGCATGGACGTAGTCATCACCAGCATGAACGGCTTGCTGATCGTCAGCACCACGGGCCTGGCGCTGTGGCTGTGGTCGCAGTCGCTGATCACGGTGGGCGCCATTGCGCTGGCCACCGGCCTGGTGATCCGGATCGTCAACATGTCCGGCTGGATCATGTGGGTGGTGACCGGCATTTTCGAAAACATCGGCATGGTTCAGGACGGTTTGCAGACCATTTCGCAACCGGTCAGCGTCACTGATCACGCAGAGGCCAAACCGCTGACCGTCGCCCGGGGCGAAGTGCGCTTCGAGCACGTGGATTTCCACTACGGCAAGAAGAGCGGGATCATTGGCGACCTCAACCTGACGATCAAACCCGGTGAAAAAATCGGCTTGATCGGCCCTTCCGGCGCCGGTAAATCGACCCTGGTCAACCTGCTGCTGCGCCTCTATGACGTGCAGGGCGGGCGGATCCTGATCGACGGCCAGAACATCGCCGAAGTCGGCCAGGAAAGCCTGCGCGAGCGCATCGGCATGATCACCCAGGACACGTCGCTGCTGCACCGTTCGATCCGCGACAATTTGCTCTATGGCAAACCGGACGCAACCGATTCCGAACTCTGGGAAGCGGTGCACAAGGCCCGGGCCGACGAGTTTATCCCGTTGCTCTCGGACGCCGAGGGGCGCACCGGTTTCGATGCGCATGTCGGTGAGCGTGGGGTGAAACTCTCCGGTGGTCAGCGTCAGCGGATCGCCATTGCCCGCGTGCTGCTCAAGGACGCGCCGATTCTGATCATGGACGAAGCGACTTCGGCGCTGGATTCGGAAGTCGAAGCGGCGATCCAGGAAAGCCTGGAAACCCTGATGCAGGGTAAAACCGTGATTGCCATTGCCCACCGGCTCTCGACCATCGCCCGGATGGACCGGCTGGTGGTGCTTGAGAAAGGCAAGATTGCCGAGACGGGGACCCATGCTGAGCTGCTGGCGCATGGCGGGTTGTATGCGCGGTTGTGGCAGCATCAGACTGGGGGGTTTGTTGGGATCGATTGATTGGGGATTGGGGTTGGGGGCATATCCGTTGCTGCGGTAACGGCTTCTATTGGTTTCGCCCTTACGGCGAGTCACTTGGAGAAGCGCCAAGTAACCAAGC
>NZ_JACNDU010000025.1:0-82384 GCF_017351735.1 Pseudomonas sp. FW300-N2A2 | reverse complement strand
TACCGCCACAGCCGCCGAGGCGGCCTGAAAGCCGACCTGGCTCCTCAGTCGTGTGCACTCTCCCGCACTGTGGTGGCTGCACTAGTCTTGGATGTTTGCACATTCCCCCTGTAGGAGCCGGCTTGCTGGCGATAGCGGTGGATCAGTCATCTGTTTATTGACTGGACAGACGCCATCGCCAGCAAGCTGGCTCCTACAGGGGAAATGCATAGGTGTCTGGATGAATACGATCAACTGTAGGAGCCGGCTTGCTGGCGATAGCGGTGGATCAGTCACCTGTTTATTGACTGGACAGACGCCATCGCCAGCAAGCTGGCTCCTACAGGGGAAATGCATAGGTGTCTGGATGAATACGATCAACTGTGGGAGCCGGCTTGCCGGCGATAGCGGTGGGTCAGTCACCTGTTTATTGATTGAACGGACGCCATCGCCAGCAAGCTGGCTCCTACAGGGGAAATGCATAGGTGTCTGGATGAATACGATCAACTGTGGGAGCCGGCTTGCCGGCGATAGCGGTGGATCAGTCATCTGTTTATTGACTGGACGGACGCCATCGCCAGCAAGCTGGCTCCTACAGGGGAAATGCATAGGTGTCTGGATGAATACGATCAACTGTAGGAGCCGGCTCGCCGGCGATAGCAGTGGATCAGTCACCTGTTTATTGATTGAACGGACGCCATCGCCAGCAAGCTGGCTCCTACAGGGGAAATGCATAGGTGTCAGGATGAATACGATCAACTGTAGGAGCCGGCTCGCCGGCGATAGCGGTGGGTCAGTCACCTGTTTATTGACTGGACGGACGCCATCGCCAGCAAGCCGGCTCCAACAGGGAATCGCGTACGCTTTTGATTTCCACCACTCATCAGGTCGAGCGTTAGCTCGCCTTCCGCTTTTGATCTGAGCGCCCCCTCGAGAGGCCGAGTGGAGGTTCTGCGCAGTGGGCACCGCGGCAAGGATGCCGCGGTAGCCGCCCCCGGCCATGGATGGCCGATGGCGGCGGGCCCACGGAGCAGGACCGGAGCGAGGGTATGGCGAGCATTAGCGAGCCACCGAACGAAAGGGGCAAGAGCCCTTGGTTACTTGGGGCTTTTCCAAGTGACTCGCTGTAAAAGCGAAACCATAAGCCGCCATGACCACAGCAACGGATATGCACACCAATCAAACAAACCCGCAAAAAAAAGCCCCGATCAAATCAGGGCTTTTTATAGAAAGAAACAAAGCGATTACTTCTCGGCACGCTCTTTCAGGGCCTTCAAGGTATTGAACGGCGCATCAACCACAAACTTGTTGGCAATCATCGAAGGCACGCTACCACCCGGCTCAGTGTGAACCTGATAGGTCACTTCAATCTGGTCACCCTTGGGCACGAACTTCCAGAACCCATCAACCTTGGCAACCCGCACAAAACCCTTTTCCTCAGGAATATACTTCGGCACACCCTCAAGCTTACGGGTCAGACTGCCATCGGCGCCTACAGTAGTCGTGATATGCAGCACCGAATCACGCGCAGTCACCGGCCATGGGGTATTGAACTGGGTGTAGGTCCAGCTCTGATCGCCTTCATGCTTGAGCAGCTTCTGCTGCTTGCATTCGTGAATCCACGAGCAGGCGCCCGCCACGTCTTCCTGGAGTGCGCGCAATTTGGCCATGGTGGTTTTCATCAGGGTAACGCCCTGATAAGCCTTGTAGTCAGAGCCGGCCACTTCACTCAAGGACACCTTGATGCCGTCTTCATTCTTGGCCACCTTCCAGTCTTCGGCCTGTGCGGTGGCAGTCGCCAGCAAAACCGTCAAACCACACAGCACAGCCATACGATGCAGCGAACCCATAATCTTATTCCTTATTGTTGAAGTTCCGTTCGTTGACACATCACGCCGCCGTCATCTGCTCCCACCAGCCCAGTAATCTGATCGCTTCGTCACTGCTGCTTCCGCAAACTTCGACGTCGGCTTCAAACGCCGAACACACGGCCGGACGTTCCGGTTGGCCGAAAATACTGCACAGGTTTTCGGCAGAGAGTTGAACGCAACGTTCTCCGGCGGCTTTGCCATTGGGCATACCGGGAATCGGAGAACTGATGGAAGGGGCAATGCAACAGGCGCCACAGCCTTCACGGCATTTCATGACGACGAGCTCCTCGCGACGGGTGATGTGTTAAAGGACGGGGCACAGAGTAACCGCTAAAACAGTTGTTTTAAATTACCTGTCGCCGGGTTTTTACGCTCAAACCAGCGTGACTGACCAGTCTCCGACAAAGCGTCTGGCCTGCGGGTCACGCCGAGGAAGGATTTACTGCTTGAACTCCAATTCCAGCGCCGCGCCCTCGACTTCCCGACGCTCTTCGTTACGCAGTTGCAACTTCATTTCGTTGCTGATCAGTCGTCCGTTGAGCTGGAACGGAGAGCTGCCAGCCTTCTCACCGAACATTTGCGGCAACACGGCGTCGTGCCGGGGCAATGGAACTGTACCGACCGGCTTAAACTCTTCGGCCATTTCCTCAGGCAAGCTCAAATCCAGGTCAGCCGAAGGCAGTTTGGTTTTCACCACTTCACTGGCCGGTTTCGATTTGGAGGCAATGGGTGAACGTTTTTTCTGCGTAGCCGCTTTCTTTTTGACCGGCGTGGCTTTTTTTGCCGGTGCCGGTTTTTTCGATGTCGCGCTGGCGGCCGGTTTTTCCTGAACGGGAGCCGCCAGGACGCCTTCCGAATTGAAGGTTATCAACAGGCAGATCGACAACCAGGCGGCAGGAAAAATCGGTTTCATGGATCCAACGGGGAACGGCGCTATCGGCAGAGGGCCATATGCTCGCTCGTTGGACGCGACATGACAAGCTCGGGCAGGAATTACCCGCCCGCCCGTCATATTCCGCCGGCCATCTCCTGGCAAAGCTGGGTAGCCAGCATGCCCAGGGTCATCAACGCACGCTCGGCTTCGCGATTCCAGGGAATGCCGCAGTTGAGCCGAATGCAGTGATTGAACTGCTCGGTGTTACTGAAAATCAGCCCCGGTGCGATGCTGATGCCTTGCTGCAACGCGCGCACATGAAGTTCTTGTGTATTGACCCGCCCCGGCAGACTCACCCACAGAATGAAGCCGCCGGTCGGCCGGGTCATCTGCGTGCCTTCCGGGAAATACTGCTGTACCGCGAGCTGGAAAGCGCTGAGATTTTTGCGGTACTCCTGACGGATGTAGCGCAAATGCCGGTCGTAACCGCCATTTTCCAGATACGCCGCGATCCCCATCTGCGTAACGCTGCAAGCCGAATGCGTGCTGAAGGTCTGCAAGCGCTGGATTTCCTGCTGGTATTTGCCGGCAATCATCCAGCCAATCCGCACACCCGGAGACAGGGTCTTGGAGAAGCTTGAGCAGTAGATCACTCGATCCAGCCGGTCGTAAGCCTTGAGTGCCTTGGTGCGGCCCTGCTCGAACATCAGTTCGCCGTAGATATCGTCTTCGACCACCTGAATATCGAAATCCGAGGCCAGGCGCAGCAGTTGTTTCTGCCGCTCTTCGGGCATGGTGCCGCCCAGCGGATTGCTCAGGCGCGTGGTCAGCACCAGCGCTTTGATCGACCACTGATTCGCTGCCAGTTGCAAGGCTTCCAGGCTCATGCCGGTGGCCGGATCGCTGGGGATCTCGATGACTTTCAGGCCCAGCAGATCGGCCAGTTGCAGCAACCCGTAGTAGGTTGGCGACTCGGCGGCGATCAAGTCGCCCGGCCGGGTCAGCACGCGCAGGGACATCTGCAAGGCATCGACGCAGCCGTGGGTGATTACCACTTCCGACGGATCGACCACCACGCCGGCATCGCGCATGCGAATTGCCACTTGCCGCCGCAACGGTTCAAAACCGGGGCTGAACATGTAACTGAATGCCCGCGGGCTATGGAATCGGGTGACTTTGGCCAACTGCTGATGCAGCGCCCGCACCGGCAGGTAATCGACGCTCGGCACCGCCGCGCCCAAGGGAAACACGCCCTCACGACGGGATTCGACCAACACTTGTTGAATGATGCTGCTGCGGGTGACCAGGCCGGGACGTTCGACCCGGGCGATGTCCGGCGTCGGCGCAGTCAGGGCCGGCGTCTGGTGCACGTAGTAACCCGACTGCGGCCGGGCACGGATCAGCCCCTGATCTTCGAGATTGGCATACGCCTGCAACACCGTCGCATGGCTGACGTTGAGCTGCGAACTCATCTTGCGCACCGAAGGCACGCGCTCCCCCGGCTGATAGACCCCACGACGGATGTCTTCGGCCAGTTGTTGAGCAATACGTTGGTAGAGCAAGAGATTGGTCATGACGCAGCACTCGATTTCACGGGCATTTTATTCTTGTGTGAAACAATACCGGAACAGTTTAGAAGTGTACGGGGACAGTTGCCACAATAGTCGACGGTACAGTGCAGTGTCAGCAAAATCTGTACTGCTTTTTACTGAAAACGCGGAGCAGTTGGCAGGCGAAAAAAAACCCGGCGCTGACGGGCAGCCCGGGTTTGTAGGAGCCAGCTTGCTGGCGATAGCATCACCGCGGTGTTTCAGACGAACCGAAGTGATGCCATCGTCGGAACGCCGCCCGCAGCAAGCCGGCTCCTACAGAGTATGTGGTTTCAATCGGAATCCGCTATTACCGGGCAGCGCCGAGCAGGCCTTTTTCGTCGGAGAACACAATTTCCACCCGACGGTTCTGCGCCCGGCCCCGTTCCGAGGCGTTCGCGTCTACCGGGTATTCGTCGCCATAACCTTCGACCTTAATGCGTTTTTCGTCGATGCCCAGGTCCGTCAACACGTCCGCCACCGATTGCGCACGGTCACGGGACAGTTTGAGGTTTTCCTGCTTGCCGCCGGTGCTGTCGGCGTAGCCTTCGATGCGCACGACGCGCTTGGGATTAAGTTGCAGGAATTGCACGATCTTCAATACCACGCGGTTCGCCGAGTTTTTCAGCTCCGCTTCGCCGGTGTCGAACAACACGTCGCCGAGGGTCATCACCAGGCCACGGTCAGTCTGGGTCGTGGCCAGCGCAACAATCTGCTCTTCAAGCCACTTGCCCTGTTGCTGCACGCTCAGCAGTTTGGATTCGCGCAGGGCCAGTTGCAGGCGCTGGCGCTCCAGTTCGAGCTTCGCCGCGCGCTCTTCGTTGAGTACCTGATTGGTGTGTTCCCGAGCGATTTCGCTGTAGCGCCGGCTCAGGTAGGCGTAATGCAGTACGTCGGACCCGCTGCCCCAGTAGCTGGACAGTCGATCGGCACGGGCCAGGGATTCACCGGCACGGATCACGTCTTTCGGCGCGATTCGCAGCACGTTGGAATCTTCTTTCACCTTCTGAAAGTCGGCACCCGCTTCTTGCAACGCGGCTTCACTGTGCTGACCGGCGCAGCCATAGAGACTCGCACAACCAACAAGGATCAAGCCGCCGATAGCTTTGGACGTGAGGTTCATTGTGCGTCTCCCACTTGCTTGCGCAATCGAGTGATGCGGGTGTTGAGAAGATCCAGCTTCTCTTCACTTTTGAGCGTCAGGACCTTGGCTTCGGCCAGGCGCGCGTCAAGTTCGGCCTGTTCGGCGCGCATGCGTGCATGCTTGTAAGACTGATCGGCCATATCACCTTGGGCACGGGCGAATTTATCTTCGGCCAGTTTCATTTCAGGCACGTCGTCCGCGGTGGCCCCCACGGCTTTGGCTTGCACGAGCACCTGTTCGGTCAGGCGTATTTGTTCATTCGGCGCCGGATCGGCTGCACAACCCGCCAGAGCCAGAACGGCCAGGGCAGCGAAAAGAGGTCGAATACTCACTAAAAATCCCTACTGTTTTGGGGTACTGGCGGGTGGTTGCTGTGGCTGCTGTTGCTGCGCTTTCCAGCGCTCGATATTGCGTTGCAGCACGGCTTCCGTCAGTCCGGACGCGGGCAATTCTGTCATCTTTTTAGCCAGCTGTCCGCGCAACCACGGATCGTTGCAGGCAGAGTTATGGGAAACCGCGAGGAACAGGCCGGGTTTGTCGACCGGCTGCGGGCGCGCGACGAGGTCATTGGCCATGCTCAGGGCCTGTGCGGCTGCCATGCCCGAATAGCGTCCGGCGAGGACAAATTCCACTTCCCCCAACAGCAATTTCTGAAGGGCCTGGGTCAGGTTTGGAGTGCGTACGAGGGTCAATTGCTGCTCGGCAAACGTAGCGAATTCCGAGGTCATTCGAGACTTTTCCGACAACGCGCCGGGATGACCGTGAAGGTCCTGCGCCTGGTTGTAGATCAGTGGCGAGTCTTTTCGGGTCCAGACCAGGTAATCGTTTTCCAGCAACGGCGGATGGATGTAATCCAGGGTTTCCAGCTCACTGACCGTCAACGGCGCGTCGGCCAGCATGTCCATGCGCCCACTGCGCACTTCCTCCAGCGCCTGGGCGCGTTTGCCGGCATAGAGCATCTCGACCTTGATGCCCAACTGCCCTGCTACTTGTTGCAGCAGGTCGGCGCTGGCACCGATCAGGTGCTTGGGGTTTTGCGGGTCCTGCCACAGATACGGCGGCGCATCCGAGCTGCCGGTGACCACCAGTCGCTCACACTTGCCCGCTGCGATGGACAGCGTCGGCAACAGCGTCAGCCCCAGCAGCAATGACCAACCGAACACTCGATGCAGATCCATGGCAATACACTCCACTCAAACCCGGTTATATCCCCTGTAGGAGCCGCCCGCAGCCAGCCGGCTCCTACAGAAGAGCAAAAAAAAGCCCGACCAAAAGGTCGGGCTCTTTATAGGTCAAGCGGCTGGATTAGACCAGCTTCTCGAACTCAGGGATGGCTTCGAACAGGTCCGCCACCAGGCCGTAATCGGCCACCTGGAAGATCGGCGCTTCTTCGTCCTTGTTGATCGCGACGATCACTTTGGAGTCTTTCATGCCGGCCAGGTGCTGGATCGCGCCAGAGATACCGACCGCGATGTACAGCTGTGGAGCAACGATCTTGCCGGTCTGACCGACCTGCATGTCGTTGGGTACGAAACCTGCGTCGACCGCGGCGCGGGAAGCACCGACGGCAGCGCCCAGCTTGTCGGCCAGGGCGTACAGGTGTTTGAAGTTGTCGCCGTTCTGCATGCCGCGACCGCCCGAAACGACGATCTTGGCAGCGGTCAGTTCCGGACGATCGGACTTGGCCAGTTCTTCACCGACGAAGCTCGAAGTGCCGGCGTTGTGCGCAGCAGCAACTGCTTCAACGGCAGCCGAACCGCCTTCAGCGGCAACCGGGTCGAAACCGGTGGCACGCACGGTGATCACTTTGACCGCAGCGTTCGACTGAACGGTAGCGATGGCGTTACCGGCGTAGATCGGGCGCTTGAAGGTGTCAGCGCTTTCAACCGAGATGATCTCGGAGATCTGGTCAACGTCCAGCTGAGCGGCAACGCGCGGCAGGATGTTTTTGCCGTTGGAAGTGGCGGCAGCCAGGATGTGGCTGTAGCCCTTGCCCAGCTCGGCAACCAGTGGCGCGACGTTTTCCGGCAGTTGGTGAGCGTAGGCGGCGTTGTCGGCCACCAGCACTTTTGCCACGCCAGCTACTTTCGCAGCGGCTTCAGCCACGGCGCCAGCGCCCTGACCTGCAACCAGCACGTGGATGTCGCCGCCGATTTTGGCAGCAGCGGCCACGGTGTTCAGCGTGGCCGGGGCCAGCACTTTGTTGTCGTGTTCAGCAATAACCAAGATAGTCATTTAGATTACCTTCGCTTCGTTTTTCAGTTTCTCGACCAGTTCAGCCACCGACTTGACCTTGATACCCGCGCTGCGTGCAGCAGGCGCTTCGACTTTCACGGTCTTGTTGGTGGAGGCGGTAGAAACGCCCAAAGCGTCCGGAGTCAGCACTTCGAGAGGCTTCTTCTTGGCTTTCATGATGTTTGGCAGGGACGCGTAGCGCGGCTCGTTCAAACGCAGGTCGGTGGTGACGATGGCCGGCAGTTTCAGGGAAACTGTCTGCGCGCCGCCGTCGATTTCGCGGGTCACGGCAACGCTGTCGCCGGACACTTCGACTTTGGACGCGAAGGTGCCCTGACCGTAGCCGCTCAATGCAGCGAGCATCTGGCCAGTCTGGTTGTTGTCGCTGTCGATGGCCTGTTTGCCGAGGATCACCAGCTGAGGCTGCTCCTTATCGACAACGGCTTTGAGCAGCTTGGCAACGGCCAGGGAAGTCAGATCTTCAGCGGATTCGACGAGGATGGCGCGGTCGGCACCCAGAGCCAGCGCGGTGCGCAGTTGCTCTTGAGCGGTGGACGGGCCGATGGAGACGACGACGATTTCAGTCGCAACGCCTTTCTCTTTCAGGCGTACGGCTTCTTCCACTGCGATTTCGCAGAACGGGTTCATCGACATCTTCACGTTGGCGAGGTCGACGCCGGAATTGTCCGCCTTGACGCGAACCTTGACGTTGTAATCCACAACGCGTTTGACAGCTACAAGAACCTTCATGGATTCCTCGTTACTCTCCGGTGAAAAGAAAGTCGCCTAGGCGAACCTGGCGGTTGATGCTCATCGGGCGCAAGGGCACCTCTAAAAACGCCGGCATACGTGTCAAGTGACCATCGCTCATGACGTTGATGACCGTTCGTCAGTGGTGACCAACAAGTCATTAAATATCGTGGCGTGTAAACTGCGCGCCAACACTGCGCTGCACATCACCTTGTACTGCCATCGCCCTGTCTTTAGAGGTGCTCTTGAAACCAACAGTCAGCCTACGGCGAGCGCAAAACCGACCGTATCTTGACCGGAACGCCTATTCCGGTCAATACGGCAAAATGGCCAGTCATAAGCCGCGTGACTTTGATTTCTCTGGCTTTGAGCCGATTCAAACAAACGTTTGTATTGGACGCTAAGAGTGGTGTAGATATAATGCGCCACCCAAAGAGAAAGGTGGTTCATCGATTGTCCTCTTCCTGCCTTGTGCAGGAATTCATGGATGCGACACCAAACCTCCAATTAGAAAAAAAACTGTTGAGCCTTGAGTAGGAGATAACCTGTGGAACGCGAATACATGGAATTCGACGTGGTCATCGTCGGTGCCGGCCCCGCTGGTCTTTCCGCCGCCTGCCGCTTGAAGCAAAAGGCTGCTGAAGCCGGTAAGGAAATCAGCGTCTGCGTGGTCGAAAAAGGCTCCGAAGTGGGTGCTCACATCCTGTCCGGTGCCGTGTTCGAACCACGCGCCCTGAACGAATTGTTCCCGGACTGGAAAGAACTTGGCGCGCCGCTGAACACGCCGGTCACCCGCGACGACATCTTCGTTCTCAAGAACGCCGACAGCGCGCAGAAGATTCCCGACCTCTTTGTGCCCAAGACCATGCACAACGAAGGCAACTACATCATCTCCCTGGGTAACCTGTGCCGCTGGCTGGCTCAGCAGGCCGAGAACCTGGGCGTGGAAATCTACCCGGGCTTCGCCGCGCAGGAAGCACTGTTCGACGAGAACGGCGTGGTGCGCGGGATCATCACCGGTGATCTGGGCGTTGACCGCGAAGGCAATCCGAAAGAAGGCCTGTACACCCCTGGCATGGAATTGCGCGGCAAGTACACACTGTTCGCCGAAGGTTGCCGTGGCCACATCGGCAAGCAGTTGATCAAGCGCTTCAACCTCGACAGCGAAGCCGACGCCCAGCACTACGGCATCGGTCTGAAAGAAATCTGGGAAATCGACCCGGCCAAACATCAGCCAGGCCTGGTGGTGCACACCGCCGGCTGGCCGCTGGACATCATGGGCACCGAGAACACCGGCGGCTCGTTCCTCTATCACCTGGAAAACAACCAGGTGGTGGTCGGCCTGATCGTTGATCTGTCCTACAGCAACACCTACCTGTCGCCGTTCGACGAGTTCCAGCGCCTCAAGCATCACCCGGTGCTCAAGCAGTACCTGGAAGGCGGCAAGCGCATCAGCTACGGCGCGCGCGCCATCTGCAAGGGCGGCCTGAACTCGCTGCCGAAAATGGTCTTCAAGGGCGGCGCGCTGATCGGTTGCGACCTCGGCACCCTGAACTTCGCCAAGATCAAAGGCAGCCACACCGCGATGAAGTCCGGCATGCTCGCCGCTGAATCCGTGGCCGAGGCGCTGTTCGCTGAAAAGGACGGCACCGAAGAACTGACCACTTACGTCGACGCGTTCAAGAAGAGCTGGCTCTACGACGAGCTGTTCGCCAGCCGCAACTTCGGCCCGGCGATCCACAAGTTCGGCGCCATCGTCGGCGGTGGTTTCAACTGGCTGGACCAGAACATCTTCGGCGGCAAACTGCCGTTCACCCTGCACGACACCAAGCCGGATTACGCTTGCCTGAAACTCGCGGCCGACTGCAAGAAGATCGACTACCCGAAACCGGATGGCAAAATCAGTTTCGACAAACTCAGCTCGGTGTTCATCTCCGGTACCAACCACGAAGAAGAACAGCCTTGCCACCTGAAGCTGGCCGACCTGAGCATCCCGATCGCCAAGAACCTGCCGATGTACGATGAACCTGCCCAGCGTTACTGCCCGGCCGGCGTGTATGAGGTGGTCACCAAGGAAGACGGCGAGAAGCGCTTCCAGATCAACGCCCAGAACTGCGTTCACTGCAAGACCTGCGACATCAAGGACCCTGCACAGAACATCACCTGGGTGGCGCCGGAAGGTGCTGGCGGCCCGACTTACCCGAATATGTAAGTTGATTCGCTGAACATCAAGGCTCCCTAAATGGGGGCCTTTTTGTTGCCCGCAATTCATACCCCAACACTGTCCTGTAGGAGCCGGCTTGCCGGCGATGGCGGTGTGTCATTCGGCATTATCGGTGTCTGGCACGCCGCTATCGCCGGCAAGCCGGCTCCTACAGGGGTTCGCAACGGTTCAGGCAGCGCGCTCATCACCGGGATTACGCTCAAAGTAGCGCTTGTACTCCCGACTGAACTGCGACGTGCTCTGGTACCCGACCCGATGCGCCACCTGCGCCACGCCCAAGCCCTCCGCCACCAGCAACGTCTGCGCCTTGAGCAAGCGCAATCGCTTCAAATACTGCACCGGCGACAACAACGTGCTGCGCTTGAAATGCTCATGAAAAGTCGACGCACTCATGTTCGCGCAACTGGCCAGGGTCTCGACGTTCAAGGGTTCGGCGTAGTGCGCATGCAAATGGCTGATCGACGCCGCGACACGGGCGAACTGCCCCTGCTGTTCCACCAGCGCGCGCAACACATCCGCCTGCGGCCCGCGCAACGCGACGAACAACAACTCGCGCAGGTGTGACGGCCCCATGATCCGCGCCTCCAGAGGATCGTGCAGACAACGCAACAACCGCTCCACACATCCGCGCATGCCGTCGTCGAGCACCACCGAGGTCATCGACTCCGGCGTCTGCGCCGCAATGTGCCGCCCCGGCGCCAGTCCCATCGCCAACACCAATTCACCCAGCAGCACCCGGTCAATCGCCACGGAAACCCCGAGCAGCGGCGCATTCGGCAAGGCAAAGGTTTCGCACTCGAACGGCACCGGCAACGCTTGAATCAAGTAATGCCCGGCGCCGTATTCCAGGGTTCGCGGCCCCAGATACGCCAGTTTGCTGCCCTGGGCGATGATCATCAGGCTCGGTTCATAAATATGCGGGCCACGGGCGACGTCACAACTGGCGCGCAGAACTTGCACACCGGGCAACCCGGTCTGGGTGAAACCGTCGCGGGTCGCCAGTGGCTCAATCAGCGAAACCAGCGTGGCATTGGCATCGAGATGACGGGTCAACAACATGGGAGCTCTTCACAAAATAATCACGGAAAAAGGGATGAAAGCATCATCGCAGGTCTGATTGCCCATTGGACCCAACGAACGCAGATGCCGGAGGAATAGGCATGACACCCGGAGGAATCGCCATGGCCGCGTAATGGTACGGCGCCCAGAATGCGCCGCCTCACCTGTCACTGCTTTTTGCGAGGTCCACCATGTACACCGCCATCGGATATGCCGCCCAGTCGGCCACCACTCCCCTTGCCCCCGTGAAATTCGCACGCCGCAGCCCGCGTGCCGACGACGTGGCGATCGAGATTCTCTACTGCGGCGTCTGCCATTCCGACATCCATCAGGCGCGCAATGAGTGGGGCATTGCCGTTTACCCGCTGATGCCCGGCCACGAGATCGTAGGCAAAGTGACCGCCATCGGTGCGAATGTCACCCAGCATAAAGTCGGCGATCTGGTCGGCGTCGGCTGCATGGTCGATTCGTGCCGCAGCTGCGAGGCTTGCCAGGCCAACCTCGAACAATATTGCCTCGAAGGCCCGACCATGACCTACGCCACACCCGACCGGGTCGATGGCAGCAACACCATGGGCGGTTACTCCGACAGCATCGTGGTCAGCGAGCACTTCGTGGTGCGCATCCCGGAAAAACTTGACCTGGCCAGCGCCGCGCCGATCCTCTGCGCCGGCATCACCACTTACTCGCCACTCAAGCACTACGGCGTGAAAGCGGGCGACAAGGTCGGGATTCTCGGCATGGGCGGCCTCGGCCACATGGGCATCAAGTTTGCCAAGGCTATGGGCGCGGAAGTGACGCTGTTCACCCGTTCGGCAAGCAAGGCTGAAGAAGGTCGTCGTCAGGGCGCGGACCATGTGATCGTGTCCACCGATGCCGAGCAGATGAAAGCCGCTGCCGGCCATTTCGACTTCCTGCTGGACACCATTCCGGTGCAGCACGACCTCAATCCCTACCTCGACACGCTGCGTTTCGACGGCGTGCACATTCTGGTGGGGTTGATTGAACCGATTGATCCACCGGTCCACGCGGCCAAATTGGTACTCGGCCGCCGGGTGCTGGCCGGCTCGCTGATCGGCGGCATCGCAGAAACCCAGGAAGTGCTGGATTTCTGCGCCGAGC
Organism: Pseudomonas sp. FW300-N2A2; assembly: GCF_017351735.1. Taxonomy (NCBI): domain Bacteria; kingdom Pseudomonadati; phylum Pseudomonadota; class Gammaproteobacteria; order Pseudomonadales; family Pseudomonadaceae; genus Pseudomonas; species Pseudomonas sp. FW300-N2A2. The sequence continues at coordinate 69,537 of NZ_JACNDU010000025.1, read as the reverse complement.
ACAACATCACCTGCGACATCGAAATGCTCGACATCCGCCAGATCAACGAGGCTTACGCACGCATGATCGCCGGTGACGTGAAATACCGCTTCGTCATCGACATGGCAACGCTGAAGGTCTAGACCTTCAAGCCGAGTTCCGCCGAAAGCCGGGCCGTGACCCCTTTGATCAGGGGAATCAGCTCGGCCATTTTTTCCAGCGGCATGTACGGCACGGTGCTGGCGATGCTGATGCCGGCGACGATGCGCTTGCTCGCGTCGCGGATCGGCGCCGCTACGCAGCGGATCGACGGTTCGTTGTCTTCCAGGTCGAAGGCGTAACCGCCCGCCACGTACTCAATCATGCGCTGTTGAAACTGCTCCCAGGATTGCTCCGGGTGCTGTGGCCAGAACTGATTTTTCCCACCCGCCGGCAGGCTGACTTCGTACAGCCGTTGCCATTCTTCCTGCGTGTCATCGAGCATCAGCGCCTTGCCGATCCCGGTGCGCGCCAACGGCATGCGGTGGCCAACCCGCGAACGCATTTCCGGACCATTGCGCCCCGGATTCTTGTGCAGGTACAGCACCTCGTCGCCCTCGCGAATCGCCAGGTGAATGGTATCGCCGGTCAACGCCGACAACTCATCCAGATACGGACCGGCCAACGTGACCAGCGGCAATTCCTCACGCGCCTGAAAGCCCAGCTCGATCAGCTTCGGCCCCAACAAGTACCCGACTTGCGGCACCACGCGCAGATAACGCTCGTCCACCAGGCAACTGGCCAGACGATGGGTGGTGCTGCGCGTCGTGCCGATCAACCGGGCGATTTCCTTGAGATCGCGGGCGCCACTGGCCACGGCCTGAACCACACCCAGACCGCGAAGCAGGGTCTGAGTGCCGGTCGGCGCGGCGTCCTTGGCGATTTTTGGGGCGTCTTCCTGCATATCCAGCCTTTACCGTTGAGCGAGTGAACGGGCGGCATTATGGTCGCCCGACGGCTACGACTACAACTTGATACGCTCGACCTTCCCGACCAGCAGAATGTAGGAAAGCGCCCCCAACAACGCCAGAACCGAGATGTAGGTGATCGCTGGAGCGAACGAATCGCCGCTGGCGAGGAAACCGATGACAATCGGCGTGGCAATCGCTGACAGGTTGCCGATGAAGTTAAACACCCCGCCGGTCAGCCCCAACAAGCGTGCCGGTGCCAGCGTTGAAACCAGTGACCAGGTGATCGAAGCCAGACCGTTGCCGAAGAACGCCAAGGCGAGGAAGGCAATCACCAGCGGCGTCGACTCGACGAAATTGGCGCCGATGATCGAGGTGGAAATCAGCAAGCCGCCAATGATCGGCAACTTGCGGGCGAAACCCACCGTGTAGCCGCGACGGATCAGGAAGTCGGAGAAGAACCCGGAACAGAGTACGCCGACGAAAGCGGCGAGAAACGGCAACGATGCCAGCAGGCCGGACTTGATGAAATCCATGCCGCGGTACTTCACCAGGTAGGTCGGGAACCACGTCAGGAAAAACCACAACGTCGAGTTGAGGCAGAACTGGCCAAGGTAAATGCCCCACAACTTGCGCTTGGTCAGGACGATGCCGAGGTCGGTCCAGCTGAATTTCGCCTTGACCTTCGCTTGCTCGGCCTGAATATCCACCAGCCCGCCGCCTTCGCGGATCAGGTCGATTTCAGCGTCGTTGGCGCCTTTGAAATCCCGCGGTTCGCGATACACCGCGTACCAGATCACCGCCCAGAGAATGCCCACCGCACCGGTGCTGACGAACACCATGTGCCAGCCAAATTCATGCTGCAACCAGGCGAGTACCGGCGTCAGGAACGCCAATCCGACGAACTGGCCGGAGGTGTAGAAACCAATGGCCGTGGCGCGCTCGCGCTCCGGGAACCAGGTGGTGACTACGCGGCTGTTGATCGGATAGGCCGGAGCTTCCAGCGCACCGACCGCCATGCGCAAGACGAACAGCGCAATGAAGCTGGCGGCGAAACCGAGCATCACCGTGGCGATCGACCACAGCAGCAAGGCGAGGCTATAAAGGATGCGCGGCGGAACACGATCCACCAGCCAGCCGCCGGGGATCTGCATGGCGGCGTAGGTCCAGCCGAACGCGGAGAAAATCAGTCCGACGTGGATCGGGTCGATGCCCAGGTCACTGGTCAGCGCCGGGGCGGCGATGGACAGGTTGCTGCGGTCCAGATAGTTGATCACTACGGTGATAAACAGCAGGACCATGATGAAAAAACGCTTGCGGCTGGGCGCCACCAACGACGCCTGCCCGGTGAGGGTTTGCGGTTGCATGGGGAATGCCTCTTCTTATGTTTATTGAGGTCGATGTGGAACTGGAATGATGCCGATCTCCCTGTCCATGGAGATCAACCTGTGGGAGCCAGCCTGCTGGCGATCGCGTTGGGTCAGTCACCATGAATGCTGGATGTGCCGACCAAATCGCCAGCAGGCTGGCTCCCACAGGGATTTGCGGTGGGTCAGCGATCACTCACCACTCGGCAAAACTGCCATCGGCATGGCGCCAGATCGGGTTGCGCCAGCGATGCCCGACCGCCGCGCGTTCGATCACGTACTCCTCGTTGATCTCGATCCCCAGGCCTGGGCCGTTCGGAATCTTCACGAAGCCTTTGTCGTAATCGAACACCCGCGGATCCTTGACGTAATCCAGCAGGTCGTTGCTCTCGTTGTAGTGGATGCCCAGGCTCTGTTCCTGGATGAACGCGTTGTAGCAAACCGCATCCAGTTGCAGACACGCCGCCAGCGCAATCGGCCCCAACGGGCAATGCAGCGCCAGCGCTACGTCGTAGGCTTCGGCCATGTTGGCGATCTTGCGAGTCTCGGTGATGCCACCGGCATGAGAAGCATCCGGCTGGATGATGTCGACGTAACCTTCGCTGAGCACGCGCTTGAAATCCCAACGCGAGAACAGACGCTCACCGAGGGCAATCGGTGTGCTGGTCAGCGGCGCCAGCTCCTTCAGCGCTTCGTAGTTTTCGCTGAGCACCGGCTCTTCGATAAACATCAGTTTGTACGGATCGAGTTCCTTCATCAGCACCTTGGCCATGGGTTTGTGCACCCGGCCATGGAAGTCCACACCGATACCCACGTTCGGGCCGACCGCATCACGCACGGCGGCGACGTTGGCCAGGGCCAGGTCGACTTTCTCGAAGGAATCGAGGAACTGCAGCTCTTCGGTACCGTTCATTTTCACGGCGGTGAAACCACGGCTGACCGCTTCTTTCGCGGCGCGCGCGGTGTCTGCCGGACGGTCACCGCCAATCCACGAATAGACACGAATCTTGTCGCGCACCTGACCACCGAGCAGGTCGCTGACCGACACACCCAAGGCCTTGCCCTTGATGTCCCACAACGCCTGGTCGATACCGGCCAGCGCACTCATGTGGATCGCACCGCCCCGGTAGAAGCCACCGCGATACAACACGGTCCAGATGTCTTCGATGTTGCGTGGGTCTTTGCCGATCAGGTAGTCGGACAATTCTTCAACGGCAGCCGCCACCGTATGGGCACGACCTTCGACCACGGGTTCGCCCCAACCGGTCACGCCCTCGTCGGTTTCCACTTTCAGGAAGCACCAGCGCGGCGGAACGATGAAGGTGGTCAGTTTGGTGATTTTCATCTCTTCTCTCTCTTGTTAGATGCAGCGCGCTCGGCGCCAAAAAAGTCTTAACGCAGAGCGTTCCATGCAGCGACGTAGGCCTTGGCGTTGGACGCCACTTGCGCCGCCGTCATGCCCGGTTTGAACAACCCGGACCCGAGGCCGAAGCCCTTCACGCCCGCATCGATAAACACCTGCATGTTCTCCGGGGTGATCCCGCCCACCGGCGCCAGAATCGTCCCGGCGGGCAACACCGCCAGCCAGGCTTTTACAACCGCCGGGCCCATTTGCTCGGCGGGGAACATCTTCAGCACGTCCGCGCCTTCAGCCAATGCAGCGAACGCTTCGGTCGGCGTCGCCACGCCAGGCGACAGGAACAACCCGGCGGCCTTCGCGGCGCGCAACACTTTGGGATCGCTGTGGGGCATGACGATGACCTGCCCGCCGGCGGCTTTCACTTGCTCGACCTGTTCCGGCGTCAGCACCGTGCCCGCGCCGATCAGGCAATCGGCAGGCAAGGTACTGCGCAGGATGCGGATACTTTCGTACGGCTCGGGGGAATTGAGCGGCACTTCGATGACGCGAAATCCGGCTGCATAAAGGACTTCTCCGATAGCCGCCGCTTCCTGCGGGCGCAGGCCACGCAGGATTGCGATCAGACCGTTTTGCGCCAATGCTTGTTTGAGCATGTCAGACCTCCAGTCAGGTTTAACGGGATGGGTTTGGAGTGATCAGCCCGGCGGCAAGCGCCAGTTGCCACAACCCGCGTTCGGTGGCCTGTTCGGCCAGCGTCACTCGGGCAAAACCGCAGGCGGCGAGCGCCCGGCTGTAACGGGCACAGAGTTGGGAGTTGCCGATGAGAATGATCGACGGCAGATGAACGCTGTTGCGCCGACGCCGCTGAACCGTGGCCAGCGCCGACAGCTCATGACCGATCAACAGGCCGGACAAATAATCCGGTTGCGCACTGCCGCTCAGTTCGCCGGTCAGCCCGAGGCTGCGGGCACTGAACAGCGTCGACAGCGGGCCGATTTCGCCGTCCGCCGACAGGGCCACTTGCACGCCACGGTCAAACGCGTCGCCATCAAAAGACCCACCGCGTTGCTGGGTGCGCCCGAGAATGCTGTGTTCGCTGAGCACGGCAAAGACTTCGCCGGTCATGAAGGTGTCGAAATGCACGATGCAGCCATCGGCCACTTCCACCCATTTCGAATGGCTGCCCGGCAGGCCGATCAACAGATCGCTGCCCGCCCCGCCCGCCAGGTTTTGCAGCACGCCGAGGACCTGGGTTTCTTCACCGCGCATCACGTTCGGCAGGCGCGAACGCTGAATCACGCCCGGCACGATATGCACATCGACACCGCGAAGACTGCGAATGGTTTGTAGGGAGGTTCCGAGATTGGCAACGTTTGCCGGCGTGTCACGGTAGGCCGCTTCGCGCCAGCCTTGCGCACTGCCGACCATGCCGCAGGCAATCACCGGCAAACCGGGTTGCTCATCGAGCCAGTCACCGCAGGCCTCGTCAAAGGCCAGTTCAAAACCGTCGGTGCATGCCAGACCGTTAATGATTCGCGGCGTCCGGGGCAGCTGCATGATTCCCGATGACAGCGAACGCTGTTCGAGCACCTGGCCACCTGCGGCGAGTTTGTAAGCACGTAATGAGGTTGTCCCCCAATCGAGCGCGATCAATTGCGCCAGCATCGCTTCACCTGTTTTGTTTATTGGCAGTGAGTGAGCTGGACTATAAACCCTGACACGATCAAATCTCAATATATAAATATACATCCCATATTTTGGGATCTAACCAAAAAAAGATCGCAGCCCTCGGCAGCTCCCCCATTAGGAGCCACCGAGGGTTGCGATCCTTTAAACGATCAATTGCCCGCGGCAAAATCCCTTAGCACCGCGCCATCCATCCGATACCGCACCCACTCCTCCTGAGGCTGCGCCCCCAAGGATTTATAGAACTCGATAGCCGGTTTGTTCCAGTCCAGCACGCTCCACTCAAAACGCCCGCAATCATTGGCGCAGGCGATTTTCGCCAAGTGGCGCAGCAGGGTTTTACCGGCGCCGCCACCGCGTTGCTCGGGAGTGATGTAGAGGTCTTCGAGGTACAGGCAGTTGCTGCCGAGCCAGGTGGAATAGCTGAAGAAGAACACCGCAAAGCCGATCGGCAAACCGTCGCGCAGGCAGATCAGGCCGTGGGCGGTGGCGCCTTCGCTGAACAGGCTGCGCTCGATGTCGGCGACGCTGGCGATGACTTCGTGGCGGGCACGTTCGTAATCGGCCAGTTCAGTGATGAACGCGAGGATTTGCGGAGCATCGCTGGGGGTCGCCGGGCGGATTTCGATCGTCATGGACGTGCCTTCGTCAAAAGTGGAAAACGCCATACTAAGTCGGCGCGCAACGCTCGTCACACTGGAAATTCAAAGCTGATCTATGGAGGATGTGGAACCGCTGCCCCAACCGTTTTCACTTAACAGGACGTTTATGACGACTGATGCTTTCGCGCCGCTGCCAATCCTCGCCGCCAGGTTGCTGCCCCACGCACTGGAACCCTCGGAAGACGGCGCCCACGATCTGTCGCACCTGCAGCGGGTCTGGCACAACGTGCGCACTCTTCATGCTGAGGAAGGTGGCGATATTGAAGTGCTGCTGGCAGCGGTGCTTTTGCATGATTGCGTGTCGGTGGAGAAGAACTCGCCGTTGCGTTCGCAAGCATCGCGGCTGGCAGCCGAGAAGGCCTCTGCAGTGTTGACCGACATGCACTGGCCCAGCGCAAAAATCAGCGCCGTTGTACACGCCATCGAGGCCCACAGCTTTTCTGCCAACATCACTCCAAGTTCCCTCGAAGCGAAAATCATGCAGGATGCCGACCGTCTCGATTCCCTTGGCATGCTCGGCGTTGCGCGCACCTTTTACATCGCCGGTCGCATGGGTAGCGCGCTGTATGACCCACAAGACCCGGAAGCGAATGCGCGGGAATACGATGACAAGCGCTTTTGCCTCGATCATTTCCAGACCAAGCTGCTGCACTTGGCAGACGGCTTCCAGACCCTCACCGGGCAACGCCTGGCCCGCATCCGGCATGAACGTTTGAAAAATTTCATGGAGCTATTCAAGGAAGAAATCGGCATCGGCTGAGTGCATTACTCCGCCCACTACTAACCCTGGAATCGATAACCTCAGACCTAACATCGGCGCCTTGCATGATAGATAGATGACACTCTCCGTTATCGGGTCAAGGAAGCGCGTCATGTCTACTGCTCCACCTCAGGTCTCCAGCAAACTGTTCGGCCTGTTTTGCCTCGCCAGTTATTTGCTGTCGCTGTCCTATGGCTCGACGTTTTTGCTGTCGCTGTTGATCGGCTCGCGCGGCGGCAATGAACACGATGCCGGGAGCGTGATTTCGGCGGCGATGCTCAGTACGTTTGCGGCGGTGATCGTTTCCGGGCACTTGTCCGACTGGCTTGGCGCGGCGCGTTCGATTGCGCTGTTCGGCGTGCTGCTGGTGGCGGCCAGCCTGGGTTTTGCACTGACGCCGGGCTTCGGCCATCTGCTGTTGTTTTTCGGCTTGCTGCTGGGTTTGGGCTGGGGCGTTTTCTATACGCTCGGGCCGATCATCGTCGCGAGCCTTGTGACGCCTGCCCAACGGGCCAGATATTTCGCGCTGCTGTCGGGCAGCATGATGACCGGGATCGGCAGCGGTCCGTTGCTGGGCCGCGCGGCCAGTGCGCTGGGCTATCCCGTAACGGCGGCGTTTTACCTCGCGGCGCTGGCCAGCCTGATCGGCGTTTTACTGTTCTGGCGCCTGGACGCGCAGCTGAAAAAAGCGCCCTCGCCGACCGCTGCGGTCGCACGCATTTCCTGGCGCGCAACCCGGCAGATTTTGTCGTCCCGCGCAGTGTTCCCGATCCTCATGGTCGGCCTCGGCGGCTGTGTGTTCGGTGGTCTGTCGAGCTTCCAAACCAGCTACGCGGCGTCTCGTTCGCTGGATTACTCGCTGTTCTTTTTCGGCTTCATGGGCGCGGCGATCAGCAGCCGGATGGTGATTGCCGGATTCGTGGTCAAGCGCGATCCGTTCCGCGCGTCTTGCCTGTTGTCGGGACTGATGATGGTTTCGATTGTGATGTTCGGTTTCGTGGTCGACAGCGGCTTGAGCTACGTGCTCGCGGCGATGATGCTCGGGGTCGGTTACGGGCTGACGTATTCGGTGATCAATGGCCTGGCGGCGAATGAAGCGCCGCACGGCACCACCGCGCAAGCGTTGCTGCTGTTCAGCCTGTCGTACTTCATTGGTGTGTTCGGCTTTCCGTTGCTGGCCGGGAAGATCATCGTCGAACACGGGATGGCGACACTGTTGCTCACCGTTCTCGCCGTGGCGCTGTTGAACTGGCTGATCACCGTGGGCCGCCTGATCTGGCGCCGCTACACGGTCAAAACGTTGCAAGAAGCCTGAACCGTTCGTCGTTCATCAGTATCCATGAACGTCGATGAAAACCGATCAAGCTTGGTGCGGCTGGGGTTGAGGTGGCGCGCAAGCTGGACGTGTAAACGTTTGAGGGCCCCTTCGCGGGCAAGCCTCGCTCCTACAAGGATCGCGTGATTCCTGTAGGAGCGAGCGATGCGGCGACCCGACTTGCCCGCGAAGACGTCAAATCAGGCGCCGAAAGTCTTGCTGATCAACGCATCCACCTCATCCGCCCCAGGCGAAGTCGCCGGCCCCCACCGAGTCACCGCCAGCGCCGCTGCCGCATTCGCCCGCCGCGCCGCTTCACCCGCAGACAACCCTCGCGCCAACCCGGCCACAAACACCCCGGCATGGGCATCCCCGGCGCCGTTGCTGTCCACCGCCTCAACCTTGAAACCCGGCACGTGCTGACGCTCGCCATGCTGATGAATCCAGCACCCTTGCGGACCGTCGCGGACCACCATCAACACCTTCGACGGCAGATGATCGGTCAGTCGATCCAGCGCCTCGGCAATGTCCGACGCCCCGGTAAACCGCAGCGCCTCGACGCTGTTGCTGGTCCACACATCGATGCGCGGCAACAACGCCTGCATCAACGGCGCATCGGGTGATTCCACCAGCGGGCCCGGGTCGAACACCACGTTGACCGCACTCGGCAACGCCAACACCCAATCCACCAGCGCCTGAGCCTTGCCGACATGCAACAGGCTGTAGCCGCTGACGTAGACATAGTCGCCCGCCTGCGCCGCTACGCTGTTCAAATCCTCTGCGGACACTTCACCTTCGGCGCCGATGTAGGAAACAAAACTACGTTCAGCCGAGGCGTCCGTGATCGCCACGCACAACCCCGTGTCTCGTTCAGCACTGTGAGCAATGCCGATGCGAATGCCTTCAGCCTTCATCGCCTCACGCGCCAGGTCGCCGAAACGACCGTTGCCGTGACGGCCCAGGTAAACCACCGGCAAGCCATTACGCTGAGCGGCGGCCATCACATTGAACCCGCCACCCGCTTCAAAACTGGCGGATTGCGCCAGTACGTCGCCGCCGGCTTGAGGCAGTTTATCCACGGCCATGACCAGGTCGATGATGACCTGGCCGGTGTGCAACATCTTAGGCATGAGCATTCTCGAGCGACGCAGCGCGGCGATCCCTGGCCCCGCCGAGTACAAAATAAATCCCGCCGGCGACCAGGAACGTCACGATCCAGCCGAGGCCGTTATGGCCCAGCCACGAGTCGGAGAGGAACCCACGGAACCAGACGGTTTGTTCGGTGGTGCCAATGGTGGTGAAGCTGAAACCCAGCACGATCGCCAGGGCCCACGCACCGAAAGCACGCCACTCGACGCCGCCGCGATACCAGTAGGCGCTGCTCGGGCTGACGTCCAGCAGGTCTTTGGGGCTGTAGTAATGGCGATGAATCAGGTCAACGACGAAGATCCCGACCCACGCCGTGATCGGCACGGCCAGCAGCGAAATGAAGGTGATGAACGGGCCGTAGAAACTGTCGGCGATCAGCATGAAGTAAATCGAACCGGCGAAAATCGCGACGATGTCGACCACCACGGCGTAGACGCGCTTGACCTTCAGGCCGAGGGTCAGCGTGGTCAAGCCTGCGGAATACACCGACAGGTTGTTCGACAGCAGCAAGCCGCCGAACGCGGTGATCAGGTACGGCACGGCCATCCAGGTCGGCAGCATGTCGCGGATTGCGATGATCGGGTCAGTGGCCGACGCCAGGTCGTTGTTGCCCACCGACAGCAGGCCGCCGAGGGTGATCAGCAACACCAGCGGGATCCCCGCACCAAACGCGGCGGAAGCCACCAGACGTGCCGCCTTGACGCTGCGATGCTGATAACGCGACATGTCCGCGCCGGCGTTGGCCCAACCGATCCCGGTGCCGGCGGCCATGGTGCCGACGCCGATGATCATTGCGCTAAGCGGTGCAGGCGTGGCGTTGAACACGGCGCTCCAGTCGATGGTGGCGCAGAGGAAACCGCCGACCAGAATGTTCAGCGCGCCGAATACATAAGTCGCCCACTTCTGAATCACCAGCAACGTCGCGTGACCGAGGCCGGACACCGACAAGGTCAGCAGCACGAAAATCGCGATGAAGATCAGGGTCAGCACCGGCGCGCTTTTGGCTTCCACCGGCGAGCCGAACAGGATCGAGCACAGCGACAGCAACACGAACGCGGCGGTGGTGGTGTTGACGGTTTCCCAACCCAGCCGCGACATCAACGAAACCAGGGTCGGGCCGATATTGCCACGTACGCCGAAAATCGCCCGCGACAGCGTCAGGCTCGGTGCCCGGCCACGGCGACCGGCGATGGAAATGATCCCGACCACCGCAAAGGAACCGGCAGCGCCGAGGATCGCGACGATGATCGCCTGCCAGATCGCCAACCCGCGAAACGCCACCAGCGTAGCGCCGAGCGGCAGGCCGAGGATGGAAATGTTAGCGGCGAACCAGACCCAGAACAGCTGCAGCGGATGCCCGTTGCATTCGGCTTCCGGCACCGGCTCGATGCCACGGGTTTCCAGTTGCCCGGCGCTTTGCCCGGCGTTCGATGAACTCATGTGAAATGCTCCTGTTGCCTTTGTTGTGGTTATGGGCAATGACGGAAGACGAAAACAACATCCCGGCTGTCCTGGCCAAGTCAGTGCGATCCATTGCGGGGTTATCAATTCAAATAAGCGGCGCGCCTATCGCGAGCAGGCTCGCTCCCACAGTGATCTGCAGTGTTCCCAATCCTGTGGGAGCGAGCCTGCTCGCGATGGCGTCGGCACAGTCAGCGCAGAGCCAACAGTCCTTTTACCAATGGCTCTAAATCCAATCCATTGACGATTTTAACCTTGTCGATCATCGCCACCGGCCAACTCTCAAGCCCCAGACAAGCCCCGAGCATGGCCCCCAGAATCGCCGCGATGGTGTCGGTGTCGCCCCCCAGACCTGCGGCCATGCACAGCGCGTCGAAGGCATTTATTTCACCGATGGCCACTTGCTGCGCCAGGGCAAACGAAACCACCACCGACTCCTGCGAAGCCACCGACGTGCCGATCACGTCGTACATCAAGTCCGCCAGCATCGCCTTGTCGCTGTCGACGCTGATCGTCCGCGCCCAACTGATGCGCGAGGCAATGCGTCCGCCCGCGACCCAATGGCCGTGGCTTTCCGCTTGCTGGGCGATTTGCTGGCCGAGGTTCAATGCCTCGCCGAGGTCCATGCCGTTGATGCCGGCCGAGACCACCGCCGCCACCGCCGCCGCGCTGGAGATGCCCAGCGTGGTGTTGTGGGTGACCTGGCAGGCCTGCACCACGGCGTTGATGAAACGCTCGGGATCGCGGACATCCGCCGAAATGCCGACCGGCGTGATGCGCATCGCCGCGCCGTTGGTGGTGCCGTAGCGCCCCGCTTCTTCCGGCGAATGACCGGCGAGGATCATCTCGATCGCCCGTTTGGTCGACGGCCCGAGCAAATCCTGCGAGCCCTTGGCCTGCATCGCGGCTTCCCATTCGATCAGCCGTTGCGCCAGTACCGACGGTTCGATCCTGCCCTTGCCGTCGATCAACAACTGACCGACCAGAATCGCCTGTTCGGTGTCGTCGGTGATCGAGCCTTTAGGCATGTTGGCCGCAATCGGTTGATTGGGGCCGGCGTCTTGCAGATCGGTGATTTCACCGAAACGCGCCTTGATGACGGCGCGGCTCAGCGATTGCGTCGGCATGCCCAGCGCATCGCCCAGGGCCAGTCCGTAAAACGCGCCCAGTGCACGATTGAGCGCGGTCATTGTGGGTTTCCAAATTGCAGGTGCAGGCGAAAGTGCACGGGATCGAGCAGGCTTTCAACCTGCTCCATGAAGCGGTTCTGCCGGTCGTAGGTAGTGCGCAAGGCTTTGAGGAACACCGTGCCGACCGGACGACCGAGCAGCTCGGCATCTTCGGCGTTCAAGGGTTCGGCGCCGATCCATTGATCGCCGCGCTCGCCGATGTAGCCGTACGCGGCCAGGGTGATGGTCAGGGAATTGTCGATCAGGCCGACACGCGGCAGGCTTTCCAGGCCTCCGGTGGCGGGCATCAATGAGCGTTCGAGGGAAACCAGCTTGCCGTCGGTGGAACGACGGCGGCGGTCGAGGGTGATGAATTGGTCAGTGCCGAAACGCGGCAGCAGGTCGGGGCGAGTCACCGCCTCGAGCCGCAGCACTTCGGTATTGATCAGCGCCCCGCTGTCGGCCAGCGCCTGCGCCCAACCGCTACGCTGATCGAGCACCACCCCGTCGAACGTGACGATGGAACCGACACCGCTTTGCGTCGCGATGTAGTTGCGCCGTTTCAATTCGGCCAGGGCTTCACGCAGCGTACCTCGGCTGACTTTGAATTCTTGAGCCAACTGATGCTCGCCCGGCAACTGAAAACCGTCCTCCATGAGGCCGCTTTCAATGCGCCGGATGAGTTCGTCGACCACCCGTTGTTTCTTGTCAAATCGTACCTGTCTAATCATGTACAAATTGATACCCGAAACGACTTGTAACAGGCAAGACATATTTAGGGGGAGTGACGGAAGGATGCGGTCGCGAGGTGAATCAGTCAGACCGCCTTCGCGGGCAAGCCTCGCTCCTACAGGTTATATGTCAGTCGCGTAATCCGTGCACGACACATAACCTGTAGGAGCGAGGCTTGCCCGCGAAGGGGCCAGCACAGACAACAAAAATCTCAGCGCTGTTTCAGGCGGTCGATAACCACAGCCAGCAGCAAGATCGAACCACGAATCACGTACTGATAAAACGTATCGATGTTCTTCAGGTTCATCGCATTCTCGATGATCGCCAGAATCAACACCCCGGCGATCACATGCCGGATCATGCCGATCCCGCCACTGAGCGAAACCCCGCCAAGCACACACGCCGAGATCACCGTCAGCTCGAAACCCTGCCCGATCATCGGCTGGCCGGAAGTCATCCGCGACGCCAGAATCACCCCGGCCAACGCCCCGATCACACCGTGCACGGCGAAGATGATGATCTTGGTCCGGTCAACGTTGACCCCGGCCAGCAGCGCCGCTTCCTGGTTGCCGCCGATGGCCATGGTGTTGCGCCCGTAGGTGGTGTAATTCAGCAACCAGCCGAAAAACAGGAAGCAGGCAATGGTGATCAGGATCGGCACCGGCACGCCAAACAACTGGCCGTTACCGAAGACGAAGAACGACTCCTGCGACACGCCCACCGCTTTGCCATTGGCAAAAATGTAGGCCAGACCGCGAACGATCTGCATGGTCGCCAACGTAGTGATCAATGCATTGACCCGCAGCTTGGCGATCACGATCCCGTTGATCAGCCCGACGATCAAGCCCATGAACAGCGCCGCCACCACACCGAGAAAAACGCTGTCGGTGTCACGCATCACCACCGCCGCGACCACGCCGGCACAGGCAATCACCGAGCCCACCGACAAGTCGAAATGCCCCGACGCCAGGCAATACAACATGGTGCACGCGGCTATCCCGGTGGTGGAAATCGCCAGGCCCAGGCCGCGCATGTTCAGCGGCGAAAGGAAGTTGTCGATCAGCAAGGTGCAGAGCACAAAGATCCCGACGGCCGCGAGCAGCATCACCCAGTCATCGAGAAAGCGCCGCAGGTCCAGAGGTTTGCGCTGGGTGGGCAGAGCGTTGTTTTGGGTTGTCATCATAGTCACCTCTCAGTTCGCCACGCCGTCAGCACGGTGGCGCGGCAAAGCCAGTTGCAGCAGGTTGGATTCGTTGGCCTCGTCACGGGACAGTTCGCCGCGCATCGCGCCTTCGCAGAGCACCAGGATGCGGTCGGAAATACCCATCACTTCCATCAGGTCGCTGGACACCACGATCACCGCGATGCCGCTTTCAGCCAAGTTATGGATGATCTGGTAAATCTCGGCCTTGGCGCCGATGTCGATGCCGCGAGTCGGTTCATCCAGAAGCAGCACTTTCATCGGCATCGACAGCCAGCGGCCGAGAATCGCCTTCTGCTGATTGCCGCCGGACAGGTACATGATTTTCTGCGCCGCGCTGGGCGTCTTCACTTTCAGCGCCTTGATCTGCTTGTCGGCGTTGCCCTTCTCCCACAGGCCGCGCAACAGGCAACCGAAGGTGGAATGGGCGCCGCGCGCGCTGATGTTGATGTTCTCGGCAACGCTGGAGAGCGGCATGATGCCCTCCTTCTTGCGGTCCTCGGGACACAGCAGAATGCCGGCGGCAATCGCATCGCGGGGTGAACGCAGTTTCAGTTCATGACCGCGCAATTCCAGGCGCCCCGCGGTGTTGCGCTCAAGGCCGCTGAGCATACGGAACAGCTCGGTTCGCCCAGCTCCCACCAGGCCGAACAGCCCGAGAATTTCGCCTTTGTGCGCATCGAAACTCACCGGCTCACGCAAGCCCGGCCCGAGCAGACCGTCGACCCTCAACGCCACCGCGCCACGCTTGCGCGGGCGGTAATCGTAGATGTCCTGAATGTCGCGCCCGACCATGCACGTGACCAATTGATCGTGGGTCAGCTCGCTCATGTCCTCGAAGGTGCGCACGTAGCGGCCGTCCTTGAACACCGTCACCGCGTTGCAGATGCGGAACACTTCTTCCATGCGATGGGAGACGTAAAGCACCACTTTGCCTTCGTCGCGCAGGCGCCCGATGATCGCCATCAAGCGATCGATCTCCCGCGCCGAGAGGCTACTGGTCGGTTCGTCGAACGCGATCACATGCGCGCCACGGGACAATGCCTTGGCGATTTCCACCAGTTGCCGTTGACCGAGGGACAGGCGCCCGACCTTCTCCTGCGGATCGATTTCATCGGCCAGGCCCTTGAGGCAGGCCAGCGCTTGTTGTCGCAGTGCGTTGCGATTGATCAGGCCGAAACTGGCAGGCAAATGACCGAGGAACAGGTTTTCCGCCACGGTCATTTCCGGCACCAGGTGCAATTCCTGATGGATCACCGCCACCTTGTTGCCGATGCTGTCGGCGGTGGATTTGAAGACCATCGTTCGCTCGCCGATCTGCAGGTCGCCGCTGTTCGGCGTGTAGGCGCCGCCGAGGATTTTCAGCAGGGTCGATTTGCCGGCGCCGTTCTCACCCATCAAGGCATGAACCTGTCCCGGATGGGCGACGAAGCTGATGCCGTCCAGCGCCTTTACCCCGGGAAAGGTCTTGCCGATCCCGTTGAAGCGCAGGCTGCCGCCAACGCTGTCGTGTTGTGTCTGTACTTGCGCGTGCATAAAACACCTCATCACACAGATCAGGCAGCCCCGTCGCCAGGGCCGCCGATGAAATCAACCGCGCCTCAGTTCCAGAGGCCGATCTTTTCCAGTTCCTGCTTGAAGTTGTCGCGCGTGATCAGGGTCACGTCGTCCATGGCGGTGTACTTCGCCGGCTCTTTGCCGGTGGTGACCCACTCGAACATCATGCTGGCGGTGTTGTAACCCTCGATGTGCGGGCTTGGCAGCATCGAGCCGAAGAAGCCGCTGTTGGGCTTTTTCAGTTCGCCGATGGCGTCGGTGCCGTTGATGCCGATGCCGATCACGTTGGCCGCAGCAAAACCGGCGCTCTCGGTGGCGCGTACGCCGCCCAGCACGGTGTTGTCGTTCATGCCGCCGATGATCAGGTTCTTCGCCGCGCCCGGCAGTTTCACCAGCGCCGAGTTGGTGGCGTCCATGCTGCCCGGCACGTCGAGGGTTTTCAGGGCCGAGAACAGGATGTGGTCTTTTGGCATGCCGGCGTCTTCCAGCGCTTTGACTGAACCGTCGGTGCGCTTCTTGCCGGTGTCGAGTTCGTTGTAGGTGTTGATGACCGCGTAAGTGTCTTTCCAGTCCCAGTTACGTTTTTTCGCTTCGGCGGCCATCGCCGCGCCCTGCTTCTGGCCGACTTCGAACGCCGCCATGCCGAGGTAGGGAACGTCTTCCATGAACTTGCCGCTGGCATCGACGAAACGGTCATCCACGGCAATCACTTTCAAACCGTTGAGTTTGGCTTTGGCCATGATCGCCGGGCCGAGGGACACGTCCGGCGGGCAAATCACGAAGCCCTTGGCGCCGTTGGCAGCCAGGCTGTCGATGGCGGACAGGGTTTTCTCGCCGTCCGGCACGGCGATCTTGATGACCTTGAAGCCTTTCTCTTTGCCGGCCTTTTCGGCGAAGGCCCATTCGGTCTGGAACCAGGGCTCTTCCGCCTGCTTGACCAGAAAACCGATCTTCACTTCCTCGGCCGCCAGCAAGCTGCTGCTGAGGCTGACCGCGGTGACCGCCAAAGCGGCACAGCACAGGGAACGGATCCCACGACGACGATTCATAAGCTGACTCCTTGTTATTTTTTTTGAGCGTTATTTTTCAAAGCCGGTGCAAACGTTGTAGCAAATAGTCATATCGTATGATGATTGGATTTCAGGCGTAATTCCGCGCCTGAAACCCCGGTTATTCAGTCGTGGTACATCACCGAGCGCCCACCATCGATGGTGATGCACGAGGCGTTGATGAACGGCGCTTCATCGCTGGCCAGGAAGACTGCCGTCATTGCCACTTCAATCGGTTGGCCAATGCGCCGCGGCGGATGCAAATCGAAAGCGCGCTGACGTTCGGCCTGCGGGTCGGCAAAACCGTTCCAGTAATCGACGTTCAGTTGGGTTTCGATGTAGCCCGGTGCAATGGCGTTGACGCGAATGCCTTTCGGCGCGTATTCGATGCCCAGTGCGCGGGTCAGGCCGAGCAAACCGTGCTTGGCCACCGGGTACGGGAAGCAGCCGGGAATGATGTGCGTGGAATGGGTCGAGGCGATATTGATGATGCTGCCGACGCCCTGCTCGATCATCTGCGGCAACACCGCCTTGCAGCCGAACCAGGCGCCATCGAGGTCGATGGCGAAGCAGCGGCGCCAGTCTTCTTCAGTCATTTCCAGCGGATCGCGGAACACATTGACGCCGGCGCAGTTGACCAGCACGTCGATGCGGCCATGCAACTCGACGGCCCTTTTTGCCATCGCGTGCAGGTCTTGTTGATTGGATACGTCAACCTTGATCGCCTGAACATCGAAGCCTTGGGCGCGCCAATGCGCCGCGACGCTTTCGACTTTCTCGCCCTGGATGTCGCTGATGATCAGCCTGGCTTGCTGGCAAGCGAAGGCCGCAACAATCGCCTCGCCAATGCCCTGAGCGGCGCCGGTCAGCAGCACGACCTTGTTTTTCAGGCGCTCGCCCTTCGGCGGTTCGGGCACCGTAGGCAGGGAGAGCGCTTCAGCCATGGATCAGCACTCCCTTTCGCGGGCACGACAAAAACCGGGCATCTGTCGATGTCCGGCCAAAAAACGTGTTGGAAAATCGCTGCATCACTTCACCTGTTTTGTTTTTTTAAGTGTGAGTGCGTGTAACTGATTGGAGCCGACTATAAACCCGACCACCAAATAATCTCAATATATAATTTTACATCCCATATTTTGGGATTTAATCGGCAAATCTCGTACAGGGTTTTCCTGGTATATCGACCCGGATCGACAACACCGCGCCGTCCAGCGGATGGTTGAGCGGGCTCGCAGCGCTGGTGATGTAGAGGGTTTTCAGGTCGGCGCCGCCGAAGACACAACTGGTCGGGCGACTGACTGGCAATTCGATGATGCGATCGACATACCCATCCGGTGTCAGCCGGATCAGGCAGCTGCCGTCCCAGCGCGCGTTCCAGATATAACCTCTGGCATCCATCGCCGAGCCGTCGGGGCCGCCACGTTGATGCGGGCCGAACCAGACCAGCGCGGGATCGAGGCCGCCGTCGGTGCGGATAAAATGCTGGTAGAGCGTGCCATCCAGGCTGTCGGCGAAATAAAGCGTGGTGGCGTCATCGCTCCACAACAACGTGTTGGGAATGCCCAAACCGCGCAGCAGCGGCGTGACCCGGGCATCGCGGTCGATACGAAACAAGCCGCCGGAACGCCGCACAACGGGCAGGTCTTCGCCATTTTCGCCGATGTTGTTTTGCATGGTGCCGAGCCAGAGTCGCCCCTGGGCATCGCAACGGGCTTCGTTGCCGCGATTGCCCGGCTGCGGGTCCGCGACGCAGAACAAGGTCAGCCGTGGCTCAAGGCCTGGTGAATCCAGATCGAGCCGATACACGCCACTGCTCAACGTCACCAGCGCATCGCCGCTTTCGCAGGGAATGAAAGCCGACACGTGCTCGGGCATCTGCCAGATCTGCACGTTGGCACCGATCAGGCGCAGTACCTGTTTGCCGGCGATATCCACCCAATAGAGGGCTTGCGTCGGCGCATCCCAGAACGGGCCTTCGCCGAGGCGTGCCCGGTGTCCGGTGACTGCGGTCCATTCCATGAAACCTCCTGCGTTGTTCTTGTTTTATGTGGGAGCGGGCTTGCTCGCGAAGAGGTCGTGTCAGACGACATTGACGTTGAATGACACACCGCCTTCGCGAGCAAGCCCGCTCCCACAGGGGATTAGTGTGATCAGCCGGCTTTTTTGTCGGCCATGACTTTTGGGTAGAAACGTTTGATGGCCAGGTCGGCGTTGTCGATCAGCGTCATGCAAGCCCACACACCGCGTGCCGCGTCGCGGGCGGCGATGGCGTCGGCCATGTCCTTGTGAATCGGCAGCGTGCGGCGCAGTTCGTCCGGATCGGCGGCGGAGACTTCAAAAGACACCGCCAGCAACGCGCCGAGGGCCGGGACCATTTGTTCGATGAATTGATTGTGGCTGGCCGCGAGGATGCACTCGTGGAAAAACTGGTCGGCGCGGTTGTAATCGATGCCGCTGTGCACCGCTCGCTCCAGCGCGTTATAGGCCTGAAGCACCGCCTGCACCTGCTCGACGGTCGCTCGCTCGCAGGCCCAGCGCACGGCCATCGGCTCGATGGTGCGGCGTAAATCGAGGAGGTCGTCGACGAAGTTTTCCGGCAGGCCGCTGCGGGACAGCCAGCCGACGACTTGCGGATCGAAGAGGTTCCAGCGCCGCACCGGCAATACCCGCGTGCCAACCTTCGGCCCGACTTCGAGCATGCCTTTGGCGACCAGGGTTTTGATGGCTTCGCGGATGACGGTGCGGCTGACGCCGAGCTGCTCGCCCAGGTCAGCCTCAACCTTTAGGGTTTCGCCGGGTTTTACCTGGCCCGCCGCAATCCAGCAACCCAGCCAATCGACCGTCGATGCGTGAAAACTGCTGGACATGGGCACCTCGATGCAGGGACGGCACAATGCCGTTCGCGATGGTTGCCCACGCTAATCATCATACGATTGGGTGTCAATTTGATTTTTTGAAAAGCACATAAAACCAATGTGGGAGCGAGCCTGCTCGCGATGGCGGCGTTACAGACAACATTGATATTAATGTTATGCCCCCATCGCGAGCAGGCTCGCTCCCACAGGGATATGTGTTACGGCTCAAGGCCGATGGGGAAGAAGATGCCGCCGCTCCATACGCCCAGCCAACGCTGCCCATCGATTTCACGAGTCACCGCCAGCTCCACCAATTGGTAAAACACATTGCGATGAATCAGCGCTTCGAGATTGGTGCGCACATGCACGTAAGGCGCAGGCTCCTGTGTCACCGGGTCAATCACCACGCGGATCGCATGGTCGGCACCGGCCTCGGCGGTTTCATCCACATGGGTGGTGAAGCGCAAGACCTGGGCTTCACCCTTGCCTTCAACATCCACGGCAATCGCCACGAACGGAGCGTCGTCAACCTTGATGCCGACTTTCTCGACCGGGGTGATGAGGAAATAATCATCGCCGTCGCGGCGAATGATGGTGGAGAACAGTTTGACCATCGGCTTGCGCCCGATCGGCGTGCCTAGGTAATACCAGGTGCCGTCGCGGGCGATGCGCATGTCGATGTCGCCGCAGAAGTCGGGGTTCCACAAGTGGACCGGTGGCAAGCCTTGGGTCTTGGGGATTTGCCCCAACAGGTCGTTGGCTTTTTGCGGGCCACTCATGGCGTTCTCCTTGGAATTACTGGTCGCTGAACCCCAGCAGGCTGCGCGCGTATTGCCGCAGCGGCGGGCCCATCAGGTCTTCAGGTTTTTTGTCGTAGAACGTCAGTAAACCGCCACGACTCTTGATACGTGCAGTATCAATCAAATACTGGGTGCTGGTCTCGATCAACATGATCTGAATCACGCCAGAGTCGATACCGAGACGATCCACGGCTTCCTGATCGAGCCATTCGTCCGTGTTGCCGATACGGTCGTCAGTCTTGGCGAAACGGGTGTAGAGCAGGTAATGCGCACCGACCGCACGGGCTTCGCCCATGGCCTGGTCGAGGCCTTCCGGCGTGCGTGCACGGCGGACCATCGGGAAGTATTCGATAAAACCGTCGAAGGCGACTTCGGCGATCACGTTAGGTCGCGGGTAGACCGCACTGCCCGGCGGCACAAAGGCGCCTTGGGCGATATAGACGAACGAATCCGGCTGAATGCGCAGGTTGTGCACGCGGCGGCTGTCGCTGTGGTCAAGCAGCCCCACGTCGCTCATGTGGTAGCGAGCTTCTTCAGCCATATCGCTGACATTCATGCAGCCACCAAGCGCCAAAACGGCCAGCAGCAAAACCAGGCTACGCATCCTACCCTCCAGAGGCCGGTGACGGAAAACCGGCGAATGGCCATGGGATGCAGCTTCCGCGCCAGCTCCAGAACGTCGTTGCCTGTTCGAACGCATTCGCGGGCAAGCCTCGCTCCTACAGGTTTATGTCGTTCACAAAATTGTGCCAACAACCATCCTGTAGGAGCGAGGCTTGCCCGCGAAGAGGCCCGATCAGCCGCCGATAATCTTCATCACGGTCGCACCACCGGAAAACGCCACTTCCTGCTTGTCACCCAAGGCCTTCACCAAGAGTCGCTGCAACGCCGGCAATGCCTGATGGCGCGGTTTGTCCAGCAGATCGCCGACATAGTGACGGTTGCTCGACGACAGGCAGCCATGCAGCCACCCGGTTGAAGACAGGCGCAGCCGCGAACAGGTTCGACAGAACGGAACACTTTCGTTGGCGATTACCCCGAAATAGCCCTGCCCCGGAATTTCATAGCGCACCGCCGTGGCGTCAACCGGCGCATCGGCCTGGAGATACTCATAGCGATCACCGATCAAGCTCAGCAGTTGCTGAAGGCTGACGAATTGTTGCAGGAATGCGTTGTTGTCGCTGGCCAGGTGGCCCATGCGCATCAGCTCGATGAAGCGCAACTCGTAACCGCGTTCCAGGCAATAATCGAGCAGCGGCATCACCTGATCGAGGTTCTGCCCGCGCAACGGCACCATGTTGACCTTGATCTTCATGCCGGCGGCGCTGGCCTGGTCCATGCCATCGAGCACAGTCGCCAGATCGCCGCCGCGAGCAATGCTGCGGAATGCGCCGGCATCCAGGGTATCGAGGGAAACGTTGATGCGACGAATGCCGGCATCGACCAGCAGGGGCAGTTTTTTCGCCAGCAATTGACCATTGGTGGTCAGGCTGATGTCTTGCAGACCCATCTGCCCGACGGCGGTCATGAAGGCTTCGAGTTTGGGGCTGACCAACGGCTCACCGCCGGTGATGCGCAGTCGTTCGATCCCCGCCGCCTCGATCAAGTAGGCAACGCCGCGTGCCATGGCCTCAGCCGACAGTTCATCCTGCGCAGCGACCAGCCGCTTGCCGTTAGGCACGCAGTAGGTACAGGCGTAATTGCAGGCGGAGGTCAGGCTGATTCGCAGATTACGAAAACGCCTGCCTTGACGGTCAACGATCATGGTCACTCCGGCACAAGGAATTCGGACGACGTAAAACTTGACTCACAAATCAAGTTTTAGCAAGTCCCATGCCTGAGTATATTACTGAGGTACTGCGCCATATAGCGAAATCATGGCGCAATAAGGCAACTGAATGACTCAGCTACTCGGCGTGTCGGTGTCGCGCTTGCGCTTGTTGCCCATGCGCACGCCGATGTCCATCAGGAACTGGAAGAAGCCTTCCTGATCTTCCAGCACATTGCTCCAGAACGGCGAGTGATACAGCGCCACGGCGCCGTGCACCAGCGCCCAGGATGCGCAGTAATGGAAGTAAGGCGGCACGTCTTCGAGCTTGCCTTCGCTGATCCGGCCCTTGATCAGCAGGGTCAGGCGTTCGAAGTTCGAGGCGCGAATCTTGTGCAGCTCCTCGATCATCTCCGGCACCTGATTGCCCTTGACCACCTTTTCTTCCAGGCGATCGAACAAGCGGTAACGTTGCGGATCGCGCATGCGGAATTCGAAGTAGGCCCGGGACAGCGCTTCCTTGTCCTTGTCGACATCGGCCGAATGCAACAGCTCGTTCAAATCGCGCTCGTAATCGAGCATCAGGCGCAGGTAGATCTCCGCCTTGGATTTGAAGTGCTTGTAGATTGTGCCTTTGCCGATACCGACGGCATCAGCAATCATCTCGACGGTGACACTGTCTTCACCTTGGTCGAGGAACAGCTTGAGCGCGGTATCGAGAATTTCTTGCTCACGGCGACGAAATTCACGGACCTTACGAGGTTCTTTATGCATAAGAAAAGGTCTGTCGGGGTCAAAATTCGAAGCCGCGTATTATGCCTAACTTGCGGCAAAATGCACGGATCATCCTTCCATATCTGTGTTTCTAGATGAATTCTGTCAGCACCAGCTTTTAATGAGAACTCTTCCGAAGCGCCTGTATTCCAAAATTGTTTAAAAACCTGGGCCGGTAAACTGGACTCAGCGCAATACTGATCAATACTTCAACTGTCGGCGGGGCATCTCCCCCAAGTGCCGCGTCGATATTGGTACCAACGGACCGCGTACCATTGTTTTACTCCTAATGGTCTTAACCCGGATTCACCCCCCAGAACCCGGGTTTTTTTTGCCTGCGATTTAACCTTTCACATGCGCCAGCGGGAACAGTCGCTTGAAGTTCTCGGTCGTCTGCGCGGCAAATCGCTCGTAGGATTCACCGCGTAGCATTGCCAGAAACTCTGCCACTTCCCGCACATATTGCGGCAGGTTCGGCTTGCCGCGATAAGGGATCGGCGCCAGGTACGGCGAGTCGGTTTCCACCAGCAATCGGTCGGCAGGCACTTTACTGGCCACGTCACGCAGCGCATCGGCATTGCGGAAAGTGACGATGCCCGACAGGGAAATGTAATAACCCATGTCCAGCGCCGCTTTGGCCATGTCCCAATCTTCGGTAAAGCAATGCAAAACGCCGGCCTGGGGCAACGCGGCCTCGCGCAGCAGGTTCAGCGTGTCCGCCCGGGCACCGCGCGTGTGAATGATCACCGGTTTGCCGGTCTGCTGCGCAGCTTGCAGGTGCAGGCGAAACGACTCCTGCTGCAACTCCGCCGCTTCAGGCTCGTAGTGGTAATCCAGGCCGGTTTCACCAATCGCGACCACACGCGGGTGGTTGAGCTCCTGCAGCAGCCAATCCAGCGCTGGCGCAGCACCCGGCTGCACGTCCAGCGGGTGCACGCCGACCGAACAGTCGACATCGTCATAACGTTCGGCCAGGGCTTTGACGTCGGCGGCGTTGTCGACACTGACGCCGATACACAGAAAGTGCCCTACCCCGCGCTGGCGGGCCGCGTCGAGTGCGGCATCCAGCGAGCCGTCATGGGCGGCGAGGTCAAGGCGATCAAGGTGACAATGGGAATCTACGAGCATAAAAAGGGCTGCAACTTACATCGTATGAGTGGGACGGTCGGACTTCAGGGCTCCGGCCAGGTGGGTTTCGATTCGACTGCGCGCGGTGTCATCACCGTCGTTGAACTGCACGCCGACGCCAGCGGCCCGGTTGCCTTGCGCGCCTTTGGGGGTGATCCAGGCAACCTTGCCGGCGACCGGAATTTTCTCCGGCTCGTCCATCAGGTTCAGCAGCATGAATACCTCATCGCCCAACTTGTAGCTCTTGTTGGTCGGGATAAACAGGCCACCGTTCTTGATGAAGGGCATGTAGGCCGCGTAGAGCACGGAGTTGTCCTTGATGGTCAGGGACAAAATGCCGTTGCGCGGCCCCGGATTGACGGCTTCATTCATGCTGACCTCCACTGCTGATGTTCAGAGGATAGGCCCAGTCGGTCACTTCTGGGTAGGCAATGACGCCCATTGCACCAGCAGCGCTTCAAGCAACAGCACCCGATTGAGGTTGGCCTTGCTCATGACTTTCTGGCGCTGGGCGAGGATCCAGTCCTGAATGTTCAGGACTTTGTCCTGAGCGCTTTTCTGCGCCAGATATTGAATCACCTTGCGCATATCGGCCAATCCCAGCCCGTCTTCATCCTGAGTCAGCTGATACCGCAGAATCAGGCTCGACCAGTCGCAGAACCAGTCAAACAGCAACAACAGCGGAATCGCGTTCCAGCCTTCGGCCAGTTGCGTCGGCGATTGCTGCTGCTTGAGCAACTTCTTCACACCGTCGACCACCAGCGCCCGCTGCTCGCGCACGCCCTGGGCCTGCAAATTCACCGCCGCCAGCGGTGAGCCGGCGGCGAGGGTCAGCAGTTCGACGCGCTCTTCTTCCGAGCTGTCCGGTAACACCTTGGCCAGCCACGCAAGGCTCATGGCCTCGCTTGGCAGTGGACAGGCTTGCTGCACGCAGCGGCTTTTGATGGTGGGCAACAGTCGACTGGTCTGGTGACTGACCAGTAACAGCACCGTATCGCCGGACGGCTCTTCAAGGCTTTTGAGCAAGGCGTTGGCGGCGTTGATGTTCATCGACTCGACCGGCTCGATCAACACCACTTTGCGCCCGCCCATCTGCGCAGTCTGGACCACGAAGCTGACCAGCTCGCGGACCTGATCGACCTTGATCGCCTTGTCGGCTTCTTCCGGCTCGAGGATGTAGTTGTCCGGGTGGCTGCCAGCTTTGAGCAGCAGGCAGGATTTGCATTCACCGCAAGCGTCCTGTGCGGTCGGGCGCTGGCACAGCAGGCTGGCCATCAGGCGCTCGGCCAGCGCTCGCTTGCCGATCCCGGCCGGGCCGTGCAGCAGATAGGCGTGCGCATGTTGTTTGCGACCTGCCAACTGCTGCCAGAGGTTGTCCTGCCACGGATAGGCTTCAGCCACGGGTCAGCTCCAGCAGACGCGGCAACAAGGCGTCCAGCGACTGTTGAACCTGCGCCAGCGGCTGGGCGGCGTCGACCAGCACATATCGCGCCGGGTCGGCTTTAGCGCGTTTGAGGAACGCACTGCGCACCGCATCGAAAAACGTCCGGCCTTCGAGCTCAAAGCGATCCAGACGACCGCGAGCGCTGGCGCGGGCGAGACCCACTTCCACGGGCAGATCGAAAATCAGCGTCAGGTCCGGGCGCAACTCGCCCTGAACGAAGCTTTCCAGCGTAGCGATGCGTTCCAGCGACAAACCGCGACCGCCACCCTGATAGGCGTAGGTCGAGTCAGTAAAGCGATCGCACAACACCACCGCGCCACGGGCCAGCGCCGGGCGGATCACGCCGGCCAGATGCTGGGCGCGCGCGGCAAACACCAGCAACAGCTCGGTGTCGGGGTCCATGGCCTCCTCGACTGGCGCCAACAGCACCTCGCGGATCTTCTCGGCCAAAGGCGTGCCGCCCGGCTCGCGGGTCAGCACCACTTCGATACCGGCGGCGCGCAGGCGCTCGGCGAGGTATTCGCGATTGGTACTCTTGCCGGCGCCTTCGGGGCCTTCCAGGGTAATAAACAAGCCAGTCACAGGCAGTCCTTAGTCAGAATCATTGCGGGCTTTGCGGCGCGGTTGCATCCGATTCGGGCGCGGGTGCAGCAGCGGGCTCTTTAGCAGGTTCTTGAATCGTTTCTTGAGCCGGCTCTGGCGGCGTCACTGGTGCCAACGCCTCCGGGGCCGGGTCAGGCGAAGCCGCCGGGATCGGAGCCTGCTCATTCGTCGCCTCTGGCGCGGTGACCGGCGCCGGGCTGGAGCGGTAATCGGCGCGACGCTTGAGCTGAAATTCACGCACCGCGCTGTTGTGAGCATCCAGATCATCGGAGAACACGTGGCTGCCATCGCCGCGCGCGACAAAATACAGACTGTTGCCGGCCACCGGGTTGAGTGCCGCATGGATCGCTTCGCGACCGACCATCGCGATCGGCGTCGGCGGCAGGCCGCTAATCACGTAGGTGTTGTAAGGGGTCGCTTCCTTGAGATGGGCGCGGGTCAACTTGCCGTTGTAGCGATCACCGAGGCCGTAAATCACGGTCGGATCGGTCTGCAACAGCATACCCATTTCCATGCGCCGCACGAACACGCCAGCGATCTGGCCACGCTCTTGCGGTACGCCGGTTTCCTTTTCCACCAGCGAGGCCATGATCAGCGCCTGATAGGGTTCGGTGTATGGCACGTCAGCCGCGCGCTGCCCCCACTCCTTGGCAAGGACTTCGTCGAGGCGGTCGTAGGCTTTTTTCAGCAGCTCGACATCGGTCATGCCTCGCACGAAACGGTAGGTGTCCGGGAAGAATCGCCCTTCCGGAAAGATCCCGGCGTGACCGAGCTTGTCCATCACTTCGCTATCACTCAAGCCGTTCAGCGTCTGCTCAAGTTTTTCATCCTTGGCCAGCGCGGCACGCACCTGATGGAAATTCCAGCCTTCAACCAGCGTCAGGCTGTACTGCACCATTTCCCCGCGTTTCCACAGGTCGATCAGGTTTTCTACCGTCATGCCGGGCTGCATGCGGTACTCACCTTTGTGCAACGGTTGCCCGGCCAGGTTGAAGCGCCAGTACACACGCAACCAGAAAGCGTCCTTGATGACGCCATCGGCTTCGAGTCGATAGAAAGTGCGGGTGGGTGTCGTGCCTTTGGGCACTTCCAGGAGTTGTTCCTGGGTAATGTTCAGCGGCTGTTCCAGCGCCGAATGAATCTTCCAGGCCGAAGCGCCCAGACACAGCCCTGCCAGAACCAGTCCGGTTTCCAGCAGCAGCAAGAATTTACGTCTCACGTATCAAGCATCCAGTAGCGCGCGGGCAATGGTTTGGAGTTTACGGGTGAGCGGCCCAACCGGCCAGCTCAGAGCTGCATAGGCGCGCACCGGCCAAACGCCATACACGCTGTTGCAGATAAAGACCTCATCAGCCCATTGCAGCTGTTCGAGGGTAATGTCGGTGATTTGCGTGGGAATCCCCAGCGACTCGGCTTGAAACAATAATTCGGCGCGCATCACGCCGGCCACACCGCAGCGCTTGAGATCGGCAGTGATCAACACACCATCGCGGACCAGGAACAGATTGCTGAACACACCTTCGATCACCCGCCCGGCCTGATCGAGCATCAAGCCTTCGGCATGCTCGGTGTCTTGCCATTCGGAACGGGCGATGACTTGCTCAAGACGGTTCAGGTGTTTGAGCCCGGCGAGCAAGGGTTGTCTGGACAGTCGTGTGGCGCAAGGAAACAGGCGAACGCCCTGCTCCGCATGTATGACAGGGTAAGCGGCAGGTGGGTTGCCCTGAAGAATGCGTCGGGCCTGGGCCGCAGGGTCGGGCGCGTAACCGCGCAGGCTGTCGCCGCGGGTGAGGATGAGTTTGAGCACGCCCTCGCCCAGTGCTGCGGCGTAGGCCAGCAGCTCGCTGCGGATCAGCGCGTGATCGGCCGTGATCGCCAGGCGTGAACAGCCTTGCGCCAGGCGCGACAGATGCCGGTCCAGCAACAGCGGCTGCCCGTTCCGCACGGCAATGGTCTCGAACAGACCATCACCGTAAGCCAGGCCGCGATCCTTCAGCGACAGAGCGTCAGCCGGCTGACCGTCGACCCAGCTGTCCATCAGTCAGCGAACCGGCGGAACACCAGCGAGCCGTTGGTACCGCCAAACCCGAAGGAGTTGGACAGGACCACATCGATGTCCATGTTGCGCGCGGTGTGCGGCACGAAGTCCAGGTCGCAGCCTTCGTCCGGCTCGTCGAGGTTGATGGTCGGCGGTGCCACCTGGCTATTGATCGCCAGCACACTGAAGATCGCCTCGACTGCGCCCGCCGCACCCAACAGGTGACCGGTCATGGACTTGGTCGAGCTGACCGCCAGCTTGTAGGCGTGATCGCCGAACACCGACTTGATCGCGCAAGCTTCGGCAAGGTCGCCGGCCGAAGTCGACGTACCGTGGGCGTTGATGTACTGGACTTGATCGCTATTGATCTTCGCATCGCGCAGGGCGTTGGAAATGCAACGAGCAGCACCCGCACCGTCAGCCGGCGGCGACGTCATGTGGTAGGCATCGCCACTGGTGCCAAAGCCGATCAGCTCGGCGTAGATGGTTGCGCCGCGAGCCTTGGCGTGTTCCAGCTCTTCAAGCACCAGCGCACCGGCACCGTCGGACAGGACGAAGCCGTCACGGCCCTTGTCCCATGGACGGCTGGCGCGGGTCGGCTCGTCGTTGCGGGTCGACAGCGCGCGGGAGGCACCGAAGCCGCCCATGCCCAGACCGCAAGCGGCCATCTCGGCGCCGCCGGCAATCATCACGTCGGCTTCGTCGTACATGATGTTGCGGGCTGCCATGCCGATGCAGTGCGTACCGGTGGTGCACGCGGTGGCGATGGCGTAGTTAGGTCCCTGTGCACCCAGGTGGATCGACAGGAAACCGGAAATCATATTGATGATCGAGCCAGGCACGAAAAACGGAGAGATCCGTCGTGGGCCGGAATCATGCAGCGTGCGGCTGGTTTCTTCGATATTGGTCAGACCGCCAATACCCGAACCCATGGCCACGCCGATGCGCTCACGGTTGGCGTCGGTGACTTCAAGACCGGCGTTACGCACCGCCTGAAAACCTGCGGCCAGACCGTACTGAATGAACAGGTCGAGCTTGCGAGCTTCCTTGACCGACAGATATTCCTCGACATTGAAGCCCTTTACCGAGCCGCCAAAACGGGTGGAATAGGCAGAAAGGTCGGTGTGTTCGATCAGACCAATGCCACTACGGCCAGCCAGAATGCCCTGCCAACTGCTCGGCACATCCGTGCCCAGTGGCGACAACATACCCATACCGGTGACTACGACGCGTCTACGCGACACAGCACTCTCCTTTTTCAAATGACGACTTTGCATCAGGCCTAAAGAAAAAACCGCACGCCATGATGGCAGTGCGGTTTTTCCATGACAGCAAGCAACGATTACAAACTATTACGCCTGGTGGCTAGTAACGTAGTCGATTGCAGCTTGTACAGTAGTGATCTTCTCAGCTTCTTCGTCAGGGATTTCGGTCTCGAATTCCTCTTCCAGAGCCATCACCAGCTCAACGGTGTCAAGGGAGTCGGCACCCAGGTCTTCAACGAAGGAAGCAGTGTTGACCACTTCTTCTTCTTTAACGCCCAGTTGCTCAGCAACGATTTTCTTGACGCGCTCTTCGATGGTGCTCATACCTTGTTTTCACTCCTAATGGACAAATTCAGGCAGCTGGCCAGTGGGTAAGTGTATAGAAAGACTTTTCAGTTTTTCAACTGAAAGCTTCACTCCTCAAACCCCGTGACCCTCTGCCTATAAATAGATTGCAGCTTTATAACGGATTTTAGACAGCTCGTATGACATTTTTTTGAAGCAACCCGTCACATTTAACTCATGTACATCCCGCCGTTCACCGGGATTGTAGCCCCAGTAACGTAAGCCGCACCGTCGGATGCAAGAAAAGCGACCACAGACGCGATCTCTTGAGCTTGCCCCAGACGACCCAGCGGAATTTGCGCCTGCAAGACTTCACGCTGTGCCTCGGGCAGTTCGCGGGTCATATCGGTGTCGATGAACCCAGGGGCCACCGAGTTTACCGTAATCGAACGCGAACCGACTTCACGCGCCAGAGCACGGCTGAAACCTTCCAGACCTGCCTTGGCGGCAGCGTAGTTTACTTGGCCTGCGTTGCCCATGGCACCCACAACCGAGCCAATACTGATAATTCGTCCCCAACGGGCTTTGGTCATACCGCGCAGAACGCCCTTGGACAGGCGGAACAGACTGTTCAGATTGGTATCGACGACGTCATGCCACTCGTCGTCTTTCATGCGCATCACCAGGTTATCGCGGGTGATGCCGGCATTGTTGACCAGGATCGCCGGCGCACCGAACTGCTCCTGGATGCTCGCCAGCACAGCGGCAACGGATTCGTCGCTGGTGACATTCAGTTCCAGGCCAGTGCCTTGAATACCGTTTTCTTTCAGGGTAGCGGCGATGCGCTCGGCACCCGAGGCGGATGTCGCGGTGCCCACAACAATGGCGCCCTGACGACCCAGTTCCAGGGCGATGGCCTGGCCGATACCGCGGCTCGCACCGGTGACCAGTGCAACTTTACCTTGCAGACTCATGCAAGCTTCTCCTGATTCAGGCCAACGCTGCACGGGCGGCAGCGAAGGCGTCTGGGGTATTGAGGTTGGATGTCGACACGCCTTCGGCGCAGCGTTTGTTCAAGCCTGCCAGCACTTTGCCGGGGCCGCATTCGACCAACTGGGTCGCGCCCTTGGCGGCCAGCGCCTGGACCGATTCAACCCAGCGCACAGGCTTGTAGAGCTGCTCAAGCAGATCGCGCTTGAGGGTTTCGAGATCGGCCGGCACGTTCGCGCTGACGTTTTGTACCACAGGAATCTGTGGCGCCTGCCAGTTGATCGCAGCGATCGACTCGGCGAAACGCTCGGCGGCTGGACGCATCAGCTCGCAATGGGACGGTACGCTGACCGGCAACGGCATGGCGCGTTTGGCACCACGAGCCTTGCAGCCTTCGATGGCGCGCTCGACCGCAGCCTTGGCACCGGCGATCACGACTTGACCCGGAGAGTTGAAATTGACTGCGCTGACCACTTCGCCTTGCGCCGCTTCGGCACAGGCTGCCAGTACGTCAGCATCGTCCAGACCGAGAATGGCAGCCATACCGCCCTGCCCGGCCGGAACGGCTTCTTGCATCAACTGACCGCGACGCTCCACCAGTTTCACCGCGTCGCCCAGACTCAGGCTGCCCGCAGCGACCAGGGCGCTGTACTCGCCCAGGCTGTGACCGGCAACGTAAGCCGGACGCGCACCACCTTCCGCCAGCCACAGACGCCACAAGGCGATCGAGGCGGTCAGAATGGCCGGCTGGGTTTTATCGGTTTGATTGAGTTGCTCTTCCGGCCCTTGCTGGGTCAGTGCCCACAGGTCGTAACCGAGCGCGTCGGATGCTTCTTTGAATGTTTCGAGGACCACCGGATGTTGCGCGCCCAACTCGGCCAGCATGCCGAGGGACTGCGAACCCTGTCCTGGAAAGACGAATGCGAGGGAAGCAGACATGTAACAAGCCCCTAATGATCTTGTCGTCGGAGAATTGACGTCCCGCTTGGGGGACGCAAGAAACTGACAGTTGGATGGCAAATTGAACTGAGCGGTCACATTTAAGCATTGTCCGACGAAAACGCCTAAAGCAACAAATCCTCCAGACGACCGTGAATGCGTTCCGGCAGGTTTTCCTGGATCTCGATCAAGGCCCGCTGAATCGCACTCTGGAAGCCCTGAACCCCTGCCGAACCGTGGCTTTTCACCACAATCCCCTGCAACCCGAGGAAGCTTGCGCCGTTATGCCGAGCAGGCGCCAGATCAGCCTGAAGACGCTTCATCAGCGGCAGCGCCAGGGCGCCCACCATTTTCGATGCGAGGTTTTTTTTGAAAAGCGCTTCAATTCGCCCGGCAATCATGGTCGCCAGACCTTCACTGGACTTGAGCAAAATATTGCCGACAAAACCGTCGCACACCACCACATCCGCCTCGCCACGGTACAAACCGTCACCTTCGACAAAACCGATGTAGTTGATGCCGCGAGCGCTCTGCAACAAGGTCGCCGCCAGCTTGACCTGCTGATTGCCCTTGATGTCTTCGGTGCCGATGTTCAGCAATGCGACCCGTGGACGAACGATGCCCAGGGTTTGCGCCGCGACCGAGCCCATCACCGCAAACTGCAGCAGATGCTCGGCGCTGCAATCGACGTTGGCGCCCAGGTCGAGCAACTGACAGTAACCCTTCTGCGTCGGAATCGCCGCGACCATGGCCGGCCGATCAATGCCCGGCAAGGTCTTGAGCACGAACCGTGACAAGGCCATCAGCGCGCCGGTATTGCCGGCGCTGACGCAGGCCTGAACCTTGCCATCACGCAACAACTCAAGCGCCACGCGCATCGACGAATCCGGCTTGCCACGCAAGGCCTGGGCAGGTTTTTCGTCCATGGTGATCACTTCGGATGCCGGGGTAATCGACAGGCGCGAGCGATCCACAGCCGATTGGCCAGCGATCAATTCTTCAAGAAGGGAGGGTTGACCGACAAGGGTCAGGTGCAGCGAGGGTGTAGCAATCAGACAAGCGAGGCTGGCCTGAACAATGCTGCGGGGACCGAAGTCCCCGCCCATTGCGTCAATCGCGATGACTTGAGCGGACAAGTGATTACTCGTCAGCGCCCTTGTCGATCACTTTACGGCCACGGTATACGCCTTCTGGCGATACGTGGTGACGCAGGTGAACTTCACCGGTGGTTTTTTCTACAGACAGGGTGCTAGCCTCGAGAGCGTCGTGCGAACGACGCATGTCACGGGCGGAGCGGGATTTTTTGTTCTGCTGAACAGCCATAATTGATTAACTCCTAAACGTTTGGGTCACGCTTTAACTGCGCCAATACACTGAACGGGTTGGACCGCGTTACCTCGTCCTCGCTCGGTTCGGGCTCATCGAGACCCGCCGGCTGCTGGCATTCTTCCGGATGATGAGCAGGCACAATGGGCAAGGCGAGCAGAAGCTCCTCCTCGATCAGTGACTGCAGATCCAAAGGATCTTCGCCCAGTTCCAGCACGTCATAACCTTTCGGCAACGACTGGGTATTCGCACCCTCCTTCACCACAGCATAACTGCATTCGCTGTGGATCGGCAGGGTGACCAGCTCAAGACAACGCTGGCAAACCATTTTGACTTCGGTGTCGATAAAGCTGTGGATTACCACAGACTTACGTTCATCTCGTTCAAAAACGAATTTAGCCTGCACCGTACCGACATTGTCGGAAAGCGGGTCGCAGAGTCTCTCCAAATCGGCCAGCAGCAGTTCACCTTGAAGGGTGGTGCCACGGTCAGCCAATTTGCGCGGGTCAACGTGAGGTGGAATCGGGTCATTCAACATAGGCGCAGCATTATAGGGATGCACCCAGCCATGTCAAAGGAAATTCAGCCCTGTCCGTCACCTGGAAGCCTCGCTAGAATTCGCGCCTGTCTTCTGGAGATGCGCATGCTGCCTTTATTACTCGCTTCAAGCTCAGTGTATCGCCGGGAATTGCTGGCCCGCTTGCAGCTGCCGTTCACCTGCAGCTCGCCGGACATCGACGAAAGTCATCGGCCGAATGAAGCAGCCGTCGAACTGGTAAAGCGCCTCGCCGAAGAAAAAGCCCGGGCTCTTGCCGGAAACCACCCCGCCCATCTGATTATCGGCTCTGACCAGGTTGCAGTGCTCGGCGAGCGCATTATCGGCAAACCCCACACCTTCGAAAAGGCTCGCGAGCAGTTGCTGGCCTCAAGCGGCGCCAGCGTAACCTTTCTGACCGGCCTGGCCCTGCTCAATAGCCAGACAGGACACTGCCAGGTCGACTGCGTGCCGTTCACCGTACACATGCGCACACTCGACACCGCACGCATCGAACGCTACCTGCGCGCCGAACAGCCCTACGATTGCGCTGGCAGCTTCAAGGCCGAAGGTTTGGGGGTGAGCCTGTTTCAGCGCACCGAAGGCCCTGACGCCACCAGCCTGATCGGCCTGCCGCTGATTCGCCTGATCGACATGCTATTGGCTGAAGGGGTGCAAATCCCCTGACGGCTGCCGAGTCTTTCACCGATCTTGAGGACGCCATCGCCGGCAAGCCGGCTCCTACAGGATGTGGGCGCCAACAAAAAACCGGCCACTTGGGCCGGTTTTTTTATGTAGCCGGAAGATCAGCGCAGCGACGGACCCTGGAAGCCCATCCACATCGCCAACTGCTCAGCCACGCTGGCACCCAGTTTCTTCGAGAAGCGATCGAACGGCGATTCCTGAACGGTGAAGTCCACCAGCTCTTTCTCGCCAATCACATCTCGCGCTACCGAACTGGCATTACCCAGACCATCGATCAACCCCAGCGGCAGCGCCTGCTCACCGGACCAGACCAACCCGGAGAACAACTCCGGATGCTCTTTGTCCTTGAGTCGGTCGCCACGACCCGTCTTGACGCTGTTGATGAACTGCTGGTGCGTCGTATCGAGTACGCCCTGCCAGAACCGGGTTTCCTCAGGCTTCTGCGGCTGGAACGGATCGAGGAACGACTTGTGCTCGCCCGACGTATAGGTCCGACGCTCGACACCCAGCTTCTCCATGGTGCCGACAAACCCGTAACCGGCCGCCGTCACGCCAATGGAACCCACCAGGCTCGCCTTGTCGGCATAGATCTGATCCGCCGCACTGGCGATGTAATAAGCACCGGAAGCCCCCAGATCGGAGATTACCGCGTAAACCTTGGTGTCCGGGTTCAGGCCGCGCAACCGGCGAATCTCGTCATACACGTAGCCGGACTGCACCGGACTGCCGCCCGGACTGTTGATGCGCAGGATGACACCCTTGACCTTCTTATCTTCGAAGGCAGCACGCAGGCTGCCGACGATGTTGTCAGCACTGGCGGGCTCCTTGTCGGCGATCATGCCCGTCACTTCGATCAGCGCAGTGTAATTGGCGCTGCGAGTGGCGGCTTTTTCCATATCCATCAACGGCGTAAACAGCACCAGTGCGCCAAACAGGTACACAAAGGTCAGCAATTTGAAGAAAATCCCCCAGCGACGCGACCGACGCTGCTCCTGCACGCTGGCGAGCAGGGTCTTTTCCAGCAGCTTCCAGCTTTTTTCGTCACCGCTCTCTGCGCTCGGCTTGGCGGGCGCTTTCCATTCGTCGGTCATGACCATCTACCCCGGCAAAAACGTATTAAGCCCGCTGACTCAGCCAGGCATGCAATTCTGAAAAACGATCAATGGCCAGCGCCGGCTCGAACAATTTCAGCGCTTCAATCGATTGCGCGCCGTAGCTGACCGC
This sequence comes from Pseudomonas sp. FW300-N2A2, assembly GCF_017351735.1. Lineage (NCBI taxonomy): Bacteria > Pseudomonadati > Pseudomonadota > Gammaproteobacteria > Pseudomonadales > Pseudomonadaceae > Pseudomonas > Pseudomonas sp. FW300-N2A2. The sequence continues at coordinate 34,464 of NZ_JACNDU010000025.1, read as the reverse complement.
CACCGAATCCATGCCGGCGTTGCGCGCCATCTGCAGGTCGAATGACGAATCGCCAACCATCAACGCTTGCTCCGGGCGAACTTCGCAATGGGCGAGGATCTGCTCAAGCATCAGTGGATGGGGTTTGCTGGCGGTTTCGTCGGCGGCACGGGTGATGTCGAAATAATCTTCCCAGCCGTGCGCCTTCAGCACCCGATCCAGTCCGCGACGCGCCTTGCCGGTAGCAACGGCTAAATGATAACCCTCGGCGCGGAACGCCTCCATCGACTCGACAACCCCTTCGAACAACGGCGAAGGCACGGCTTCAGAGGCAATGTAGTGGTCCGCATAATGCTCGCGAAACGCCACCAGTTCGGTATCGCTGATCTCGGGGTACAACGTGCGAATCGCTTCCGGCAAACCCAGGCCGATGATGCCTTTGACAGCAAAGTCATCGCGCAACTGAAAACCGGAACGCTCGGACGCTACGTGCATTGCTTCGACAATCCGACCAATGGAATCAGCCAGCGTGCCGTCCCAATCGAAAATCAGCAGCTTGTAATCAGAGGGGTGCACTCAGGCGCTCCACAGTCTTGGCCCACATCTCGTCGACAGGCGCCTGCAACTTCAGTTCGCCGCCATCCAGCAGCGGCACGGTCAGCATGTACGCATGCAGGAACAGGCGCTTGCCGCCCAGATCGCGGATTTCCTTGCTGAAATCGTCATCGCCGTACTTGGTGTCGCCGGCAATGCAATGCCCGGCGTGCAAAGTGTGAACGCGAATCTGGTGAGTCCGGCCAGTGATCGGCTTGGCCTCGATCAAGGTGGCAAAGTCGCCGAATCGACGCAGGACCTTGAACACGGTCACCGATTCCTTGCCCTCCTCCTCGTCGACCTCGACCATCCGCTCGCCGGAACGCAGATTACTCTTGCCCAGCGATGCACGGACTTGCTTGATCGATGCCGCCCAGTTGCCGCGAACCAGCGCCATGTAGCGCTTGTCCACGCCATCACCGCGCAAGGCCGTGTGCAAGTGACGCAGCATGCTGCGTTTCTTGGCGATCATCAGCAGGCCGGAGGTGTCACGGTCAAGGCGGTGAACCAGCTCGAGCTCCTTGCAATCCGGACGCAACTGACGAAAGGCTTCGATCACGCCGTAAGTCAGGCCGCTGCCGCCGTGAACCGCAATGCCGCAAGGCTTGTTGATCACGATCAGCGCTTTGTCTTCATAGACAATCGAGGCTTCGAGCCGCTGCAGCAGGCCCTGGGCCAGCGGCACGGGCTCGTCGCGTTCAGGCACGCGAACCGGCGGCACGCGCACGATATCGCCCGCCTGCAGCTTGTATTCGGGCTTGATCCGGCCTTTGTTCACTCGCACTTCGCCTTTACGCAAAATGCGGTAAATCAAGGTCTTGGGCACGCCTTTGAGCCGAGCGAGAAGGAAGTTATCAATACGTTGGCCGGCATATTCCGGCGAGACCTCAAGCAGTTGTACGCCTGGGGTCGAGGGGGCAGTAGTCGTCATGGCGCGGATGATATCAATTTTTTATGGAATTGAAGCACTTAATCATTACTGCTATAGTCGCGAACGCCGCCAAAAGCGGCCTGGACAGCGGACAAACGGTCAAAAACCGGCCCTGACCAATGCAATTCACCAGGACGCGAGGCCGTCCTACGGCGCTTTCGCTACGTAACGGTGGAGTTTGCAGGTGTAACGAGCGCAGGTGACATGAGGCCTGAATCACGCCGCAAAGCAGAGTTTTCACTCGCTACGCGAGCCCATATTCACGGCCAGTTCACAAAGTGCAGTCAGCTGCGAATGACCCCGAGCGAACGCTTCGGAAACAACGCCTAAATTAGCCATGATGCGTGACCTCCCCTTTCGGAGCTCACGGTAAATGCCAACCCGCTGCGGATTCTGCGCGCGGCAGCACCCGAATTATCAGGGATACGTGTAGGGTGGAGATGCACAACCGCTGGACTGTGTAGCAATAGGCTTTATCAAGACGCTTCATCTCGTCCACAGCCGCCGGTTGATTCCTCCTCCTGACTGAGTGCTTAAGTAGCCACAGCAAGCAGGACGCGTACGTCGCGACGAAGGCCCACATTGGCCGGACTTCGCTAGACACGGGAATGGCCAACCACTCCCGACGCACCTGACACCGACCATGAGAAGTCGTGTGTGCCGAACGCCGTTTCCGGCAGCCCGGAAACCGACGGTACTACATGAAAAGAATGCTGATTAACGCAACTCAACCCGAAGAGTTGCGTGTTGCACTGGTAGATGGCCAACGCCTCTACGACCTGGACATCGAATCCGGTGCACGCGAGCAGAAGAAGGCCAACATCTATAAAGGCCGGATTACTCGCATCGAACCAAGCCTTGAGGCTGCCTTTGTCGATTTCGGCTCCGAGCGCCACGGCTTCCTGCCCCTCAAAGAAATCTCCCGCGAATACTTCAAGAAAGCCCCTGAAGGCCGCGTCAACATCAAAGACGTCCTGAGCGAAGGCCAGGAAGTCATCGTTCAGGTCGAAAAAGAAGAACGTGGCAACAAGGGCGCAGCCCTGACCACCTTCATCAGCCTGGCCGGTCGTTACCTGGTCCTGATGCCGAACAACCCGCGTGCCGGCGGTATCTCCCGTCGCATCGAAGGTGAAGAGCGCAACGAACTGCGTGAAGCCCTGAACGGTCTGGTAGCACCAGCCGACATGGGTCTGATCGTGCGCACTGCCGGCCTGGGCCGCAGCAGCGAAGAAATGCAGTGGGACCTCGATTACCTGCTGCAACTCTGGACCGCCATCAAAGAAGCCTCGCTGGATCGCTCCGCGCCATTCCTGATCTACCAGGAAAGCAACGTGATCATCCGCGCCATCCGCGATTACCTGCGCCAGGACATCGGCGAAGTGCTGATCGACAGCGTTGAAGCCCAGGACGAAGCCCTGACCTTCATCCGCCAGGTGATGCCGCAGTACGCCAGCAAGATCAAGCTGTACGAAGACAGCGTTCCGCTGTTCAACCGTTTCCAGATCGAAAGCCAGATCGAGACCGCTTTCCAGCGCGTCGTCGAACTGCCTTCCGGTGGTTCCATCGTTATCGATCCGACCGAAGCCCTGGTGTCCATCGACATCAACTCGGCGCGCGCCACCAAAGGCAGCGACATCGAAGAAACCGCCCTGCAGACCAACCTTGAAGCCGCCGAAGAAATCGCCCGTCAGTTGCGCCTGCGCGACATCGGCGGCCTGATCGTCATCGACTTCATCGACATGACCCCTGCCAAGAACCAGCGCGCCGTGGAAGAGAAAGTCCGCGAATGTCTGGAAGCCGACCGCGCTCGCGTGCAGGTTGGCCGCATCTCGCGCTTCGGCCTGCTGGAAATGTCCCGTCAGCGCCTGCGTCCATCGCTCGGCGAAAGCAGCGGCATCGTTTGCCCGCGTTGCAACGGCACCGGCATCATCCGTGATGTTGAATCGCTGTCGCTGGCAATCCTGCGCCTGATCGAAGAAGAAGCCCTGAAAGACCGCACCGCCGAAGTTCGCGCACAAGTGCCAATTCCGGTCGCAGCCTTCCTGCTTAACGAAAAACGCAACTCGATCACCAAGATCGAACTGCGCACCCGTGCCCGCATCGTCATTCTGCCGAACGATCACCTCGAAACGCCGCACTTCGAAGTTCAGCGCCTGCGTGATGACAGCCCGGAAGCCAGCATCAACCAGTCCAGCTACGAAATCGCTGCTGCCGCTGCTGAAGTCGAAGAAGTCCAGCCAGCCGCTGCGACCCGCACCCTGGTTCGCCAGGAAGCCGCGGTCAAGACTGCGCCGGCCCGCGCCAACGCTCCGGTTCCGACCGAAGTCGTCGCCGCACCGGTTGCTGCACCAGCCGCCGCGCCAGAGCCAAGCCTGTTCAAAGGCCTGGTGAAATCGCTGGTCAGCCTGTTCGCTACCAAAGAAGAGCCTGCTGCTCCGGTTGTGGTTGAAAAACCAGCGACCACCGAGCGCCCGGCCCGCAACGAAGAGCGTCGCAACGGTCGTCAGCAGAGCCGCAACCGTAACGGTCGCCGCGATGAAGAACGCAAGCCTCGTGAGGAACGTGCACCGCGTGAAGAACGCGCACCACGTGAGCCACGCGAAGCCCGTGAAGAAACCCCGGCAGTCGCTCGCGAAGAACGCGCTCCACGTGAAGAGCGTGCACCACGCGCCCCTCGCGAAGAACGTGCACCGCGCGCGCCTCGTGAAGATCGCAAGCCACGTGGCGAGCGTGAAGAACGCGTTCGTGAACTGCGTGAACCACTCGACGCCGCTGCTCCGGCTGCTGCTGCTGCTGCTGCCGCTACCGCTGCTGCTGAAGAGCGTCCAGCTCGTCAGCCACGTGAAGAGCGTGCGCCACGTCCACCGCGTGAGGAGCGTCAACCACGCGCCGAGCAAGCCGCTGCCGCCGTTGCTGAAGAAGAGCTGACTGGCAACGAAGAGCAACTGCAGGAAGACGGTCAGGAAGGCGCCGAAGGCGATCGTCCACGCCGCCGCTCCCGTGGCCAGCGTCGTCGCAGCAACCGTCGCGAGCGTCAACGCGATGCCAACGGCAACGTGATCGAAGGTTCGGAAGAATCCGAGTCCGCCGAAGGTAACGAAGGCGCCGAAGCACCAAGCGCTGCCGATCTGGCCGCAGGCCTGGCTGTTACCGCAGCCGTTGCCAGCACCGTGATCAGCGCTCCGGCCGAAGCACAGGCCAACGAGCAAGCCGAACGCGCCACTGCCGCCACACTGGAAACTGCTCCAGTCGAAGCGCCAGTCGTTGAAGCGACCACGCCTGTAGAAGTAACTGCCGCTCCAGAAGTCGAAGTGGCTCCGGTTCGTGAAGCACAGCCTGAAGTCGAAGCTGCCGCCGAGCCTGCCGTCGTTGCTGAAACGCCTGCCGTGGTTGCAGAGCCGGTTGTTGAAACCGTCGCTGAAACCGTGACCGAAACCGTTCGTGAAGTTCGCGAAGAGCAAACCGCTTTCAACTGGGTTGCCGAGCCGGTAGCGGTCGAAACGCCAGCACCAATCGCTGAAGTTGCGGTTGTCGAGCCTGTTGTTGTGGCTGCCGAACCAGAAGTGGCTCCGGTTGTTGAAGCCCCTGTTGTCGCCGAAGTGGCTGCACCAGTGGTTGAAGCTGCCCCGGCCAGCGCCCTGACACCAAGTGGCCGCGCACCTAACGACCCGCGTGAAGTGCGTCGTCGCAAGCGTGAAGAAGAGCGCCTGCAGAAGGAAGCCGAACTGGCTGCCGCTGCTGCTCCGGTCGCTGTCGAAGTGGCACCGGTTGTTGCTGAAGTCGTCGAGGCTGCTCCTGCCCCGGCTGCTGAAGTGGCTGCCGAGCCCGCTGACTCCGTGATCGACGAAGCTCCACGCTCCGTTCAGGAAGCGGTAGAGCAACACGAGCAAGCCCAGGAAAAAGAGCACGAGCCTAAACCCCTCGTCTGATTCCATCGGCCACTAAAAAGCCCCGCCTGGTAACCCAGGCGGGGCTTTTTTTATGCCGGCGGTTCCACAGTTAGACCGCGTTATCGTTCTTCGCGGGCAAGCCTCGCTCCTACAGGTTTTCCGCCGATCACTGTAGGAGCGTGCGGTGCGGCGATCCGACTTGCCCGCGAAGGCGGAGGATCAGGCGAAAACCAACGCCTCAGGCACATCCACATCCCACAACACCCCGGCATCCTCGACCGCCACCTCAACCACCCGCGCCGACGCAAACAACGGCTTGGCCCCGCGATCACCCGACAACGCCATCAACCCCGGTCCAAACGTTCGCCCGAAACCAACCGGATGGCCGTATTCGCCATTCATCACCGGAACACTGATCCCATCATCAGAAAACCCCGCCAACACCTGTTCAACCGTCGACGGCAGAATGAACGGCATATCCCCCAACACAATCAACCAGCCACCGAGTTGCGGACACGCTGCCACCCCAGCCGCAATGCTGTCGCCCATGCCGGAGGATTCGATCAGCACAATCTCGAAACCATAAGCCTTGGCCATGCGAATCACTTGCGGGCGATCTTCGGTCGTCACCAGCACGCGTTTCGCCAGCGTGGCCGGCAAACTCACCAACACCTGCTCGATCACCGAACGAACGCCGCCATCGCGTCCCGTACAGTCCGCCAACAACTTGTCCCTGTCGGCACCCGCCACCTGTCGAAACCGAGTGCCCTGCCCCGCCGCCAACACGATGACGCCGATTGGCCCGCTCATGCCTCCTCCTGCAACGGCTTCTTCTGTTTCAGCTCGACGCCGTTCTTGATCGCGACAATTTCCGCCAGCAGCGACAAGGCGATTTCCGCCGGGGAATGGCTGCCGATGTGCAGGCCTATCGGGCCGTGCAAGCGCTCGATGGCCTCTTGGGACAAGCCTAGCTGAGCGAGGTTTTCCCGGCGCTTCAGGCTGTTGACCCGCGAACCCAGCGCACCGACGTAAAACGCCCTGGAATCGAGCGCCGTCAGCAACGCCATGTCATCCAGGCGCGGATCGTGAGTCAGCGCGACGATGGCCGTACGTTCGTCGGTCTGGATGTTCAGCACCGCTTCGTCCGGCATACCGGATACGAAGCGCCCGTGCTGTTCTTCCCAGCCGTAGACGAACTCGGTGCGTGGATCGCAGATCAGCACTTCGAAATCCAGCAGCCGCGCCATCTCGGCAACATAACGGGACAATTGCCCCGCGCCGATCAACAACAACCGCCAACGCGGACCGTAAATGGCGCGCAGCGTGGTGCCGTCAAAACTCAGCGCATCGTTCTTGGTCGCCGGCTGCAACGTCACTTCACCGCTCGCGATATCCAGCGAGCGCGCCGTGATTTCATGGGCCTCGCAACTCGCCAGCAACCCGGCAACCCAAGCCGGGTCGCCGACTCGCTCCTCGGTCAGGCGCAACGTGCCGCCGCACGGCAAACCAAACCGTGCGGCCTCCTCGCGAGTAACGCCATAAGTGATCAACTGCACCGGCGGCCCGTCAGCCGGAATCCGGCCATCGTGCAGCCGGGCTATCAAGTCATCCTCGACACAACCACCAGACACCGAACCGATCACCACCCCGTCTTCGCGCAAGGCCAACATCGCGCCAGGCGCCCGGGGCGCGGTGCCCCAGGTCTGGACCACGCTGTACAACACCACTCGCTGACCGGCGCGGCGCCATTCCAGCACGCTGCGCAGGACATTCAGATCGACGCTGTCCATCAAGCCTCGGCCTTCTGCCAACCTTGCAGTTGATAACGAACCGGCAAGTTGCGGATGCGTTTGCCGGTGGCGGCGAAAATCGCATTGCACAGCGCCGGCGCAATCGGCGGCACGCCAGGTTCACCGACACCGCCCAACGGCACCACGCCCGGCGGCGTGACCAGATGCACGGCAACTTCCTTCGGCGCCAGGGACATGCGCGCCACTTCGTACATATGGAAGTTGTCTTGCTGGACCTTGCCGTCCTTGAAACTGATCTCGCCCAGCACCGCGTTGCCCAGCCCCATCACACAAGCGCCTTCGAACTGCGAGCGAATTCGCTCGGGGTTGATCTGCGGACCGCAATCCACCGCTATATCGGCCTTGTGCACGATCAACGTGCCGTCATCTTTGACTTCGACTTCGATCACCGCCGCCACGTAAGTGACGAAGCTGTAATGCACCGCCAGTCCCAGGCCTCGGCCCTTCGGCAACTCTCGGCCCCAACCCGCAGCTTTCGCGGCGGTTTCAAGGACAGTGCGCATGCGCCCGGTATCGATCGGGTAACGCTCGGGCGACTCGCCGTAGTTCCACTCTTCACTCAACGTACGCGGATCGATCTGACGGTCCGGGCCGAGCAATTTGATCTGGTACTTGAGCGGATCCTGTTTGGCCTTGTGCGCCAACTCATCGACAAAGCACTGGATCGCGAAGCCGTGAGGAATGTTCGACACCGAGCGATACCAGCCGACCCGCGTATGAATCGCCGCTTCCGGGTTCTCCAGGCGCACGTTGGGGATCGCGTAAGCCATGTTGGTGAAGCCCATGCCCAGCTCGAAAGCGGCCTCATGGTTCATGCCCGGCGCGAACAGCGCGGTGATACTCGGCGCTACCGTGCGGTGCAACCAACCCGACGGCAGGCCGTCCTTGTTCAGGCTGGCCTTCAAGTATTCAGCCGAGACGGTGTGGAAATACGAACAGTGGATGTCGTCTTCACGAGTCCATTGCACCCGCACCGCCTTACCGGGGAATTCCTTGGCGAGGATCGCCGCTTCGATGATGAAGTCCGGCTTGGACTTGCGGCCGAAACCGCCGCCGAGCAGGGTGACGTGGAAGGTGACGTTATCGAACGGAATGCCCAGGCGTTCGCCGATTCGTTCACGGGTGACCTGCGGCGCCTGGCTTGGCGCCCAGGCTTCGCACACGCCATCCTTGAAACGGGCGATGGCGACCATCGGCTCCATCGGCGCTTGCGTCAGGTGCGGCAGATAGTAAGAGGCTTCGAGGGTGCTGTCGGCGCCGCTCATGGCCTGGTCGATGTTGCCGGTATTGCGCACCACTTTGCCGGGCTTGAGCGACGCCGCTTCAATTTCCTTGCGGTAGGCGATCGAGTCGTAGCTGGCGTTGGGGCCGTCGTCCCATTCGATTTTCAGCGCGTCTCGACCCTTGATCGCCGCCCAGGTATTGCTGGCCACCACCGCCACGCCGCCCAGCGGCTGAAACTCCGAGGGCAGCGGACGGCCTTCGATCTGGATGACTTTGACCACCCCGGGGACTTTCAGCGCCGCGCTGTCATCCACGGATTTGACCTTGCCGCCGTACACCGCCGGACGTGCAATTGCGGCGTAAAGCATGCCGTCGATATGCACGTCGGCACCGTAGATCGCGCGGCCGTTGACGATGTCAGCACCGTCGATGGCCTTGGTGCCTTCCTTGCCGATGTAGCGGAATTCTGACGGTTCCTTGAGCCGCAGGCTGTCACGTGCCGGTACCGCCAGCGCACCGGCAGCGACGGCGAGCGCACCGTAACCCAGTTCACGACCGCTCGGTTTATGGATGACTTTGTGCAATTGCGCATGGCACTCGCCGACCGGGACTTTCCACTGTTCGGCGGCCGCCTGTTCGAGCATGGTCCGCGCGGCTGCACCGCAGCGGCGCATCGGCTCGTACCAGTGGCGCATGCTGCGCGAACCGTCGGTGTCCTGGTTGCCGAAGCGCACTTCATCGCCCGGCGCCTGCTGCACTTTCACCTGCGCCCAGTCGGCTTCAAGTTCATCGGCCACGACCATGGTCAGGCTGGTGCGTACGCCTTGGCCCATTTCCGAACGGTTGCAAACCACGGTCACGGTGCCATCCGCAGCGATGCTGACGTACACCTTCGGATCATCGATCCAGCCGTTGAGCATGCCCTCGGCGCCGAATTTCTTTTCCTTCTCGGCTGCGAACGCGTCCTGCCAGCCCCAACTCGCGGCGACCACCAGCGCACTGGTGGCACCGACGCCTTTGAGGAAGCCGCGGCGGCTGAGGTTACTCAGGGCGAAATCATTCGGGAACTGGCTCATGCCTTGGCTTCCTTCAGGTGAGTGGATGCCTGGCGGATGGCGGTCTTGATGCGGTTGTAGGTGCCGCAACGGCAAATATTGCCGACCATCGCCTCTTCGATCTGTTCGTCGCTCGGGTTCGGGTTGGTCTTGAGCAATGCCGTGGCGGACATGATCTGCCCGCCCTGGCAGTAACCGCACTGGGCGACGGCGGTGTCGAGCCAGGCTTGCTGCACGATTTGCCCGACCGGGTCGGCGTGCAGGTTGTCGATGGTGCTGACGTTCTGACCGACTACCGAGCCGATCGGCGTGATGCAACTGCGCGCCGGGGCGCCTTCGATGTGAATGGTGCAGGCGCCGCACAGGCCCATGCCGCAGCCGAACTTGGTGCCGTTGTAACCGGCCACGTCGCGGATGGCCCAGAGCAGCGGCATGTCCTCGGTGACATCGAGTTGATGGTCTTGACCATTGAGTTTCAGGGTAATCATGGGCACGCCCGCATAGTGGTATGGGTTATGGGGTCGAGCAATCTGCCGCTGGGGGATTAGCGGTTGGCATCACGCAGATCGACTCAGGCTAATGAGGCTCTCTTATGCGGACGGAGATGTCTGCATCGGGCCCTTGGTGGAGCAAATGCTTGCATCGTTAGGGGGCTAAGTTAACCCAGCATTAACAAAAAAGCCCTGCACAATCGAAGATGTGCAGGGCTTTGAGATCAGCCTTGAAAGCGTAGCCTCAATACTGATTGGGCTCCATTTCCAGATCGACATGGAAGCGTTCTGAAATGTCCTTTTGGATGCGCTGTGCCAGGTTCAGCAACTGCAGACCGGTCGCGGCCCCGTAGTTGACCAGCACCAGCGCCTGCAATTTATGCACGCCCGCGTCGGCCTCGCGAAAACCTTTCCACCCTGCCCGCTCGATCAGCCAGCCCGCAGCCAGTTTCATCTGCCCGTCGGGTTGCGCGTAAGCCACCAGGTCCGGATATTCGCCTTTGAGCCGAGCGACCAGTGCAGCCGGGACCAAGGGATTTTTGAAGAAGCTGCCGGCGTTACCGAGCACCGCCGGGTCCGGAAGTTTTTCGTTGCGGATGCTGCAAATCGCCTGGCTGACGTCGGTGGCGGTCGGGTGATCGATGCCTTGCTCGGTCAGACGCTGACGCACCGGGCCGTACTCCAGATGCAAGTGCTCGGCACGGTCCAGGGCGAAACGAACCCGCAGGATCAACCAACGCCCCGGTTCCTGTTTGAACAGGCTGTCGCGGTAAGCGAAGTTGCATTCGGCCAGCGTGAAGTCGCGCAGCTCGCCAGTCTGGCGGTCCAGCGCGGTCAGGCCGGCGAACACGTCCTTGATCTCCACGCCATAGGCGCCAATGTTCTGCATCGGTGCCGCGCCGACGGTGCCGGGGATCAGGCTGAGGTTTTCCAGACCCGACAACCCCTGCGCCAGGGTGTGTTGCACGAACGGATGCCAAGGCTCGCCGGCCTCGGCTTCGATCACGACCTTGCTGCCGTCGTCGCTCAAAATGCGAATCCCGCGGGTGGCCATGCGCAACACCAGCGACTGGATGTCGGCGGTCAGCAGCAGGTTGCTGCCACCACCGATCACCAGCAACGGCACGTCATGCTCCACCGCATAGGCCAGCGCCTCGCGTACGTCGGCATCGCTGTGAGCCTCGGCAAACAAGCGCGCCTGAACGTCCACGCCAAAGCTGTTGTAAGGCTTGAGCGAAACCTGTGGCTGAACCTGCAAACTCATAACCGGCCCTTCAATTCGATCACCAGCAGATCACAGGCGCTTTCGATCAAGTCGAGCACCTGCTCAAAGCCCTGGTTGCCATCGTAGTAAGGGTCCGGCACTTCATCGACTGGCGACTGGTAGCGGCGCAGAAACAGGTCCAATTCGGCCTTGGGCTTGCCCTTGGCAGGTTGCAGCGCCATGAGGTCGCTCAGGTTGCTGTTGTCCATCGCCAGGATCAGGTCGTACGTGGAAAAATCGGCGCGGGTCACTTGCTGGGCGCGCTGCATCGACAGGTCGTAACCGCGCAGCTTGGCCGCGGCCTGGCTGCGTTTGTCCGGAGCCTTGCCAATGTGCCAGCCACCGGTGCCGGCGGAGGCGACTTCGACTTGATCGGCCAGCCCCGCTTCGCGCAATTTGTGCCGCAGCACACCTTCGGCCGTGGGTGAACGGCAGATGTTACCCAGGCAAACGAACAAAACCCGCATCAGGCCTCCAGCAGGCGACGAACGCGCTCGAGGTCTTCAGCCGTATCGACGCCGGTGGGCGGTGCGATCAGCGCGTCGGCGACGTGAATCCGCACGCCGTGCCACAGCGCACGCAGCTGTTCCAGGGATTCGGTGTTTTCCAGCCAGCACGGGCCCCAGCTGACGAAGTCATGCAGGAAACCGGCGCGGTAGGCGTAAATGCCAATGTGGCGGCGATACGGCACGCCTTCCGGCAACACGTCGCGACTTTTCGCGAACGCGTCCCGAGCCCATGGCAACGTCGCACGACTGAACGTCAGCGCCAGGCCATTGAGGTCGCTGACCACCTTGACCACGTTGGGGTTGAACAGGGTTTCGACATCTTCGATCGGCTCGGCCAGCGTGGCCATGCGCGCTTCAGTGTGGGCTGCGAGGTTGGCCGCGACCTGATCGATCACGCTTGGCGGGATCAGCGGTTCGTCACCCTGCACGTTGACCACGATCGCGTCGGACGCCAGACCGAGTTTCGCGGCGACTTCAGCCAAACGGTCCGTGCCGGAATTGTGGTCTTCGCGGGTCAGCACCACGTCGGCACCAAACGCGATGCACGCCTCGACAATGCGCGCATCGTCAGTGGCAACCACCACACGCTCGGCGCTGCTTTTGCACGCTTGTTCCCAGACGTGCTGGATCATCGGCTTGCCGGCGATCAGCAGCAGCGGTTTGCCCGGCAGGCGGGTCGAGGCGTAACGCGATGGAATGACAACGGTAAAGGCTGTGGTCATTTATCCAGACGCTCGTCGGTGGTCAGGGTACGAGCTTCGGTTTCGAGCATCACCGGGATGCCGTCGCGAATCGGGTACGCCAGGCCGGCGCCCTTGCTGATCAGCTCGGTTTTGTCGGCGCTGAGCTTGAGCGGGCCTTTGCAGACCGGGCAAGCGAGGATGTCGAGCAATTTGGTGTCCATGAGCATTCCCTGGATATAAACGATTTAAGGCAAAAGTCGAGCCGGCAACAGGCGCATCAACTGCGTATCGAACCAGGCCACGAAGGCCGGCGATGGCGCAGCATCGACCGCCAGGTACCACCAATCGGCAGCGGCGAAGGCACGGCACTTCACCGCGTCCTTTTCGGTCATCACCAACGGCAATGACGGTGTGAAATTCAAGGCCTGCACGCTGTACTCGGCGTGGTCGGCAAATGCATGCGGGACTGGCTGCCAGTGTAGCGTTTCAAGGGTCGTGAAGAAACGCTGCGGATTGCCGATCCCGGCCACGGCGTGCAGCGCCTGGCCCGCTGGGAAGTGGTCGAGGGGACGGCGTTCGCCGCTGTGCAGGTTAACCAGTTCCGTGGGTTGCAGCTGGAAGGCAAAACCGTTGTCGCGATCATCCGTGGCGCCGTTGTACAGCACCGCGTCAACGCTTTGCAGGCGTTCGACCGGTTCGCGCAACGGTCCCGCAGGCAGGCAGCGCTGGTTGCCCAGGCCTCGGGCGGCGTCAATCAGCACCAGTTCAAGGTCGCGGGCCAAACGGTAATGTTGCATGCCGTCGTCGGAGAGAATCAGGTCCAGAGGTTCGCTCGCCAGCAGCGCTTTGACCGCACTGCTGCGGTCCGGGTCGATCATCAACGGAACGCCGGTACGCTGGACGATCAGCAGCGGTTCATCGCCGGCGATGTCGGCACTTTGATCGGCCTCGACGCGCCATGGCAGTTGCGGCGGTTTGGCGCCATAACCACGGCTGACCACGCCGACCCGCAAACCGCTGCGCTGACAATGCTGGATCATCCACAGAATCAGCGGCGTCTTGCCGGTGCCGCCCACCGTGATGTTGCCGACGACGATCAGCGGCACCGGTGGCTGATAAATCTCGCCCTCACCCGCCAGAAAGCGTTTGCGCTTGTTCATCACCACGCGCCGGTACAGCCACTCCAGCGGCTGCAACAGCTTCAGGGCCGGATGACCTTGGTACCACGCGGCGAGCAAGCGATCGGACATGGCCATCAGGGCGCGGGCTGCGCCGCCTCGACAGTGGTCATGCGCAGGTGACTGAAGCCGAGTTTGCCGGCGGCGTCCATGGCGGTGATGACCGATTGATGCTGGGTCTTGCCGTCCGCACTGATCGACAGCGGCAGGTTGGTGTCACCGTTGGATTCTTTTTGCAACGCGTCCATGAGCGCGGTCAGATCGTTCTTCTGCAAGACCTGATTGTTCACCGAGAACACGCCTTCGGCGCTGATGGCCACGTCCAGGTGTTTAACCTGCTGGTCTTCGGCAGGCGAACCGCTGACCGCTTCGGGCAGATCGACGCGCAACTGGGTTTCACGGGTGAAGGTAGTGGTCACGACGAAAAACAGCAGCAGGATAAACACCACGTCGATCAGCGACGCGAGGTTGATGTCGACCGTTTCCCGCGGTTTGCGGCGGAATTTCACGCTTTTTTGCCCTCGGTCAGGTCCACGTCACGATCACCCTGTACCACCTCGACCAGCTTGATCGCTTCCTGCTCCATGCCCACCACCAGCTCATCGATGCGGCGTTGCAGGAAACGGTGGAAAAATACCGCAGGGATACCGACCATCAGACCAGCAGCCGTGGTGATCAAGGCCTTCGAAATACCACCGGCCAACACGGCGGCATTGGTGCCCATGCCCGTCCCCATGAACGCGCTGAAAATATCGATCATGCCCAGCACGGTGCCGAGCAAACCCAGCAACGGCGCCATGGCGGCGATGGTGCCCAGCGCATTGATGTAGCGTTCGAGTTCGTGAATCACCCGCGCGGCGGCTTCTTCGATGCACTCTTTCATGATCTCGCGACCATGTCTGGAGTTGGCCAGGCCTGCCGCCAGAATCTCGCCCAACGGCGAATTGGCGCGCAATTCCTTGAGTTTTTCTTTATTGAGTTGCTTGTCCTTGATCCACACCCAGACCTGCCCGAGCAAGTGCTCCGGGGTCACACGACTGGCGCGCAGGGTCCAGAGACGCTCGGCGACGATCGCCATGGCCGCGATGGAACTCAGAATGATCGGCAGCATCATCCAGCCGCCGGATTTGACCAATTCCCACACAGTGACAGTCCCCTCGAAAAAGTGCGCCACTCTAACATAGGGGGTCGATGCACCGAAGACCGTGATGTCGCATCCGGTCGGGCTTTCATAACTCGCGGTTATTGCGTGGAACGCCAGAAACGCCGTTCTTGACGCATCGTCCACGGGGGATGGAAGCGTCCGAGGTGCAGACGGATGGCGCCCTGCTCGGCGCTGTCATGGATTTCCATACCGCGTTTTTTATAACGGGCCATGACCGTGGGGTGCGGGTGACCGAACGAATTGCCGTTGCCGCGAGAGATCAGCACGGCTTTGGGTTGCAACGCAGTGAGCAACGCCATCGACGACGAGCTGCGGCTACCGTGGTGCGGCGCCTGCAACCAATCGGTGGGCACTGCGAGCGGGCTGTCGAGCAGGGCACGCTCGGCGGCGCTGTCGATGTCTCCGGTCAGCAATAATCGCTCGCCATTGGCTTCGATTTGCAGCACGCAGGATTTTTGATTGCGGTCCATGGCCGAAGGCCATTGCCAGAGCTGAAACCTCACGCCGTCCCAGGTCCATTGCTGGCCACTCTCGCAGGCATCGGCGTGCAATTCGGCGGGCAGCGCCAAGGGATCACCGCTGAGCACCAGCTTTATCGGCAAACCATTGGCAACCGCTCGCGCACCACCGGCATGATCGGCGTCGGCATGGCTGATCAACATCAGGTCGAGTTCGCTCACGCCGAGTTTGCGCAACGCTGGCAGGACCACTCGCTCGCCTAGATCGAAGTCGCCGAAGCGTGGTCCGGTGTCATACAGCAGCGTGTGATGGCGAGTTCGCACCAGAATCGCCAACCCTTGGCCGACATCCAGTTGCCAGACTTCGGCGATGCCCTCTGGCAAAAGTGGCCGTGGTGGAAAAACCAGCAACAGCAACAACGGCCAACCCAGCGGGCGCAGCGGTACACCGCGAGGCATTAACAGCAGAAACGCGCCGAGCATGCCCAGTGCCCATATCGACAATGGAATCGCCACGGGCACCCACGCGGGCAATTGACCGGCCATCAACCCAAGGCCCTTGAACAGCCAGTCGATCAGACCACCCGCCAGCCACAACAAGCCCTCGCCCACATAAGGCAGCGGTAACAACAGGGTTCCCAGCAAGGCCGGTGGCAATACCAGCAAACTGATCCAGGGCACCGCCAGCAGATTGGCGACCGGCCCGCTGAGACTGATCGGCAATCCCAACACCAGTAGCAACGGGCCCAGGCCGATCGCGATCAGCCACTGAGCACGGGTCCAGGTTTGCCACCATCGCCACGGCCCCAAGCGACCGCCGAAGGTGAAGATCAACACCGCCACTGCGGCGAAGGACAGCCAGAAACCCGGTTGCAGGCTCGCCAGCGGATCCAGCAACAAAACAGCGTTGAGCGCCAGCAACAGCGGCCACCAGGCGCCGAGGTGACGAAATCGCAGGCGCCACAACAGCACCAGGCCGATCATCACGCAGGCCCGCCGCACCGGTACTTCGAACCCCGCCAGCAGTCCGTAACCAAGGGCGGCGGCGAATGCCAGTGCACAGGCCCATGGCAGCCACGGCAAGCGGTTCGGCCACAACCCATAACGAGCGAGCCCGGCAATCAGCAGGTAAACCACCCCCGCCAGCAAACCGATGTGCTGTCCGGAAATCACCAGCAAATGCACGGTGCCGGTGTCTTGCAGCACCTGCCAATCCTCACGACTCAGCCCGGCGCCATCCCCCAGCACCAGCGCAATCAACGCGCCGGTTCGCCCTTGGGCATCCACGGTTTGCAAACGCTGGCGGATGCTGTCGCGCCAGGCCCATCGGGCTTCCCTGAGCCGCTCACCGTCCTTGATCGTTCCGGTAGCGCCGATGCGTTGTGCCAGCAGCCAGGCGTCGTAATCGAAGGCATGAGGATTGAGCAGCCCGGCAGGACGTTTCAGCTTCACCGCGAGCCGCCAGCGTTCACCACTGTTGACCGGCGGTCCGTCATACCAGGCCAGGCGCATCCGTTGCGGCACCCTGGCCTGTCGCGACCGGACGTCTGCCAGTTCGAAACGCACAACACCGTCATTGTTCTGCGGCAAACCGGTCACCCGCCCTTCGACCCAACGGGTTTCGCCATCGAGATTCGCTGACAAACGATCATCCAGCGCCCACTGCGCATTTGCGCCGGCCCAACTGATGCCGAACAGAAAAAACGCCAATGGGTACGTGCGAAACGGCAGCGCCATCAAACCCGTTACGGGCAACACCAGCCATAACCAGACCGGCGGTAATACCGGCAAAAAACGCAGGGCCAGCAGACCCAACGCCAGCGCCATCATCCCTGTGCGCATACGCCCGTCCTTGAGAGTCCCCTCCTAGGCATAGCCGGCGCGCGGCACGTGCATCGTTATTAATTGTCACAAAGTCTGAATAGGCGGCTCATAGAATCCAGACATACTTGCCGCCTTAACCGACCGAGAAGCCCTATGCCCCGGCGCTTATTCAAACGTTACATGCCAGACCCGATCAGCATCAGGGAACACAAATCCTTACGCTTTCTCGGCACGCTGTTGCATGACCCGAACCTCTGGCACCTCAACCGTCACTCGGTCGCACGGGCGATGGCGGTGGGTTTGTTTGCGGCGTTCCTGCCGATTCCGTTGCAGATGCTGGTGGCGGCGGTTCTGGCCATTGTCGTACGCGGCAATATGCCGATTGCGGTCAGTCTGGTCTGGCTGACTAATCCGATCACTATGCCTGCGGTGTTTTTTTGTACGTATCAGACCGGGGCGTGGTTGATGGATGTCCCGGCTCGTCATCTGCCGGATGAGTTGACCTGGGAGTGGATCAGCGGGGAGCTGTCTACGCTGTGGCAGCCGTTTTTGCTGGGGTCGGTTGTGGTGGGGCTGGTGTTGGGGGCCCTCGCTTATTGCCTGGTGATGATGTATTGGCGGTGGTGGGTGAGTCGGCAGTGGGCTCGGCGCAAGAAGAAGCGGATGTTGTGAATGCGGTAGCTGGGCGGGATTTGATCTGGGGGCATATCCATTTCTGCGGTGACGGCGGCTATTGGTTTCGCCCTTACGGCGAGTAACTTGGAAGAGCCCCAAGTAACCAAGGGCTCTTGCCCCTTTCGTTCGGTGCCTCGCTGTGGCTCGGCATGCCCTCGCTCCGGTCCTGCTCCGTGGGCCCGCCGCCATCGGCCATCCATGGCCGTGCGCGGCTAACCCGGCATCCATGCCGGGTTGCCCACTACGCAGAACCTCCACTCGGCCTCTCGAGGGGGCGTGTACCTCAAAAGCCAGATCAAAAGCTGAAGGCGAGCTAACGCTCGGCCTGATGAGTGGTGAAAATCAAAAGCAAACGCGATTCCCTGTAGGAGCCAGCTTGCCGGCGAAAGTCGTCTAGACACCGCGTTCATTCAGACAGCCCGCGTTATCGTTGACGTCCATCGCCAGCAAGCTGGCTCCTACAATTTTGAATCGTGTGAACCCAATCCCGCGTAGGAGCCGGCTTGCTGGCGATAGCGGTGGGTCAGTCGACACACCTATCGCCTGAAACGACGCTATCGCCAGCAAGCCGGCTCCTACAGGGGATTGGTGTACATGTCGGGAATGAGTGAACGCATCAGAGAAGGACAACGCGTACCCCCAAAGAGCCAGGTCGGCTTTCAGGCCGCCTCGGCGGCTGTGGCGGTAGTCGCCCCCTCGAGAGGCTGAGCGCAGGTTCTGCGCAGTGGGCAACCCGGCATGGATGCCGGGTTAGCCGCGCACGGCCAAGGATGGCCGATCGCGGCGGGCCCACGGAGCAGGACCGGAGCGAGGGCATGCCGAGCATTAGCGAGGCACCGAACGACAGGGGCAAAAGCGCTTGGTTACTTGGCGCTTCTCCAAGTGACTCGCTGTAAAAGCGAAACCATTAGCGGCCGTTACCGCAGGAATGGATATGTACACCCTCAAAAAACCGACCGCCTGACACAAAGCCATCGCGAGCAGGCTCGCTCCCACAGTGGGTTTTCTGCTTCACAGACTTGCTCAACCACCACTCATATTCATGAACCGAACAATCTGCACGTCCCCCTCCGGAGTGAAATCATGGCGCAGCGGTTTACCGCGCAAAGCCTTTTGCACCGCATTGATCACCGGCTGATCATCCAGCGGATAACGCCGCAGCAACCCTCTCAAATCCAGCGCATCGTCCTGCCCCAGACACAACAGCAGCTTGCCTTCCACGGTCATCCGCACCCGGTTGCAAGTACCGCAGAAGTTGTGACTGTTGGGTGAAATGAAACCGATCCGGGTCTCGGGATGGCGTTCCAGGCGCACATAACGCGCCGGCCCGCCGCTGTTTTCCGTACTGTCGAGCAAGCGATGACGCTGAGCAATCAACGTGCGCACGTCATCACTGGAACAAAACGATTCGCCCCGAGATCGCCCGACATCGCCCAGCGGCATTTCTTCGATAAAACTGATATCGATGCGCTGGTCGATAGCGTATTGCACCAGCGCCGGGACCTCATCGAAATTGCGCCCCTTCATCACCACGCAGTTGAGCTTGATTCGCTCAAACCCCGCATCCCGCGCCGCTTCGATGCCGCCCAGCACCTGATCGAGATCGCCGTTGCGGGTGATCGCGCGAAATTTCTGCGCGTCCAGGCTGTCGAGGCTGATGTTCATCCGTTTAACACCCGCCTCCACCAACGGCCGCGCCAGGCGGCCCAGCTGCGAGCCGTTGCTGGTCATCACCAGTTCGCGCAAACCGGGCAACGCGGCGATGTTGCGACACAGATCGACAATGCCGGGACGGATCAACGGCTCGCCGCCGGTAAGGCGAATCTTGCGCACGCCCAGGCCAACGAACAACGTTGCCAGGCGCTGCAATTCCTCCAGCGTGAGCACCTGCTGACGCGGCAGGAAGGTCATGTTTTTCGCCATGCAATACACACAACGAAAATCACACCGGTCCGTCACCGACATCCGCAGATAATCGATCTGCCGCCCAAAACCATCCTGCATCACAGCGTTCATCACATCTCCCGGTTAGCCTTGAGGCTCACTGCACCAGCGGTGAGTCAGCGCCCTGCAAATGGATACCGCGAACATCCGCCGCGCCAATCAGGGTTTGCAGGTATTGCACCAGGGCCTTTTGCCAGACGCCCTGCTGCAACTGCGTGCGGATTGCCGTCGACACCGCTTCATAGGGCAACGGCATGCCTTCGATCCGCTGATCGACACTGACCACATGCCAGCCATAACGACTTTCCAACGGTTTGCTGGCCAGCCCCGGTGCCAGCGTGAACAGCTGCCGCTCCAGTTCCGGCACGGTCTGGCCTTTGCTGATCTGCCCCAGAGAACCGCCTTGTGCCTTCGACGGGCAGGCCGAATATTTCACCGCCAGCTCGGCGAAGCTGCCGGGGAAATCTTCCAGCCGTTGCAGCAGGATTTCTGCCTGGGCATGCGCCAGCTCGCGAGCCTCGGCATCGTCCGGCGCGCATTCCAGCAGGATGTGCCGCACCGCCAGCAACGGCGCGCTGTGAAAGCGCCCGCGATTGTTTTCGTAGTAACGAAGGCTGGTTTGCTCGTCGCATTGCGGCACGATCACCTCGCGTTCGAGCAACAAGCGCGTGGCGGCTTCCTCTTCGTTCTCACCGGCACCGACCTCCAGCGACACGCCCAGTTCGGCAATGCGCTGCTGCAACAACTCGCGGATCACCAGCGCCTTGGCGGCCAGATACACCGCCTCTTCGCGGCTTTCGGCCGGGTGATATTGCAGCTCCTGGGCCATCGCTTCCGGGGTGATCACCACCTCGTTGACGCTGATGATCGGCCACTCCTGCTCACTGCTGGCGATCAACTGCGCGGGCGCGTCATCGGCCGCCGGAGGCTCAACCGCGAGCTCTTCAAACGGTGCGACATCGTCCGGCACCGCAACCTCTACTTGTTTGGAAGATCCGCAGCCACCGCTGCCGCCGTTACCACCGCCACATCCACATCCACCTGACATGATTGTCTCCTCAGAATTTCTGCCGAACGATTTGATAACGGCGTCCCAGGTACCAGACCGGTGCACTGATCACGTGTACGAGACGGGTGAAGGGGAACAGCACAAACAGGGTCAGGCCGAGGAACACGTGCAGCTTGTAGGTCAGCCCGACCGGCGCGATGGAGGCCGCCGCTTCCGTCGGCCGCAACAGCACGGTGTTCTGCGCCCAGTCGGCGAGCATCACCATCACCGAACCGTCCATGTGCGCGGTGGACGCAACGATGGTCAGCAGGCCGAGCAGCAACTGCGCCAATAGCACCAGCAGAATCAGGATGTCCGACGTACTGGACGTGGCGCGGACCCGAGGGTCGCTCAGGCGCCGGTTGACCAGCATCAGCAGGCCGATCAGGCACAACAGGCCGAAGAACCCGCCGGACACCATCGCCAGCAACTGCTTGTTCTCAGTGCTGATGACATGGTGATAAACCGACGCGGGCGTCAGCAGGCCGACGAAATGCCCGGCCAGCACGAACAACACACCGATGTGGAAGAAGTTGCTCGCCACGCGCATGCCGCGCTGATTGAGCATTTGGCTGGAGCCCGCCTTCCAGGTGTACTGCGACAGGTCGAAGCGAGCCCAACTGCCGATCAGGCAAATGGCCAAAGCGATATAGGGATAAATCCCGAACAACAACAGGTTCCATTTAGACATTGCCTACCTCCTGGGCTGGCGCGGCGGCCAGTCCTTCATGCTGAAAATCCACCCAGTGCAACGGCACCGCGCTTTCTTCCCGGGCCTTGCCCGGTGCGCTTGGCAGCGAACCGCAACGGTCCTGCTGTTCGGCCTGGAGAAAGTCCACGGCCTCCTCTTCCCAGATCTTGTCGAGGGCTTCGAGCGAGTCGTCGCGCACTTCCGCCGCGACCTGCTCACGCAGGTCGGCCACGGCCTGATGCGGTTCGGAGCCGGCAATCTGCAGCAGCGCCCGGAAGCAACTGGCGTAGGCGCTTTCACGCTCCTCCAGACGCGCCGCGAGCAAGGCCAGCAGGTGCGAGACATCCGCCAGGCCCTCGCGGGCCTCGATGTCTTCGCGAGTGGACAGAAATTCCAGGTACAGCGGGATGTAGTCCGGCAGCTCTTTGACGCCGATGGCAAAACCGGCGTCTTCGTACTGCGCCATCATGTCGACCATGGCCTGGCCACGGTCGCGGGACTCACCGTGCACGTGTTCGAACAACAGCAACGAGAGCGCGCGCCCCCGACCGAACAGCGCACCGTAGTGCTCCTGCCCGTCCATCAGGTCATTGGCGCAGATCAGCTCCAGCAACTCGAACAACGCACCGCGCTGCTTCGGGCTGATTTCCCGCGACTGAATGATCGCCTGCTCCAGTTCGTCGCGGCCGCTGATCAGCGTTTCAGTCGGGTAATCGAGCAGCAGCGAAATCACTTTGAGAATTTGCATGCTCATTCCTCCCACAACTGCACGGTTTTCAGGACGTCGCGACGGTTGGCCTTTTTCGCGCCGAACATGTTGGTGTCGGAGCTGCCGCTGCAACCGCTGCCGAAACTGAAACCGCAACCGGAGCGTTCGGCAAAGGCGTCGCTCATGGCGTCTTCGCGGTGGGCGGTCGGTACCACAAAACGGTCCTCATAGTTGGCGATGG
Organism: Pseudomonas sp. FW300-N2A2; assembly: GCF_017351735.1. Classification (NCBI taxonomy): domain Bacteria; kingdom Pseudomonadati; phylum Pseudomonadota; class Gammaproteobacteria; order Pseudomonadales; family Pseudomonadaceae; genus Pseudomonas; species Pseudomonas sp. FW300-N2A2. The sequence continues at coordinate 12,100 of NZ_JACNDU010000025.1, read as the reverse complement.
CCAGGTAGCGGTACATTTCCTCGACCTGGTCCACGCTCAAACCGACGTCCGCCAGCACTTGCAGGTCTTGCACGCCATCGACTTGCTCGGAACGCTTGTAGGCACGCATCGCCAGCAAGCGTTTCAACGCACGCTTGACCGGTTTTTCATCGCCGGCAGTCAGCAGGTTGGCCAGGTACTTCAGTGGAATACGCAGGCTGTCGACGTCCGGAATCACCCCGTTCATGCCGACGGTGCCAGCAGTTGCGGCGTTTTGAATCGGCGACAGTGGCGGTACGTACCAGACCATCGGCAAGGTGCGGTATTCCGGGTGCAGTGGCAGCGCGAGCTTCCAGTCCACGGCCATTTTGTAGACCGGCGAACGCTGGGCGGAATCGATCACCGACTGCGGCACACCGTCTGCCAGGGCCTGACGGATCACCGCCGGGTCATTCGGGTCGAGGAAGATCTCCAGTTGTTTCTCGTACAGATCCTGCTCATTGGCGGTGCTCGCCACTTCGCTGATGCGGTCGGCGTCGTACAGCAACACGCCGAGGTAACGGATACGACCGACGCACGTTTCGGCGCACACGGTCGGCATCCCGGCTTCGATACGCGGGTAGCAGAAAATGCACTTCTCGGACTTGCCGCTTTTCCAGTTGAAGTAGATTTTCTTGTACGGGCAGCCGCTGATGCACATGCGCCAGCCACGGCATTTTTCCTGGTCGATCAGGACGATGCCGTCTTCTTCACGCTTGTAGATCGCCCCGCTCGGGCACGATGCCGCACACGCCGGGTTGAGGCAGTGCTCGCACAGGCGCGGCAAATACATCATGAAGGTGTTTTCGTACTCGCCGTAAATGTCCGCCTGGATCTTGTCGAAGTTCTTGTCCTTGCGACGCTTGGCGAATTCAGTGCCAAGGATTTCTTCCCAGTTCGGGCCCCACTCGATTTTCTCCATGCGCTTGCCGGAGACCAGCGAGCGTGGGCGCGCCGTAGGCTGATGCTCGCCCAGCGGTGCGGTGTGCAGGTGTTGGTAATCGAAGTCGAACGGCTCGTAGTAGTCGTCGAGGCTCGGCAGGTCCGGGTTGGCAAAGATGTTGGCCAACACGCGGAACTTGCCGCCGATGCGTGGGTTGATCGAGCCGTTGGCATTGCGGATCCAGCCGCCCTTCCACTTGTCCTGGTTTTCCCATTCTTTCGGGTAGCCGATCCCGGGTTTGCTTTCGACGTTGTTGAACCAGGCGTATTCCATGCCTTCACGGCTGGTCCAGACGTTTTTGCAGGTGATCGAGCAAGTGTGGCAACCGATGCACTTGTCCAGGTTCAGCACCATGCCGATTTGTGAGCGAATCTTCATCTCAGTTCTCCTCGATATCGGTCGGCAGAGGACGCGGCAGGTCATCACCGGACGAACCATCGAGCCAGTCGACTTTGGACATTTTGCGCACCACGACGAACTCGTCGCGGTTGCAACCGACCGTGCCGTAATAGTTGAAACCGTAGGCCTGCTGGGCATAGCCACCGATCATGTGGGTCGGTTTGAGCACGACGCGGGTCACCGAGTTGTGGTGGCCGCCACGGGTCTTGGTGGTTTCCGATCCGGGCACGTTCACGATCCGTTCCTGGGCGTGGTACATCATCACCATGCCGTCCTTGACCCGCTGACTGACCACCGCACGGGCGGTCAGCGCACCGTTGGCGTTGAAGCACTCGATCCAGTCGTTGTCCTCGATGCCGGCGCTTTTCGCGTCGTTCTCAGAGAGCCAGACAATCGGGCCGCCACGGCTGAGAGTCAGCATCAACAGGTTGTCGCTGTAGGTGCTGTGGATGCCCCACTTCTGGTGCGGCGTGATCCAGTTCAGGACAATTTCCTTGTGGCCGTTGCTGCGCTTGCCTTTCACCCCGGCGATGGTCCGGGTGTTGACCGGCGGCCGGTAACTCATCAGCTGCTCGCCGAACGCCTGCATCCACGGGTGATCCTGGTAGAACTGCTGGCGACCGGTGATGGTGCGCCATGGAATGGCTTCATGAACGTTGGTGTAACCGGCGTTGTAGCTGACGTGATCGTCTTCGAGCCCCGACCAGGTCGGGCTGGAAATGATCTTGCGTGGCTGCGCCTGGATGTCGCGGAAGCGAATCGCCTCATGCTCCTTGCCCACCGCCAGATGGCTGTGGTCGATGCCGGTGAATTCCGACAGCGCGGCCCAGGCCTTGACCGCTACGTGGCCGTTGGTTTCCGGTGCCAGCGACAGGATCACTTCCGCTGCATCGATGGCCGAGTCGATTTTCGGACGGCCGTGGCTGATGCCAGCGTCCCGTTCGTGGTGGTTGAGCTCACCGAGGAACTTCACTTCGGCTTCGGTGTTCCAGTTGATGCCCTTGCCGCCGTTGCCGTGTTTCTCCAGCAATGGCCCGAGGGACGAGAACTGCTTGTAGATGTTCGGGTAGTCGCGCTCGACCACGTGCAGGTTCGGTGCGTTTTTACCCGGCACCGGTGCCACGCCTTCGCTTTTCCAGTCGGTGCCGCCAAACGGCTGGGCCAGTTCGCCGACGCTGTCGTGCATCAGCGGAATGGTCACCAGATCCTTTTCGACGCCCAGGTGCCCTTCGGCCATGCTGGAAAACGCCTTGGCGATGCCTTTGTAGATTTCCCAGTCGGAACGCGATTCCCACGCCGGGTCGATCGCGGCCGACAACGGGTGAATGAACGGGTGCATGTCCGAGGTGTTCATGTCGTCTTTTTCGTACCAGGTCGCGGTCGGCAAGACGATGTCGGAATAGACGCAGGTCGAGGACATGCGGAAGTCCAGCGTAGTCACCAGATCGAGCTTGCCGATGGCGCCCTCGTCCACCCATTCGGCTTCTTCCGGTTTGCAGTCGCCGACCTGGCCGATGTCTTCGTTCATCACCCCGTTCTTGGTGCCGAGCAGGTACTTGAGCATGTACTCGTGGCCCTTGCCCGAGGAGCCCAGCAGGTTGGAGCGCCAGATGAACATGTTGCGCGGGAAGTTCACCGGGCTGTCCGGTTGCTCGCAAGAGAAGCGCAGCGAACCGTCCTGCAGCGACTTGACCACGTAATCTTTCGGTTCCATGCCGGCAGCAGCGGCATCACGGCAAATGTGCAGCGGGTTGGTGTTGAGTTGTGGTGCGCTAGGCAACCAGCCGGCGCGTTCGGCGCGGATGTTGTAGTCCAGCGCATGCTCGGGGAATTGCGACTTGTCGGCCAATGGCGAGAGCACGTCGTGCATGCTCATCTTCTCGTGGCGCCACTGCGAGCTGTGGGCGTAGAAGAAGCTGGTGCCGTTCATTTGCCGTGGCGGACGGTTCCAGTCCAGGCCGAACGCCAGGGGCAGCCAGCCGCATTGCGGACGGAGTTTTTCCTGGCCGACGTAGTGCGCCCAACCGCCACCGGTCTGGCCGACACACCCGCAGAGCATGAGCATGTTGATCAGCCCGCGGTAGTTCATGTCCATGTGGTACCAGTGATTCATCGCCGCGCCGACGATGATCATCGAGCGACCCTTGGTCTTGTCGGCGTTATCGGCAAACTCACGGGCAATCTGGATCGCTTTCTCGCGGCTGACGCCGGTGATCTGCTCCTGCCAGGCCGGGGTGCCGGGCACCGAGGCGTCGTTGTAATCCTTGGCGACGTTTTCGCCACCCAGGCCACGGTCGATCGCCAGGTTAGCGGCCGACAGGTCGAACACGGTGGCGACTTTGGCCACGCTGCCGTCAGCCAGAACGAGGCTGTGCACCGGCACACGACGGTATTGCACGGCATCGCCGGCCACGTGCTGGAAGTGCTCGTGAGACTCGCCGGCAAAATACGGGAACGCCACTTCGGCCACGTCATCGCCGATCAGGCTCAGTTTCAGATCGATCTCGCGACCTTCGCCGCCTTCACGCGGCAGAATGTTCCACTTGCCCTTCTCGCCCCAGCGATAACCGATGGAGCCCTGAGGGGACACCAGTTCGCCGCTGGTATCCAGGGCGATGGTTTTCCATTCCGGGTTGTTTTCCTGGCCGAGGTTGTCGGTCAAGTCGCTGGCGCGCAGGAAGCGGTCCGGCTGGTAACCGGCGCCCGGCGCCTTGTCGGCCATTTGCTTGAGCAGCACCAGCACCGGCAGATCGGTGAAGCGCTTGGCGTAATCAGTGAAATAGGCGCTCGGTTTATCCAGGTGGAATTCTTTGAAGATCACATGGTTGAAGGCTTGCGCCAGCGCCGCGTCGGTGCCCTGCTTGGGGTTCAGCCACAGGTCGGTGAGCTTGGCGACTTCCGAATAGTCCGGGGTGATCGCCACGGTCTTGGTGCCCTTGTAACGGACTTCAGTGAAGAAGTGCGCGTCGGGGGTACGGGTCTGCGGAACGTTGGAGCCCCAGGCAATGATGTAGTTGGAGTTGTACCAGTCGGCCGATTCCGGCACGTCGGTCTGTTCGCCCCAAACCATCGGCGAGGCCGGTGGCAAGTCGCAGTACCAGTCGTAGAAGCTCAGGCAGGCGCCGCCGATCAGCGACAGGTAACGCGAACCTGCGGCGTAGCTGACCATCGACATGGCCGGGATCGGCGAGAACCCGACGATCCGGTCGGGGCCGTACTGTTTGATGGTGTAGACGTTGGACGCCGCGATGATCTCGTTGACTTCGTCCCAGCTGGAACGAATGAAGCCGCCCATGCCGCGCTTGCTTTTATAGGAGTCGGCCTTGGCCTTGTCCTCGACAATGCTGGCCCAGGCTTCGACCGGCGCCATGGTCTGGCGCGCATCGCGCCAGAGCTTGAGCAACGGCTTGCGGATTTTCGGGTACTTGAGCCGGTTGGCGCTGTAGATGTACCAGCTGTAACTGGCGCCGCGCGGGCAGCCACGAGGCTCATGGTTGGGCAGGTCGTTGCGGGTACGCGGGTAGTCGGTCTGCTGGGTTTCCCAGGTGATCAGGCCGTTCTTCACGTAGATCTTCCACGAGCAAGACCCGGTGCAGTTCACCCCGTGGGTGGAACGCACGATCTTGTCGTACTGCCAGCGCGAACGGTAGACGTTCTCCCAGTCGCGCGACTCTTTGCGGGTCTCTCCATGACCCTCGGAAAACTCGTTTTGCTTGCGATTGAAAAACCGCAATTGATCCAGTAAATGACTCACGGTGTAGTCCTCTCAGGCTTGCTGCGGGGTTCTGTGCCCCGCCCACGCAATGGTTGGATTCGGGTCGTCTCAGCAGGGTGTCGCAGCGCCTTTGCGCGCGTACCACCACCAGGTCACGACGATGCAGCTCAGGTAAAAACCGACGAACATGTAGAAGGCCATCTCCGGTCCGCCGGTCTGGGCCATCGAAGTGCCGAAGGATTTGGGAATGAAGAACGCACCGAAGGCGCCCATGGCCGAACTGAAGCCCAGGACGGCGGCGGACTCTTTGCCGGCATTCTTGAGTGCTTGTTCGCGTACGGCCGGGGATTTTCCGGCAGCGGCTTTTTCATGCTGGGTGCGGAAGATCACCGGGATCATGCGGAAGGTGGAGCCGTTGCCCACGCCGGTGGTGATGAACAGCAGCATGAACATGCCGAGGAAGCCGTAGAAGTTGCCGCCTGTACCGTTCTGCGGCAGGAAGTGCATGACGCCGAAGACCATCACGATCATCGCGACGAAGTTCCACAAGGTCACTTTCGCGCCGCCGAGCTTGTCCGCCAGCCAGCCGCCCAATGGACGCACGAGCGCACCCACCAACGGGCCGAGGAAGGCGAATTTCAGTGCGATCACATCAGGGAACGAGGTTTTGATCAGCAATGGAAACGCAGCGGAAAAACCGATGAACGAACCGAAGGTCGCCAGGTACAACCAGCACATCAGCCAGTTGTGCTTGCGTTTGAAGATCACCGCTTGCTCGCTGAACGAGGCCCGCGCACTGGACAAATCGTTCATGCCGAACCAGGCCAGCACCGTCACCAGGACAATGAACGGCACCCAGATGAACCCGGCGTTCTGCAGCCACAATTGGCCACCGTCCGGCAGGGTTTGCGGATTTCCACCCATGACGCCGAACACGCCGAAAGTGATCACCAGCGGTACGCAGAACTGCATCACCGAGACGCCCAGGTTACCCAACCCGGCGTTGAGGCCCAGGGCCGTGCCTTGCTGGGACTTTGGATAGAAGAAGCTGATGTTGGACATGCTCGAGGCGAAGTTGCCGCCGCCAAAACCGCAGAGCAAGGCAATCCATACAAACACGCTGTACGGGGTGCCCGGGTCCTGCACCGCGAAGCCCATCCAGATCGATGGCACCAGCAACGATGCGGTGCTCAGGGCGGTCCAGCGCCGGCCACCGAAGATCGGCACCATAAAGGAATAGAAGACGCGCAAGGTCGCGCCGGACAGGCCCGGCAACGCCGCCAGCCAGAACAACTGGTCGGTGGTGAAGGTGAAGCCGATGGCGTTCAGGCGCACGATCACCGTGCTCCAGACCATCCACACCGCGAAGGCCAACAGCAGCGCGGGAATGGAGATCCACAGGTTGCGCGTGGCGGTCTGTTTGCCGCTGCTTCCCCAGAACGCAGGGTCCTCGGGGCGCCAGTCATGAATGACCGGCCCTTTATCAGGCTTTTGCAGAACGGACATGTTGTTCTCCTTGGGCAATGCTGGAAATCGGGGACGGGGTCAGCGTCGGCGCTTTACCAAGCACCGGGCTTTTGCGCATTTCGCTGAAGTACATCCAGGTGAGGGAGACCCAGACCACGCCGTACATCAACATGAAGCAGGACGAGCGCACGCCGGTGAGGTCCACCAGGGCGCCAAACATGATCGGCAACACGAAACCGCCCAGGCCACCGGCCAGACCGACGATGCCGGACACCGCGCCCATGTTTTTCGGGTAGTCATTGGCGATGTATTTGAAGACCGAGGCCTTGCCGAACGCGAAGGCAATGCCCATGACGAACAGCAGCACGGTGAACAGCGCGGGATTGAGGCCGATGTGGAAATCCACGGTGCCGTTGATGGTCTGCACTTGCAGTTGGGTCTGTGGGTACGAGAGCAGGAACAGGCAGATCCAGCTGACCCACAACACCCACCAGGTCACGCTTTGCGCGCCCCAGCGATCCGACATCCAGCCACCGACGGCACGCAGCACGCCACCGGGCAGGGAAAAACACGCCGCCAGCAGCGCCGCGCTTTGCAGGCTGAAACCGTATTCCTGCACGTAGTACTTGGTCATCCACAGCGCGAGGGCCACATAGCCGCCGAAGACGATCGAGTAGTACTGGCAGTAGCGCCACACCGCAGGATCTTTCAGCGAACGCAGTTGCTCACGCAGCGTGGCGCCCGAGGCACTGCGGTGGTCCTTGTTTTCGGCACTGAGGAACCAGAACGACAGCGCAGTGATAAAGAGGATGGCGCTGAAGACTTTCGGCACCAGCTGCCAACTGCCGACGGCGATCAGGGCCGGGGCGAGAAATTTGGTGACTGCAGCCCCGGCGTTACCGGCGCCGAAGATGCCCATGGCGAAGCCCTGGTTCTCTTTGTCGAACCATTTGGCGACGTAGGCAATCCCGACCGAGAACGAGCCGCCGGCCAAACCGACGAACAGGCCCAGCAGCAAAAACTGCCAATAAGCGGTGGCGTGGCTGATCAGGTACAGCGGTGCGACGCAAGACAGCATCAGCAGAAAGAACACGCTGCGCCCGCCAAAGCGGTCGGTCAGCAGCCCCAGCGGCAAACGCACCAGCGAGCCGGTCAAGACCGGGGTAGCGGCCAGCAGGCCGAACTGGGTTTCGTTGAGCTGGAGCAGTTCCTTGATCGGCACACCGAGCACGGCAAACATCATCCAGACCATGAAACATACAGTGAAGGCCAGCGTGCTCATGCCCAGCACCAAGCCTTGTCGTACACGGGGTTGGGTCACAATGCTCTCCAGTCAGTTAGCCATGGCGGCAGACTAGAGAGAGCAACCCCGTAAAAACTTGATCCACGTCAACGAAGCCCAAGCGGGCCCAAGCCTATGCTTGCACTGCCTACCTCCAAGGAGGTAGACCGGAGAATGCTTAAAACCCCTTGTTTATCAGCGTTTTAACTTTTTCCACCCAGTGTTCTGTCGACAGGGAGCCGTCGACAACTCTTTAGAGGTAGCGCGCCCGGGATCGGTGGTTTTCTTTAGATCGCCTTCGCGGGCAAGCCTCGCTCCTACAGGTTGCCGGCGTTTCAGTGATCGATACCTAACCTGTAGGAGCGAGGCTTGCCCGCGAAGAGGCCATAACAAACAACCTCACTCTGGAGCTGTACATGCTCTGCTTTCTGCTTTACCCCCGGGACCTGCGCCGATGATTCGCTGGTTGCGCAGCTCCCTGCCCGCCCGCGCCGGGCTCGCGGTGATCCTGATCGCCGTGCTCGCGCTCGCCAGCTCGTTGAGCGCCGGGTTGATCGCCTGGTTCAGCCAGGGCGATGCCGCCGCCATCAATACCGCGGGCTCGGTGCGCATGGAAACCTACCACCTGAGCTGGAAACTCGCCGCCGGTGCCACCGATGAAGAAATCATCGGCATCACCGACAGCCTGCAACGTCGCCTCAACAGCCAGTCACTCAAGGCCGTGCTGGAAGATGGCCCGACCACCGCGTTGCAAACCAGCTATGGGCAACTCCAGCAACAATGGAACGAAGCGTTGCGCCCGGCGCTGGAACGCGGCGATGCCGTGGCGTTTCAAGCCCAGGCCCGGCCGTTCGTTGAGCAACTGAACCAGTTCGTCAGCCTGCTCCAGCGCCAGAGCGAGCAAAAGCAGGGCTGGCAACAAGTGATCCAGGGCATGGCGCTGTTCACCACCATGATTGTCCTGCTGATCGGTTTGTATGAGTTGCAGTACGGCGTCGTCACGCCCCTCAAGGAGTTGGTGGACGCAACCCAGCGCTTTCGACGCGGTGATTTCAAGGTGCGGGTCAACCATCAGTCCCAGGACGAACTGGGCCAGTTGGCCACAAGCTTCAACGCCATGGCCGAAACGATAGAAGAGTCGCACCGCACGCTGGAAAGTCAGGTCCGGCAAAAAACCCTGAACCTGCAACAGGCCAACGCTGCGCTGGAGTTGCTGTATCAAAGCAGTCGCAGCCTGGCCACACGCCTGGCCAATGCCGAAGGGCTGGACGAGTTGATCCGGCGCTTCCAGCAACGCCTGCCGGGCCTGCGCCTGTCGCTGTGCTTGCAAGGCCAGGCGCAGGCGCCTGCCCAGCAACTGATCGCCCTGCATGGCGCCAACATCCGCGACGTCTGCGCCAGCAGCGATTGCGCCACGTGCCAGAAACACCACGACGCGAGACCGCAATCCTTCAGCATCAGCAACCAGGGCAGCGAACTGGGTGAACTCAAGGCCTACTTTGTCGACGGCCACCCCACGCAAGCCTGGGAAACCCAACTGATCCAGGCCCTGGCCAACCTGATCGGCACTTCGCTCTCACTCAAGCGCCAACGGGAACAGGATCATCGGCTGCTGTTGCTGGAAGAGCGCACGATCATCGCCCGCGAACTGCACGACTCACTGGCCCAGGCCCTGTCCTACATGAAGCTGCAAGTCAGCCGCATGCAGACCCTGATGCGCCGGGGCGAACCGGTGCAGACCCTGGAAAACGTCACCGCCGAACTGCGCGAAGGACTGAACAATGCCTACCGCCAATTGCGCGAACTGCTGACCACTTTCCGCTTGCAGATTCACGATGCCGGGCTGGTGCAGGAGCTCAAGGACACCGCCGCAGAATTCTCCCGTCGCGGCGAATTCCAGGTGCACCTGCACGTCGATGCGCTGGCCTTTCAACTCTCGGCCAGCGAGCAGATCCACATTTTGCAGATCACCCGCGAGGCGCTCTCCAATTGCCTGCGCCACGCTCACGCGCAAAACGCCTGGCTGGAACTGCGTCAGGACGGCGAAACCGTGAGGCTTTCGGTCGAGGATGACGGGCGCGGCTTCAGCGGCGACGTCGACCAGCGCGAACATCACGGCCTGAACATCATGGATGAGCGGGCGCGGAGCTTGCGCGGCCACTTGCACATATTTTCCAGGGAGCCTCAAGGCACCCTCGTCCAGCTGGAATTCCACCCGGAATTTCTCGGACAGCACACAGAAGGTAGCGTCACATGAACCCGTCCCCACACCATAGAATCCTGCTGGTAGACGACCATCCCATGATGCGTCGCGGCATCCGTCAAATGCTCGAACTGGAAGATGACTTCCTGATCGTCGGCGAAGCCAACCACGGCGAAGAAGCACTCAGCCTGATCGAACCGCTGCAACCGGACCTGGTGTTGCTCGACAACAACATGCCGCAAATGAACGGCATTGAAACCCTGCGTCGACTGCGCGCGATGCACTACACCGGCAAGGTGTTGCTGTTCACCGTGTCGGACGCCGAAGACGATATTCGCGACGCGTTGCGCCTGGATGCCGACGGTTATCTGCTCAAGGACATGGAGCCCGAACTGTTGATCCAGTACATCCGCGAAGCGTTGGACGGTGCATTGGTCATCAGCCCCGGCCTGACCCAGGTCATGGCCCAGGCGTTGCGCTCGCCGCCACGCCAGGCGGTGGTCGAACTGACCGACCGCGAACGCCAGGTGTTGAAAACCATCGCCAGCGGCTTCAGCAACAAGGTCATCGGGCACAAGCTGGGCATCACCGAAGGGACGGTCAAGGTTCACGTCAAGAACCTGCTGCACAAACTCGGTTTGCGCTCGCGGGTCGAGGCGGCGGTGTGGGCCATGGAGCATCTGCGCAGTGCGGGTTGACGGCCATGCCTCCTTGGAGGTAGGCCTGCAGAGGCATAGGTCAACCGGCCTGCGCTCTCTACTATGACCGTCAGCGGAGGTACGCCATGCTGACCCACCCTTCCATCGTTTTAACGTTGCGTCGTCATCATCTGTTCAGCCAATTGCCGGAGAAAGTCTTCGAGGAAGTCTGTGCCCTGGCCATGCTCAAGCGCCTGCCTTGTCACAGCACGCTCATGCATCAGGGCGATCCGGCCAAACGCTTTTTTCTGCTGGTCAGCGGCCAGGTCAAGTTGTACCGGCTCACTGGCGAAGGCCAGGAAAACCTGGTGGAGATCATCCAGCCTGGACAAACCTTTGCCGAAGCGCTGCTTTTCAGCCAGGCCCGGCTCTACCCGGTGAGCGCCACCGCGTTGAAGGACAGCGTGCTGGTCAGCATCGAGGGCACCCACTATCGCAATGCGCTGGAGGACCAGCCGAAAGTCTGCCTGGCGATTCTGGCGAGTATGAGCGTGCACCTGCACTTGCGGCTGCGGGACATCGACACCTTGACCATGGCGAGCGCGAGCCGTCGGGTGATCAATTTCCTGTTTCAGGAACGCAACCCGGTCACCGGCCAGATTGTCTTGCAGATGTCCAAACGCCTGGTGGCGTCGAAGCTGGGGATTCAGCCGGAAACCTTTTCGCGGATTTTGCATCGACTGGTGGACAGCGGCCTGATCGCCATGGAGCGACGCCACATCAGCATCCTCGCGGAAGAGGACCTGGCGGCGTTCCAGTAACCGGAATTGACTGCCATCAATGCGCAATGCCCTGTGCCTTGCACACTTGAACACCCCATCAACGGAGAGCATCAATGCCCCCTTCGACTTTGCCTCTGGTCTATGCCTGTTCCGGCTGTTCCAATGTTGCGCAACTGGCCAACACATTGGCTGTGCGCCTGGATCGCAGTGGCGTTGCTGAAATGTCCTGCATTGCCGGTGTCGGCGGGCATGTGGCCGCGCTGGTCAACAAGGCGCGGTCGGGGCGGCGGATTTTTGCGCTGGATGGTTGCCCGCTGCAATGTGTCGAGAACTGTCTGAAGCAGCATGGTTTGCATGCGGATGTGCATTTGATTCTGAGTCATTACGGGGTGCGTAAGCGTTATGGCGAGGATTGCACCGAGGCGCAGAGCGATGAGTTGTTTGAGGGGATCAGGGGGTTGATTGTCAGTGATACCCGGCAGCATGAAAGCCGGGTTTGAGGGGAGCGAACATTCCCTGTAGGAGCCGGCTTGCCGGCGATGGCTGTGTTTCGGCTGACGAGTTTTTTGATGGGGTGCATATCCATTGCTGCGGTAACGGCGGCTATTGGTTTCGCCCTTACGGCGAGTCACTTGGAAGAGCCCCAAGTAACC
>NZ_JACNDU010000024.1:0-84681 GCF_017351735.1 Pseudomonas sp. FW300-N2A2 | reverse complement strand
GCCGCCATCACCGCAGCAACGGATATGCCCCCCAACCCCACCATTATTGCGATTCCAGCAACTAATCTATGCAACACAGTCGCTGTTTCCTCACACATGAACTCATTACCATACCTTCATAGTTAGGTTGCTAATGAAGTCAAAGAGGTCAGCATGCAAAGCAAAGTCGATGTCGCCGTCATGATCGGCAGCGGTGTGCCCGCCAGCTTACGGGCGCAGGGGCAGAGCGTCTGCTGGGTCGTGCTGCTGAACGGCGAACGCCGGGGGACGGCATTCTCCCGTCGCGATGAAGCGGAGGAGTGCAAGGCTGCCTGGTTGGCCCAATTAAGCGCCGAAGCCCCCGACAGCCTGCATTGACTAGTGAACCTGATGCATACGCAGATTCAGGTCATCAACCACCCGTGACCAATCAGCGTCCTCACGCAATTGTTCTTTCAGGAAACCGGCCTGCTGCGGCGTCCAGAACTCAGCATCAATGAGCTTTTTATCAAAGGGCATAGGCGAATGCCTGGCGATGAAGTCGTCGATGGCCTTCTCGCTGGAGTCCAGGCCGAGTTGGTCGAACAAGCCTTTCAAGTCGTGTGTAGGTGAATCCATCTGCATCTCCTTGAGGTCATTCAGTCGCATCGAGTGTGGAATCGGCAGTGCAGTGTCATTGCATCTGAGGGAGCCGCGCACCAAGAGTTCGATAGGGGTTTAGCAGCTTTCTCCGGAATCGCCACAATGATGGCAATGGGCTATTGTCTGTCGGGGCCTCAACGATTACGATGCTGTCGCGTTTTTGGCGTCACAGAGCCGCCATTCAAAGAGTTCGAACAAGGATGTAGGCGACACTCGCTCCCCAGGATTTCCGCCTTTCAGTGCTGAATTGCCCATCCCTTGCGCGATTTTCTTTCGAGTCGACGCGTCCCCGATCCCGTATGAAAAGGATGTAAGCAGTGAAGCGTCTTGTTTATCTGATGGCCATCGCGCTTGGCCTGTCGCTGACTGGTTGTGTGTCGTTCACACCGCTGGGCCCCATTGGCGAACCCTTGAACCCCGCGCCATCCACCCTTGATCGTAGTGCCGAGATCAGCGACGTCGTGATTTCCGCCCCCGATCTGGACGACAAGGTGCGTGTCGCCGGCAGCCAACAGTTGACCGAGCAGATCAGCGTCTATGTCGACAAAAGCGATTACTTCAAGCGAATCGTGGCGTTCCCGGCCAAGGCCGGTGAGGACGACGTGGTGCTCAAGTTCAACCTGACCTCGCTGGCAGGCAAACGCACCATGCACCCGGCTTACCTTCCAGGTGCGCTGTTGACCTTGACCCTCTGGATCTGGGTCGACGGTCCGATTTACGTCGACAAATACGACCTCGCGGGTGAACTGATCATCGAAGACCGTCAGGGCAAGCAACTGGCCAGGTCGGTCGAGAAGGTGAAGCTCGACAAGAATGTCGGCATGTGGAATGCCGATTATCTCAATCCCCGCCTGGGCGGTACTCAGCTGCGCGAATTGATCGCTCAATTGCTGGCCGGTGCCACCCCTCAACTGCGTCCACTGTCAAAGGAATTGGCTGCACATGAATAAGTACCTTTTGGTTTTGCTGTTGATGGCCAGCAGCGCCCTGACGGGCTGCATTTCCTACTCCCAGCACAACTTGCCACCGGTGGATCAGTGGCCACCGGCCCAGGCCCGGCAAGACAAGCCCAGTGCTTATCTGCACGTGACCATTCAGCAGAAGTTCAACGGCGAACTGTCGGGCGCCGGGGACAATGCGGCGCTGGTGGAAAAGAACATGCTGGAAACCTTCAAGGAATCCGGACAGTTCAAAAGCGTGACCACGGACAAAGTTGACTCGAACTTGTACGTCACGAGTACGTTGACCAACAACGAACAAGGCAATATCGCCAGTGCCTGGCTGACGGGATTCACGTTTTTCGTGATCCCGACTACGTACAGCAATACCTTCACGCTGGAAACGGTGTTCAAGGATCAGGAAGGCAACGTGCTGGGCAAAATCGTCAAGCAGGAGAGCACTCGCACCTGGTTGCAGATTCTGCTGATTGTCGGGGCGCCGTTCAATGAACGAGGGGACGTGTTGCTCAAGCACTTGACCCAAAGCACGCTGGATGAAGCGGTCAAGCGCAAGCTGATCTGATCGATTGTCGTTATGACGGCGTGCAACCTGTGCAAGGTTGGCACGCCGCTGACACCTCTCGGGCCGAGGTGCCGACCTTGTCGGCGAGGCCCGTTCTGGCCTGATACAGCGCGCTGGCGGTCATGAAAATCGCGCTACCCGGCGCCGGCTCCCGGACTTGCCCACCCCCCCATTTCAGGCTTTCAATGCCCCTGCATCGACCGCAAGCTTCAGTGCCTTGGCGGCTTCCTTTGCGGCGATTTCGGCGACGTCCGAGGTTTTGAACCAACGATCCTTCTCGACCTGGTGATACGTCACCGCGGTCAGCGGCGGTTTGGCGCGCATGACAATAACCGCCTGGAATTCGCCTTCGACTTCTCTGGCTTCGCCCCGGATAAAAAATTCACCGATATCAAATTCCGTCACGTAGCAGCCTTCCCCTGGAAATATCCTGTTGTGTTGAACGCCGTCCGACTTGGGAACGGGTTTCATTGGTTCGGCAGTATGGCAGTAGTTGCCTGCCGACGGCTGAGTTAAGTCGTCGGCATGACGAAACGTCTATAAGAAGGGACTGAGCGTAGCGCTTAGCGATGTAATTCGAGCTGGCGGGCGAGCGCGCATGCTTCGTTGTGGTCGCTGCGGAAACCCCTGACATGGCCAGTGGAAATTTCTTTGATGTGGAAGAACGCATTACCGGCCAGAACAACCTGAAAACGCGGTGTGGCAAGCGTTTCAGGGTCAAGTTCAGGGTGTTGAAACCCCGCCGCGTAGAGCGTCGACGGGTTGCTTGAGTAAGGCGCGAGGGGACGGGCGAAGTGTGTCAGGGTGCACATATGAAGTCCTTTTCGTTATTTTGCCGACGTGTGTACATCGTTTTGGGTAGTCTCGAAGAGCATCGCTGCTCTAGAATCACCGTCACTGGTGGGCGATTGATGGTTATCTAAAGCAATTTTTTGCCGGCGATATGTCGGAAAAGTGCTTTTTTTAAAGAGTTTTTTCCCTAAGGTTGGTAATCCGTTTTTTCTGGCAGTCAGAAGGGCTTTTTCCTTCAACCTCTGACGAACTCCAGGCAAGACGACGCGAGTGACTTTCCATTAGTCTTCTTACGCCTCGCGATGAATGAGCCCTCTGCTCGTTTCAGGATTTCAACACGGGTCATTTGGCGACACCTTCGGCATTGCCGCTTTTTTCTGCTGTGCGCTGTTTGCAGGCGTGCGGCATCATTTTCAGATGTGGGGATGTTTCCTTGGCAGTAAGTAATCTCGATATGCATGCTTTGTTCGTGCTGGGTGATTTGCGCGCAAAGCTGGTCAAGCAGTTCCAGTCACGTTTTGTTTACATCACCGAACAGAACGCTGAAGGCATTTACATTGCCGAGATCGACACCGAATCAGCACTGGTGGTGGACGACAAGCCAGGCCTGAAACTTAAAGTCGGCGATCATTTCAGCGCTTCGGTTTTGCCCAGTCGCGAAGGCGGCAAGCTAGACATCAAGTTCCGCGAAATCAAACTGACGGTGTATGGCCTGGGCGATTACGCGTTCGTGACCACCGCCGACGGTCACGGGATCGTGTTCAAGGAAGGTCACAGCGTGGTGATGGTATTTGCCGCCCACCAACAATTGCAGGAAGGCCTGACCAAAACCCTGAAAGCCGTGACGGCCAAGGCCGCCAAGTGGCGCAAGGGTGAACTGGTAACCTTCAAGGCCAGCGAGTAATGCCCCTGACCCGCGCCGATTTTCACATACAGAACCAGGCCAGCGCCCAGGTGGAGGCCCAGCGACTGTTCGAACAGAAGGCCATCCTGCAAGGGGCCTGGCTGGGGTGGGTGGCGTCGCAGATCTACACGTTACGCCCGGCGGAATACGCCAGCATGGTCAGAAGAGAGCTGGCGCGCTTGCAGGAAATTTCCGAAAAATAATCCTCGCCCCTCGAAAGCAGGAACCTCTACTACAGTCAGTTGACTGAGTATTTTGAGGCTTGCGGTCTTTATCAGGCCATCCTGCTATTGCTGTGAACAGCACGAGGTGCAAAAGCATGAACGGATTTCGACGGTTGCTGGCCACTGTTCTGGTCGCTTTCGGTCTGGGTTCACCCATTCCGGTATTCGCCGCCCAGGCGCCGATCCACTTCGCCGACCTGAACTGGGAAAGCGGCAGTCTGATCACCGATATCCTGCGGATCATTGTCGAGAAGGGCTACGGGCTGCAGACCGATACCTTGCCGGGAACGACCATCACCCTGGAAACCGCCCTGGCCAACAATGACATTCAGGTCATTGGCGAAGAATGGGCCGGTCGCAGCCCGGTCTGGGTCAAGGCTGAAGCCGAAGGCAAAGTCGCGAGTCTTGGCGATACGGTGAAGGGCGCCACCGAAGGCTGGTGGGTGCCCGAATACGTGATCAAGGGCGATCCGGCCAAGGGTATCAAGCCGCTGGCCCCCGGCTTGCGCAGTGTCAGTGACCTGCCGAAATACAAGGACGTTTTCAGTGACCCGGAAAGCCCGGGCAAGGGGCGCTTCCTCAACAGCCCGATCGGCTGGACCTCGGAGGTGGTCAACAAGCAGAAGCTCACGGCCTATGGCTTGAACGACAGCTATGTGAACTTTCGCAGCGGCTCCGGGGCGGCGCTGGATGCGGAAATCAGTTCGTCGATCCGTCGTGGCAAGCCGGTCCTGTTCTATTACTGGTCGCCTACGCCCTTGCTCGGGCGCTTCAAACTGGTTCAGCTGGAAGAACCGCCGTTCGATGCCGAAGCCTGGAAAACCCTGACCGACGCCGACAACCCCAATCCGAAACCGACGCGCTCACTGCCCTCGAAGCTGTCGATTGGGGTGTCCACACCGTTCCAGAAACAATATCCGCAGATTGCCGAGTTCTTCAGCAAGGTCGATTTCCCCATCGGCCCGTTGAACAAGGCGCTGGCTGATATGAGCGAGAAACACACTCCACCGCGCCAGGCGGCGGAGGCGTTCATGAAGGCGCACCCGGATGTGTGGCAGGCGTGGCTGCCGAAGGATGTGGCGGATAAAGTCTCCGCCGAGTTGAAATGATGGGTGCCGCTGATATCACCGGACTGTAGGAGCCAGCTTGCTGGCGATGGCGGCCTCCAATTCGATGCCGAACGCTCGGGCCTCATCGCCGGCAAGCCGGCTCCTACAGTGGGTCGTGTTGTTCACCTTATTCAGGCTAGCCACAACATCCCTTGTAGGAGCCGGCTTGCTGGCGATGGCGACCTCGAAATCGATGCCGAACGCTCGGGCCTCATCGCCGGCAAGCCGGCTCCTACAGTGGGTCGTGTTGTTCACCTTATTCAGGCCTGCCACAACACCCCTTGTAGGAGCCAGCTTGCTGGCGATGGCGGCCTCCAATTCGATGCCGAACGCTCGGGCCTCATCGCCGGCAAGCCGGCTCCTACAGTGGGTCGTGTTGTTCACCTTATTCAGGCCTGCCACAACACCCCTTGTAGGAGCCAGCTTGCTGGCGATGGTGGCCTCGAAATCGATGCCGAACGCTCGGGCCTCATCGCCGGCAAGCCGGCTCCTACAGGGAGTGTGGATCGAGCACTAAAACCGGGTTTGCACGGCCAGCTCAAAGGTCCGCGGTGTACCCAGGTAATACGCCGGCGACACGTGCGCAAACTCGGCATACACCTCGTTGGTCAGGTTGCGTACCCGACCAGTGACGGTGGTGCGCCGATCGACCTTGTAGCTGAGAAACGTGCCGTAAAGCGTGTAAGACGGCACGGTCATCGTGTTGGCGCTGTCGGCAAACACCGAGGCGACGTACCGCGCATCGACACCTCCTTGCCATTGCGGCGCAAAGTCATAGGTCAGCCACAGATTGCCGACCCGGTCCGGCACGTTGGTCGGTGTGTTGCCCTTGCGTGAAACCACCACACCCGCAGCATTCTTCTCGGTGAACTCGTCGTACTGAGCGTCAACCCAGGCAAAGTTACCTTCGGCCAACAGCTTGTCGGTGATCCGCAACGAACTGGCCAGCTCGATGCCTTTGGACGTCTGCTGGCCCACTGGAATGCTTAGCGTCGGGTCCAGCGGATCGGTCACCGCGAAGTCTTTGCGCTCAATCGTGTACGCCGCCAGCGTCGCCGAACCGCGACCGTCCAGGTAGTCGAATTTGCTGCCGACTTCCCATTGCTTGCCGGTCGAGACATCAAAATCCTGCGTGCCGTTGGGTTGTTCGGCGGCGGTGCTGTATTGCACATAGACGTTGGCGTCAGGGATGAACTGATAGGTCAGGCCGACGCGACCAGTCACAGGTTCCCAGCTACGTTTGAGATGACGTGGATTGCTGGCGGTCACTTCCCGGTGGTTGGTCACGTCCAGATCGATGTCGTCGTAACGCAGCCCGGTCAGTAACGACAATTTATCGGTCAGCGCCAGGCGGTTCTCGGCGAACAGTGCCTTGGTGGTGACTTCGTTGGTCTTGTCGCTGACAAACCCCGGCCGGGTGCCCGGGATGTCGTAGAAATGCCCCGGCTGAAAGTTGTTCGGGTCGACCGTGCTCGCGCCTTTGACGTTCAGCGGCGAATTGGTGGTCTGGTTGACCTTGTACTCGAAACCGCCGGACCAGGTGGTGTCCAGGCCAAACAACGTGTTGTCGTGACGCAGTTCGAACTGGTTGCCGTTCTGCTCGCCCTGATGGCGCACCTGATACGCCGTGGAACGGTTCACCGCGCGGTTGTTGGCGCTGTACTGATAGGTTTCCAGGTTGCGGTAATCGCGCTGACTGTCGAGGTGATAAAGCGTGTTGCGCAGGGTGGTGCTGTCGTTGATCCGGTAATCGATGATCGAGCGCACCCAGATCGTACGCTGCTCGTAACGGCCGTCCTCGACGTTGTAGTTGTTGAAGCGGTTGTGCTTGTCGATCTTCAGTTCACCGGCCTTGGGATTCAGCACCGGCGTGCCCCAGTACGGACTGTCTTCGTGTTCATCCTGATATTCCAGGGCCAGGGTGTGGGACAGGTTTGGCGTCAGGTCACTGAGCAGCGAAAACGCCACGCTCCACGCATCGCGCTCCTGGCGATCAATGTAGCCGTTGCCGGTGTTGTGGCTGACATCCAGCCGCGCGTAATGCTGCACATCCGCACCGGCTTCACTGAGCGCGTGATTAAGGCCGAACGCGGTCTCGGTGGTGTCGTAACTGCCGTAGCTGACCCGGCCTTCGACCGCTTGCTCTTCACGGGTCGCCAGTTTGGTCACGTAGTTCAACGAACCGCCCACGGAGCCGGCGCCATTGATCAGCGATGATGGGCCGCCCACCAGCTCCACCCGATCATAGATCCACGCATCCACGGGCCGGGCAAGGCCGCCGGAGACGTTCACGCCATTGAACATCTGGGTGATCTGGCTGCTGGTGAAACCACGGTAGGAAACGAACCCGCCGAAACCCGGCGGCGCACTGGCATTCACACCGGGCAAGGTGTTGGCGGCGTCCTGGAAGTTCTGCGCGCCGTGGCGTTCGATGTCGTTGCGGTTGGCAATCGCCACCGACGCCGGGGTTTCACGCACGCTCAGTCCCAGTCGCGAGGCCATGCCGCTGGATTGGTCCAGGCTCAGACCCGGCTCGGCGATGGCTTCGCCATCAATGGTGATTGGTGCGAGGTCCACTGTGGATTGTGCCCAGGCGTTAACGGACAGGCAGCCGATCAGGCTGGCCAGCAAAGGAATGGTTTTCATCGATGAATCCTGAATGCTTGCTAGGAAACAGCGCACAGGCGAACGCCTCGCGTTGGCGAAGTGAGCTGATTGAATGGCGAAGGATTCAGGCGAACGGCGGGGCGCGGGGGTTGGCCGAAGGCCAGGTGAAGCGGGCAGGGAGGTCAGCGTTGGCGACGACCGCCAAGGGTGGGCTGTGTGTTTGCGGGAGGATCGCCAGGGTCAGGCTGGAATTGAGCGCCGGGCCCATGCCGCCGGTGGAGCACAACGGGCAGCCGAAGGCTTTCGACAGGGTCGGCAGTTGCTCTTCGGACGTGTTTGAGGACGCAGGTGCCTGAGTGCGCGGGTCAACCGTA
Source organism: Pseudomonas sp. FW300-N2A2 (assembly GCF_017351735.1). Taxonomy (NCBI): domain Bacteria; kingdom Pseudomonadati; phylum Pseudomonadota; class Gammaproteobacteria; order Pseudomonadales; family Pseudomonadaceae; genus Pseudomonas; species Pseudomonas sp. FW300-N2A2. The sequence goes on along the minus strand of NZ_JACNDU010000024.1, from coordinate 76,529 downwards.
CAGAACTGGCCACCGAGGCCGTTGAGCTGCGCCCCGACCATTTGCCCGTGACCGATGCTGCAGGCGAACACATTGAACAGGACGCAGCAATAAAGCATCCATGCAATGAGTGAGCGATCGGTTCGGGCGAGTTTCATGGGGCGGCACTTTAACATCGTTGATCATTCGCGCACTTCTAAAAATGCCGACTAGGATGATTCTGTTAAATACTTTTCTAGGATCCTCGACATGACGTTTGTGTTGGCTCAAGGGCTGGTTACGATCTTCGCGGTGATCAGCCTGATCCATGTCTACTGGGCGTTGGGTGGCCAGTGGGCTGCCGTGGCGGCCGTGCCGCAGGTGCCGGTGGAGGGCAGCGCGAGATCGCAGCCTGCGTTCAAGCCCTCGGGGTGGTTGACGTTGCTGGTGGCTTTCGGTTTGCTGCTGATTGCAGCGCTGGTGTGTTTGCGCGTTGGCTGGTGGGTGCCGGCGGTGTCCCATCAATCGCTGCAATGGGTGATCAGCGCAATCGCCATGCTGATGTTCGCCCGGGCGATCGGCGATTCGAACCTGGTGGGGTTTTTCAAGCAGGTCAAGGGATCGGAATTTGCCCGGCTGGATACGTGGGTGTATTCGCCGTTGTGTGTGGTGTTGGGGGCGGGGTTGTTGGTCGTCGCGTGGATTTGAAAAGCATCGCCGGCAAGCCGGCTCCTACAGGTGAACACAAACCCCTTGTAGGAGCCGGCTTGCTGGCGATGAGGCCCGAACAATCAACACAAATCCCCGGATTTAACTCCCACTCTCAGTCCGCCGACTACTCACCTCGGCCGGCACATCATCCCCCGCCATACGCTTGCGGAACAACGCCGCCCGCGCCAGCAGCAGCGTGGTCACCGGCACCGTGATTGCCAACAGGATCGGGATCAGCCAGGCATGCAGCACCGGCCCGGACTTGAGCGCCGAAAAGTAGATGATCGACCCCAGCGCCACGCACCACGCACCCAATGTCGAGGCCAGCGCCGGCGGGTGCATGCGCTGGAAGTAATCCTTCATCCGCACCAGCCCGATCGCCCCGATCAGCGCAAAAACACTGCTGAGTACCAGCAGGATCGCCACCGGGATTTCCACCCACAGAGACAGTTCAGCGTTCATTCGATCACCTCGCCACGCAGCAGGAATTTCGCCAGGGCAAACGAGCCGACGAAGCCGAACAGCGCGATCAGCAGCGCCGCTTCGAAGTACGTGTCACTGGCATAACGAATACCCAGTGTCAGCATCATCAGCATCGCGATGATGTACAGGTAATCCAGCGCCAGAACCCGGTCCTGCGCCGACGGCCCTTTGAACAGGCGGATCAGGGTCAGGACCATCGCCAGCGAAAAAATGAACAGGCTCAGCAGAACCGCATTCGACAGCAACGGGCTCATTCGAAAATCTCCATCAACGGGCGTTCGTAAGTCACCTTGAAATGCTCGATGAACAGCGCTTCGTCATCCAGATCGAAGACGTGCAGCAACAAAATGCTGCGGTCCAGCGCCAGTTCGGACCAGACCGTACCGGGCACCACCGTGCAGATCATCGCCAGTGCCGCCAGGCCGTTGGCGTCGCGCAAATCCAGCGGCACCTTGATGAACCGCGAGCGCGGCGGGCGTCGACCGGCGTTCAAGACACCCCAGGCCACAGCAAGGTTGGAGACCAGCACGTCGCGACCGACGATCAAGAACAAACGCAGAATCACGCCGGGACGCCGAATGCGGATCGGCAGGGGGCGCAACTTGCGCATCATCAACGGCGCGCAAAATCCGAGCACGGCGCCCAGTAGCAGATTGCCGGGGCTTATCGACAGGTTCAGCACCAGCCACAACAACCACAGCGCCAGCGACAACCAAGGTGCAGGAAACAGACGCTTCATGGTTGCACCTCCGCGAGTGCGGCTTTGGCTTCCGGGCTTGGAACTGCGCGAGTCCCAAGCACCGCCATCACGTACTGCTGGGGGTTATTCAACGCCTGCGCGGCGGCCTGGGTGTAACTCAGCAACGGCTCGGCCTTGAAGGTCAGCAGAATGCTCAGGCCCAACAGCGCGATGATCGGCACGCATTCGAGCCGTCGCAGCAAGGGTGATGGCCGTTCTTCAGGCGTCCAGAAACGCTGGATGCCCAGGCGCGAGAAGGCAATCAACGACGCCAGCCCGGAGAGAATCAGCAACGCCAACAAACCCCACGCGGCGTTCGACACCGGTTCATCCGCGCCATTGCCCAGGCCCAGCGGGTTGAGCAGGGCGTGCAGTAAACCGAGTTTGCCGATAAAGCCGGACAGCGGCGGCATGCCGATGATCAGCAACGCGCAAGCGATGAAACTCAAGCCGAGAAACGCCATGGTCCATGGAATCACCTGGCCGACCACGGCTTTCTGTTCATCGTCGAGGTTGATGCCTTTGGGCGGTTGCAGGGATTCCATCGGCCGCGCAATCAGGTCGGCGTCATCGAACAACGGCATTTCATTGGCCGAGCGCGAACGTTCGATCAACTCGGCCAGCAGGAACAACGCGCTCAACGCCAGGGTCGAGCTGACGAGATAGAACAGCGCCGCGCCGATCAGGTTCGGCTGGGCGAAACCGATGGCCGACAGCAGAATGCCCGCCGACACCAGAATGCTCAGGCTGGCCATGCGCTCCAGACGTTGCGCGGCGAGGATCGCCACGGCGGCGCAGACGATGGTTGCCATGCCGCCGTAGATCAGCCAGTCGCCGCCAAAATACGCCGACGCGCCGGCCTGGCCGGAGAACAGCAAGGTCCACAGGCGCAGCAAGGTGTAGACGCCGACCTTGGTCATGATCGCGAACATCGCCGCCACCGGCGCGCTGGCCGAGGAATAGGCCGGCACCAGCCAGAAATTCAGCGGCCACATCCCGGCCTTGGCCAGGAACGCCACGGCGAGAATCGCCGCGCCGGCATGCAGCAAGCCGCGATCGGCTTCCGGCACCAGCGGGATTTTCAGCGCCAGGTCAGCCATGTTCAGGGTGCCGGTGACGCCGTAGATCAGCGCCGCGCCAATCAGGAACAGCGAAGAGGCCAGCAGATTGATCGAGATGTAATGCAACCCCGACGACACCCGCGCCCGGCCCGAACCGTGGAGCATCAGGCCGTAAGATGCCGCCAGCAGCACCTCGAAAAACACGAACAGGTTGAACAGGTCCGCCGTCAGGAACGCGCCATACAAACCCATCATCTGGATCTGGAACAGCGCGTGGAAACTGGAACCGGCGCCGTCCCATCGGGCCATCGCGAACAGCAGGGCGCTGACGCCGATGATCCCGGTCAGTACCAGCATCAGCGCGGACAGGCGATCGACCACCAGCACGATCCCGAACGGTACTTGCCAGTTGCCCGGCAGGTAGACGCCGATGGAGCCGGGCACATCAGTGGTTTGCGTCCATTGCAGCAACAGCACGGCGATGCCCAGCCCCAAGAGGCTGGAGAGCAGGTTGATTTTAGCCTTCAGCGGGCGGTGCTTCTCGCCCAGCATCAGCATGATGGCGGCGGTCAGCAGCGGCAACAGAATCGGTGCGGCGATCAGGTGCGTCATCGCATTCATTCTTTAGGCTCCCGGCCATCCACATGGTCGGTGCCGGTCAAACCACGCGAAGCCAGCAGCACGACGAGAAACAGCGCGGTCATGGCGAAGCTGATCACGATGGCGGTCAGCACCAGCGCTTGTGGCAGCGGGTCGGTGTAATGCAACAGATCTTGCGGCACGCCGTCCTTGATGTTCGGCTCTTTGCCGATGAACAGACTGCCCATGCTGAAGATGAACAGATTGACGCCGTACGACAGCAGGCACAGGCCCATGACCACCTGGAACGTCCGTGGCCGTAGCACCAGCCATACACCGGACGCGGCCAGTACGCCGATGGCGATTGCGATGACTTCTTCCATCAGACGGCTCCTTTCGTGGCGACGGATCTGGGCTGGGCAGCGGTTTTATGGCCGCGTACCGATTGGTGGCCGAGGGCGGTGAGGATCAACAGCGTCGAGCCGACCACCACCGAGTACACGCCGATGTCGAAGAACAGTGCGCTGGCGATGTGAATGTCGCCCAATACCGGCAGTTCGGCATGCCAGGTGTGGGTGGTCAGGAACGGATAGCCGACCGCCATCGCCCCGAGCCCGGTGACCGTGGCGAACAGCAAACCGGTGCCCATCCAGCGCAGTGGTCGCAGGCTCATTTGTGCCTCGACCCACTGCGTGCCGGCGACCATGTATTGCAGGATGAACGCCACCGACATCACCAGCCCCGCGACAAACCCGCCGCCCGGCTGGTTGTGGCCGCGCATGAACAGGTAGATCGAGACCACGAACGCAATCGGCAACAGCATGCGCACCAGCACCGCCGGGACCATCATGAAACCGAGCGCGGTGTCGCTGGCGTGACGTGGGTTGACCAGATCGGTGACCACGTCGGGCGCGAGCAAGCGTTGTTGCGCCGGCAGTTGCAGGCTTTCTTTCGGCGGGCGGAAGCGTCGCAACAGCGCGAACACGGTCAGCGCCACAGCCACCAGCACGGTGATTTCGCCGAGGGTATCGAAGCCACGGAAGTCCACCAGCATCACGTTGACCACGTTGCTGCCGCCACCTTCCGGCAGGGCTCGGCTGAGGTAGAACGAGGAAATATCGTTGGGCGTCTGGCGCGTCAGCATTGCGTACGACAGCAACGCCATGCCGCCGCCGACAGCGATCGACAGCAGCAAGTCGCGCAGACGCCGGATGCGTGCCTTGCGCAGGCTGCTCGGCAGCGGCGAGACCTCTTCGATCCGTCGCGGCAACCAGCGCAGGCCCAGCAGGATCAGCACCGTGGTCACCACTTCAACCACCAGTTGCGTCAGCGCCAGATCGGGCGCGGAGAACCAGACGAAGGTGACGCAGGTCATCAGCCCACAGACGCTGACCATGGTCAGGGCCGCGAGCCGGTGATACTTGGCTTGCCACGCCGCGCCGAGGGCACAGGCAATCGCCAGCAGCCACAAGGTCACGAACACGATCGAGCCCGGAATCTTCGGCCGGTCACCCCAGCTCAGGCTGCTGTGCAGCATCGGGATCAACCCGGCCAGCACGGCGGCGAGCACCATCAGGAACAGCTGGGTTTGCAGGCGTCTGGTGCTGATCCGCCGCTCCAGGCGACGGGCCAGGCGCATCATGATCACCAGGCTGCGCTCGAACAGACGCTTGCCGTTGAACAGGCCAATGACCGGCGGGTATTTGAAACGCCCGTGCTTGAACTGGTTGCGCAGCAGCAGGTAGAGCACGATGCCGCCGGACATGGCGACCAGGCTCATGATCATCGGCGCGTTCCAGCCGTGCCAGATCGCCAGGCTGTATTCAGGCAAGGTGCCGCCAACGACGGGCAGGGCAGCGGCAGCCAGTAACGAGCCGACCACTTGTGCCGGGAAAATCCCCACGATCAGGCAGGTGAACACCAGCAATTCCACCGGTGCACGCATCCAGCGTGGCGGTTCGTGCGGGGTGTGCGGCAGGTCGGTGGCGGTCGGGCCGAAGAACACATCAACCGTGAAGCGCAGTGAATAGGCGACGCTGAACGTGCCGGCGATGGTCGCGACGATGGGCAGGGTCAACTCGATCCAGGCGGTCGCGTTGATGAATACCGTTTCGGCGAAGAACATCTCTTTCGACAGGAAACCGTTGAGCAACGGCACGCCCGCCATCGAGGCACTGGCGACCATGGCCAACGTCGCGGTGAACGGAATCAGTTTGATCAGGCCGCTGAGTTTGCGAATGTCGCGGGTGCCGCTTTCGTGGTCAATGATCCCGGCGGCCATGAACAGCGACGCCTTGAAGGTGGCGTGGTTGAGGATGTGAAACACGGCGGCCACGGCAGCCAGCGGACTGTTCAGGCCCAGCAGCAGGGTGATCAGGCCGAGGTGGCTGATGGTCGAGTACGCGAGCAGGCCTTTGAGGTCGTTCTGGAACATCGCGCAGTACGCGCCGAGTAACAGGGTGCAGGCACCGGCGCCGCTGACGATGTAGAACCATTCCTCACTGCCGGACAACGACGGCCACAGCCGCGCCAGCAGAAACACCCCAGCCTTGACCATGGTCGCCGAGTGCAAATACGCAGAGACCGGTGTCGGCGCCGCCATCGCGTGTGGCAGCCAGAAGTGGAAGGGGAATTGCGCGCTTTTACTCAGGGCGCCGATCAGAATCAGGGGAAGCAGAAGAGGGTAGAGGGCATGTGCGCGAATCAGATCGCCGGCGGCCAGGACCTTATCCAGGTCATAGCTGCCGACCACATGGCCAAGCAGCATGACCCCCGCCAGCAGGCACAAACCGCCCGCGCCGGTGACCATCAGCGCCATGTAAGCGCCGCGTCGCGCATCGGCGCGGTGGTGCCAATAGCCGATCAACAGGAATGAAAAGAGGCTGGTCAGCTCCCAGAAAAACACGATCTGGATCAGGTTGCCGGAAATCACCAGGCCGAGCATGGCGCCCATGAACGCCAGGAAAAACGCGAAGAACCGCGGCACCGGGTCATCCGGCGACATGTAATAGCGGGCATACAACGACACCAGCGTGCCGATGCCCAGCACCAGCATCGAGAACAGCCAGGCAAACCCGTCCATGCGCAGAACGAAGTTCAGGCCGAGGCTGGGTAGCCAGAAAAACTCTTCGCGAATGACGCCACCATCGGCGATCTGCGGGTACAGGAGTGCGACCTGGACGGTGCCTATGAGGGCAACGACGCCAGCCAACAAAGATTCAGTGTTACGCGCGTTGTGCGGCAGCACGGCTGCCAGACAGCTGCCGACAAAGGGCAGAAGCAGTAGAACTATCAGGGACATAGGCTTCTAATCTGCGGAAGTTTGTGAAGCATCATACGTGCCAGTCCCCGGATCACCAAACGGCAAGCTGTGGCAGAATCCTACAAGGTAGACGGAAAAAGCCTGATTCACATTGTTTCAGGGGGCTGTGTTCAGCGGGGCTGGACCCTTTGTGAGCCGGCTTGCTCCCACAGGTTAAGGCGAGGTTTTGCGGATACATCCGATCCCTTGTAGGAGCCGGCTTGCTGCGGGCGGCGTTCCGACGATGGCGTCCTAATGGCCGGCGTGTTTCTTTGATGGTGTACATATCCATTGCTGCGGTGACGGCCACTTATGGTTTCGCCCTTACGGCGAGTCACTTGGAAAAGCCCCAAGTAACCAAGGGCTCTTGCCCCTTTCGTTCGGTGCCTCGCTAATGCTCGGCATGCCCTCGCTCCGGTCCTGCTCCGTGGGCGCGCCGCCATCGGCCATCCCTGGCCGGGGACGGCTAACCCGGCATCCATGCCGGGTTGCCCACTGCGCAGAACCTGCGCTCGGCCTCTCGAGGGGGCGCTCAGATCAAAAGCTGAAGGCGAGCTAACGCTCGGCCTGATGAGTGGTGGAAATCAAAAGCGTATGGGATTCCCTGTAGGAGCGAGGCTTGCCCGCGAAAAACGTCCGGACAACGCATTCATTCAGACAGCCCGCGTTATCGTTGACGTCCATCGCTGGCAAGCCGGCTCCTACAGGAGGGATGTGTACATGGCGACCAGCAACACCGGAATATCGCAATCATTGTTGGTCTTCGGTATGTGCAGGTTCATGTGTCACCTCCCGCTTGAGCGGCGTGCATGCCGTCAATAGAGGCCTGTCCCCGTGAGCGCGGTGCCGATCATATGTTTGGCATGTTCCGCAGCGTCGAGCAGCGGGATGTCGGGTTGTACGGCAAAGCGGTGAAGGTCGATGTGGTCGCAAGGGGTGAAGACGATTTATCAGGCGCTTCAAATCTTGAGACTTACCCCTGAGTTTCCTGCTCCAACTCTTCCTCGACCGCAGCAGCCTTACCCTTGGTCTTCAACTCACTCACAATCACTGCCGCCACAATCAACCCCGCGCCCACCAACGCAATCGCCGGCAACCGCTCCCCGGCGATTCGCCCAACGATCCCGGCCCAGACCGGTTCACCGGCATAGATCAACGTCGCCCGCGTCGGAGAAACGCTCTTCTGCGCCCAGTTCATCGCCACCTGAATCGCCGCACTCGCCGCACCGAGGCCCAGCGCGCTGCACAGCAAAAACCATGAAAAGTCAGGAATGACTTCCTGAGTCGGCACCACCAGCAAGAACGACAACACCGAGGTGGTCGCCAATTGCACCACTGTCACCCGGCGCACATCGACCTGGCCCGCGTAGGTGCTGATCAGAATAATCTCCGCGGCAATCGCGATGGCGCTGATCAGCGTGGCGATTTCACCCGGACTGAAATTGAACGATGCACCCGCGGGCCCTGACAGCAACATCAACCCGGTAAACGCCAGCATGATCCCGATGCTCGGCATCAACCCCGGACGCCGCCCCAGCACCAGCCATTGCAGCAACGGCACGAAGGGTACGTACAGCGCGGTAATAAAGGCCGACTGACTGCTTGGAATGCTCTGCAACCCGACGGTCTGCAAACCGTAACCGAGCATGATCGCCACGCCGATAAAGGCGCCGGCCTTGAGTTCGAACAGGGTCATTTCCCGCAGATGACGCCAGGAGAACAGGGCGACGATGCACGCGGCTGCGGCAAAGCGCAGGCCGACGAAGAACATCGGGCCGCTGACGGTCATCGCGTGCTGCACCAGCAAGAAGGTCCCGCCCCAGACCATGGTGATCAACACCAGCACGCACTCGGCCTTGCTGAATTTGCGGGAAGAAGCCAGGGAGGAATTCAACGACGTCATGACCTTGCGCGCTACCTGAGGGCGACGCACAATGCGCCGAATGTTGCGCAGTATACTGCCCAACTCCGACAAGTGAGCAATATAGTGCACAAAGATTCAACGCAGCGGGCTTCGGTCCTTCAGCACGTCAGCCTGAACGTTCGGCGCCTGCGCCACGCCGCCGACATGAGCCAGACCGCGCTCGCCGAGAAGTCCGGGGTCAGCCGCCGGATGCTGGTGGCCATCGAGGCCGGCGAGAAGAACGTCAGCCTGACCACCCTCGACCGCGTGGCCGAAGCGCTGGATGTGGCCTTCAGCGACCTGATCCAGGCGCCGGACGCCCGCGACCCGAGCCGCATCAATGAAGTGGCCTGGGCCGGGGTGATTCCGGGCAGCAAAGCCGTGTTGTTGTCCAAAGCCACCGCCACCCGCGAAGTGGAACAGTGGGAGTGGTGCCTGCAACCGGGGGAGATTTATCCGTCGCAACCGGATGCAGAAGGTTGGAGCGAACAGATCTACGTGTTCGAAGGTTGCCTGACGCTGATGGTGCGCGACACGCCACATAACATCGGCGCGGGGGAGTTTTTCATGTTCGCCAGCAACCAGCCTCATTCCTATCGCAACGATGGGGACGTGGCGACGCGATTTGTGCGAAATGTGGTGATCTGATTTCGGATACCGCTCATCTGAAATGATGCGCTACCTGTTATTTATGACAGTAGGCGGGCGGGGTGATTGTTCTTTAAATATCGTTCAGTACGTTGTACTCGTGACTTGCCCTGACTGCCGGGTAGGGTTTGCCCGACCGTCCACTGAACGGAGTTGGATAAATGGCTTTATTACCAGCGCTCCAAATGAAAGAAGCTGTAGGTGGGGTGATTAAACTTACAGATGTTCCGGCGGATGGCGCTACGGCCCTCATTCCTGAGCCCGACAATAATTTTCCCCGTGAAGATGTCAGCGTATTTATTGAGCGTCAGGAGTATCTGCTGAAGCTCGGCGTGCCGACCGATGGTTATTATCAAGTAAAAGTACCAAAAAGTACTTTGCTTGATCATGTAGGGCCGAACAAACAGTTCAAATACATCATCTGGCATGACGCGACCGGAGACCTCTCTGATTCAATAAATTACGAGATCTTGCGTTCTTGATTGAGTGGAATAACAAAGCGCTCGACCTCTATGAAAGGGGCGAGCGTTTTGCTGTCAGAAGTGTTTGTCGAGCAACAGTAAATCCACAGATTGTCTCGCTTCATTTAGTTAAGTCATTTAAGTTTTGTCGGTAACGTACTGATTAATAAGGATTCAAAATATTGGCACGACTTCTGTAGAGGTGTTTGGGTATTCACCTGACGCTGGAGTCGCGTAATGACAATCTCAGCCCAACCCCCTCGCACCGTCCACGTCATCCATTCGGATGCCGAGGCAATCGCCGTCGCTCACAAACTCGCTGCACGCTTCGCCGTCGAGGCCAGCGTACGTGATCGCGAGCGCCGCTTGCCGGTCGCCGAACTCGACGAGTTTTCCGCCAGCGGCCTCTGGGGCATCACCGTTCCCAAGGCATACGGTGGCGCCGGCGTTTCCTACGTGACCGTCGCCGAAGTGATCAAGATCATTTCCGCCGCCGACTCTTCCCTCGGCCAGATCCCGCAAAACCACCTCGGCGTGCTCGACATCCTGCTGCAAACCGCCAGCGAAGAGCAGAAGCGTTACTACTTCGGCAAAGTCTTGCAGGGTTACCGCTTCGGCAACGCTTTCTCCGAGTCCAAAAGCAAAAACGCCGGGGCCTTCGAAACCCGCATTCGTTTCGACAAAGACTCCGCGCAGATCGACGGCGAGAAGTTCTACTGCACCGGCGCGCTGTTTGCGCACATCGTCCCGGCGGTGGCGGTCAACGAGCAGAACCAGGCGTTCATCGCGTTCATCGAGCGCGACAATCCCGGCCTGACCGTGATCGACAGTTGGGACGGTTTTGGCCAGCGCACCACCGCCAGCGGTGGCGTCACGTTGAATGCGGTTAAGGTGCCGTTGAGTGCGGTGATCCCTGCTCACAAAGCGTTTGACGAACCCACTGCGGACGGCCCGATTTCACAGATCATTCAAGCCGCAGTGGACACCGGCATCGCCGTCGGCGCGCTGGAAGAAACCAAGCGCTATGCCCGTGAATCCCGGCCATGGATCGACAGCGGACAGGATCACGGTTGGCAGGACCCGTTCAGCATCGCCGCCATCGGCGATCTCGAATGGCGGGTCCACGGCACCGAAGCGATCCTCAAGAAAGCCGGGCAAGCCATCGACGCGGCGTTGCTCAATCCCAATGAAGACACGGTGGCCCACGCCTCGGTGGTGGTCGCCCAGGCCAAAGTCCTGTCTGCCGAAATCGCGCTGCTCGCCAGCAGCAAACTTTTCGAACTGGCCGGGACCCGCTCGGTGCTCGGCAAGCACAATCTCGACCGCCACTGGCGCAACGCCCGCACCCACACGCTGCACGACCCGGCCCGCTGGAAATACCACCTGATCGGCAACTACCTGCTCAACGGCGTCAAGCCTGCGCGCCACGCCTGGAACTGAGGAGTCCATCATGAATGCCTTGACCCAACCGATTGCTGCCGGACAACCCCTGGCCAAAAGTCAGCACGACTTGCACAACGCCCGCAGTTTGCTCGATGCGACCCTGCGCTTCGTTCGTCAGCAGAGCAAAACCACGAACGATCCGTTTGTCATCAGCCGTTTCGGCGATGTGCACATCCGCATCGAAGTTGCCGCCGCGCTGCTAGAGCGTGCGGAGGAGTTTTTGAATAGCCATGAAGATGCCACTGAGGTCAGCGTCGCCATTGCCGAGTCTCATCTTGCCAGTGCAGAGGCGCTGAGCGCGGTTAGCGATGCTGAATTCGAACTGACTGGGCAGCGCACTGTGTTGCCTGGATCTCTGCAGGATCCGTTGCGCTGGAAGCTTCACCTTATTGGCAATTTTCGACTGAATGGCATACATCCGGCGAAGTTTGCCTAATTCACGGATGACCCCTGATGAGTTCAGCAGTTTTCTGCTGCTTATCGACCTCACGCCTGTCGCAACGACAGGCGTTGTCGCGTTGAAGTTTTTGCACCGCATTTTGATCTGACTGCAAATTACCGTCCGTCCAATATCCCTGCATGCCTGTTACTTTTGACAGTAGACAGTTATTTGTCATGGGCCTTAAATCATGATCCAGTGCAATGGGTGCGCTGAACAGCGGAGAACTTCAGCCAAGAGCTGTGGGAAACCATTGTTGATGATTTTAAGAGGATTGCGAAATGGCGGGATATCTGGATGCACCTAAAGTAGTGGCCTTGCGGGAAGAGAAGGTCTACGTGGCTACCACGACTGAATCTTTTAACAGCGAGATTAGGTCTGGAAATGAAATTTATTTGCAATACGTTAAAGACAGCGCGCTCATTACTTTTGCCCACAAAATAGCTCTGAGAGATGGTGAAGGGCTTAGCGCTCAGCTTGCATGGAACACTCAGGGCCTCCCCAACCCCGTCATTTTCGTTTGCACCCGCAGGACAGAGTCTGGAAGAACTGAGTCTGAAGGTGCGGTGATGCCACTTATTCCTTATTGAGATTCTAAAAGCCATAACAATGAGTGCTCTTTTTTTCGCTGAAGATTTGAGCGCTTCTAATTATAGGTGTTGCCCCACAAACAGTACTAAAACAGTTTGTGTTGTTGAATAGATCAATATCTCACGTCGATACTTCTCAAAGTATCGAAACCACGCGCCTCATCTCTATTGGCCTGACTTGTGCATTAAGACTCCTATATCCATCTGGAGCCTTAATATCATGTCGATCACCTCTGCCACCCCCGGCTTTATCCTTATTTCATCAGCGCGGTTTTCAGGAGTATTGCCTGATGCCTCGTGAAATCCGCCTCAACGCTTTCGACATGAACTGCGTCGGTCACCAGTCGCCCGGTTTATGGGCGCACCCACGGGACCGTTCGTGGCAGTACAAAGACCTCGAATACTGGACCGATCTGGCGAAAATCCTCGAGCGCGGCAAGTTCGACGGATTGTTCATCGCCGACGTGCTCGGCATCTACGACGTCTACAACGGCAACGGTGATGCGGCGATCCGTCAGGCGGCGCAGGTGCCGGTCAACGATCCGCTGCAACTGATTCCGCCGATGGCGCTGGTCACCGAACATCTGGGTTTCGGCCTGACTGCGTCGCTGTCGTTTGAGCACCCGTATCCGTTCGCCCGACGCCTGTCGACCCTCGATCACCTGACCAAGGGCCGCGCCGGCTGGAACATCGTCACCTCGTACCTGGAGAGTGGCGCGAAGAACCTCGGGCAGAAAAACCAGACTGAACACGACGCCCGCTACGACTTCGCCGAAGAGTACCTGGAGGTTTGCTACAAACTCTGGGAAGGCAGTTGGGAGGAGGGCGCGATCCTGCGGGATCGTGAGCGTCGGATTTTCAGTGATCCGAGCAAAATCCATGAGATCCAGCACGTCGGCAAACACTTCCAGGTGCCGGGCATTCACCTCTGCGAACCGTCACCGCAACGCACGCCCGTGCTGTACCAGGCCGGCGCATCGAGTCGTGGCAAGCAGTTCGCCGCTGAACATGCCGAATGCGTGTTTGTGGCAGCGCCGTCGAAAGTGCTGCTGAAAAAGACCGTGGCCGACATTCGTCGTCGCGCCGCCGAGGCTGGGCGTGATCCGTCGAAGATCCTGATCTTCAACCTGCAAACGGTGATCCTCGGTGAGACCGATGCCAAGGCTAAAGCCAAGTTCGAGGAATACAAAACCTGGGTCAGCTATGAAGGTGCGATGGCATTGATTTCGGGCTGGACCGGGATCGATTTCAGTCAGTTCAAACCGGATGAACCGCTCAAGCATGTGCACACCAACGCCATCCAATCGGCGGTGGAAGCGTTCTCCACGGCCGATCCGAACAAGGTCTGGACGCCCAACGAACTGGCGGACTGGGTCGGGATTGGCGGGTTTGGTCCGCTGTTTGTCGGCAGCCCCGAGACGGTTGCCGATCTTTTGCAGGAGTGGGTTGAAGAGACCGATGTGGACGGCTTCAACCTGGCCTATGCGCTGACGCACGAAACCTTTATCGACGCCGTGGAACTGCTGGTGCCGGAGTTGCAGAAGCGTGGGGTCTACAAGACCGAGTACGCACCGGGGACCTTGCGCGAGAAGTTGTTCGGGGAGGGCGCGCGGTTGCCGGAGATACATCCGGGCGCGGGGTATCGGGATTTGGCGGGGTTGCGGCAGCAGGGGAAGAAAGTGGTGTCTGCCTAGACGCCATCGTCGGAACGCCGCCCGCAGCAAGCCGGCTCCTACAGGATTCGTGTTGCCGGTGATTTCCGTGGACGACACAAAACCCTGTAGGAGCGTGGCTTGCCCGCGAAGAGGCCGGTACATCCAGCATTGATGTCGGCTGTCACGCCGCCATCGCCAGCAAGCCGGCTCCTACAGGGTTTTGTGTCATGCACAAATATCACTGGCGACACGAAACCTGTAGGAGCGTGGCTTGCCCGCGAAGAGGCCGGTACATCCAGCATTGATGTCGGCTGTCACGCCGCCATCGCCGGCAAGCCGGCTCCTACAGGATTCGTGTTGCCGGTGATTTCCGTGGACGACACAAAACCCTGTAGGAGCGAGGCTTGCCCGCGAAGAGGCCGGTACATCCAGCATTGATGTCGGCTGTCACGCCGCCATCGCCAGCAAGCCGGCTCCTACAGGGTTTTGTGTCATGCACAAATATCACTGGCGACACGAAACCTGTGGGAGCGAGCCTGCTCGCGAAGGGGCCGGCACATCCAGCATTGATGTCGGCTGTCACGCCGCTATCGCCAGCAAGCCGGCTCCTACAGGATTCGTGTTGTGGATGATATTTGCAGACAACACAAAACCCTGTAGGAGCGAGGCTTGCCCGCGAAGAGGCCGGTACATCCAGCATTGATGTCGGCTGTCTCGCCGCCATCGCCGGCGAGCCGGCTCCTACAGGGGATGGTGGTGATTTAGAGATTTTGGCCCAGCGGACCACCGCACGCTTTTGCCCATGAACAGGAGGTCAACCCATGAGCGTGCATGAACTCAAACGTCCGCCCTTTGCGGACACCGCCGAGTGGCGGGTCGAGCTGCCCACGGCGCTGGAGCAATTGCGCCACTGGGCGCAGGTCAGTCCGTTGCAGCCGGCGCTGCGTCACAAGCGCCATGGCCAGTGGTTTGTCTGGCGCTGGATCGATGCCCTGCGCGATGTCGAGCGCTTGGCCGACGGCTTGCGCCAGCAAGGTTTTACCGAAGATTCACGCCTGGCGCTCAGCGGTGCGTTCGAACCGAATCTGTTGCTGCTGGCCCTGGCCGCACAACACATCGGCGGGCAGTTGCTGACCCTGCCGGACAACCTCGACCCCGAGTCCCTGCACAAAACCCTCTGGCGCAGCGGGCCCACGCACGCCTTCGTTCAAGGCCGGCAGACCCGGCAACTGTGGCTCAATCAGGGCCAAACGCTGCTCAACTTCAACGACCTGCTTGGCCCGGTCGACACTCCGCAGCGCCTCAACCGTTGGCGCCAGAACGCGCAACTGTGGAGCGAAGAGGGCACGCAATGGCAAGCCGGCCTGACGGTGTTGCTTGAGCAATGGCTGAGCAGCGGCCAATCCCTGGCTTTCCCGGAAAGCCCCGGCAGTGCCAGTCGCGACCGGCGTGAGGTGGCGCCTTCGGGGCTGCTGCTGTCGGCCGAACGCCTGCAACTGCTGGCCGAGGAAATCGACAGTCGCCTCGCCGCGCAAGGCACCTGGCGTAGACGTCTTTGCGAGTGGGCCATCGCTCACCCGGAAAAAGGCCTGCAACGCCTGATCAAGAACCGCGTTCGGCGACTGCTCGGTTTTCACAACCTGCATTACATCTGGCAGGCCACGCGCACGCCTGAGGTGAAAGCCGCGCCAACCTGGCTCACTGAATTCAAACAGGACATCGCATGACTTCGACCGATTCCATCCTGCAAGTCAGCGGCATTTCCCTGTCCTTCAAAGGCGTGAAAGCGATCAACGAGCTGTCCTTCGACGTGCGTCGGGGCGAGATCTGCGCGCTGATCGGCCCCAACGGCGCGGGCAAGAGTTCGCTGCTCAACGTGCTGAACGGCGTGTACCGCTTCGACGCCGGTTCGATTGTCTTCGAGCAACAGCCGTTCAAACGCATCGACCCGTTGACCGCTGCGCGTCGAGGCATTGGCCGCACGTTCCAGAACAACGCGTTGTTCAAGAAAATGAGCGTGATCGACAACATCCTCACCGGCCTGTCGCGGCACTTGCGCAGCAGCTTCATCGAACAGGCACTCAACCTGCCGCGAGCACGCCGCGAGGCCGAAGCCTTCCGCCAGCAAGCCCAGGGCATTCTCGAATTCCTTGAGCTGCAGGCGCATCGCGATGTGCCGGTGGGCAATCTGTCCTACGGCCTGCAAAAACGCGTAGAGCTCGGCCGCGCCTTGATCGCCGGCCCGCGCCTGTTGCTGCTGGATGAGCCGATGGCCGGAATGAACGCCGAAGAGAAACAGGAAATGGCCCGTTTCATCGCCGACATCAACCGCGACCTTGGCACCACGGTGGTGTTGATCGAGCACGACATGAGCGTGGTCATGGGCCTGTCCGACCACGTCGTGGTCCTCGATTACGGGCGCAAGGTCGGTGACGGCACGCCGGCCGAAGTGCAGGCCGATCCCGAAGTGATCGCGGCGTATCTGGGAGTGGTGCACTGATGACATTTTTCTTCGAAACCCTGCTCGGCGGCTTGCTCGCCGGGACCATGTATTCGCTGGTCGCCATCGGCTTCGTGCTGATCTACAAGGCCAGCGGCGTGTTCAATTTTGCCCAGGGCGCGATGCTGTTGTTCGCCGCGCTGACCTTCGTCAGCCTGCACGATCAGGGCGTGCCGTTTGCCCTGGCGCTGTTGCTGACCGTGGTGGTGATGATCATCGGCGCGTTGCTGATCGAACGGCTGGTGCTGCGGCCATTGGTCAACCGCTCGCAGATCACCTTGTTCATGGCCACGCTTGGGCTGTCCTTCATCATCGAAGGCCTGGCACAAGGCTTGATGGGCTCGCAAGTGCGGGCGCTGGACTTAGGGATAGACGACGTGCCGGTGTTCATCGGCGGGATGATGGTCAGCCAGTTCGACTTGATCGCCGCGGCGGCGGCCATTTTGCTGGTGACGGTGTTGGCGTTGCTGTTCAACAAGACCCGCATCGGCGTGTCGTTGCGGGCGGTGGCGGATGACACCACCGCCGCGTTGTCGATTGGCATCAACCTAAACCGGATCTGGCAGATCGTCTGGGCCGTCGCGGGCATTGTTGGATTAGTCGCGGGTTTGCTCTGGGGCGCACGCCAAGGCGTGCAGTTTTCCTTGTCGCTGGTGGTGCTCAAGGCTCTGCCGGTCTTGATCATCGGCGGCTTCACTTCGATTGGCGGGGCGATTGTCGGCGGGCTGATTGTCGGCGCGGCGGAGAACCTCGCCGAGGTCTACGTCGGTCCGTTGATCGGCGGCGGCATCACCCCGTGGTTCGCCTATGTCCTGGCCCTGGCCTTCCTGTACATCCGTCCCGCCGGCCTGTTCGGCGAGCGCGCCATCGAGCGAGTCTGAACCCATGACCATTTCCCTTGCCCGCGAAACCGCGCCGTCGGTGTTGATCCAGCGTCGTATCCCGTTTGGACTGCTTGGCCTGTTATTGATCGCCTTCGTGGTCGTGCCGCTGACCGGCAACGACTATTGGTTGAACGCAATCCTGATCCCGTTTCTGGTGCTGTCCCTGGCCGGCCTCGGCCTGAATCTGCTCACCGGATACACCGGCCAGACCTCGGTCGGCGCCGCCGGGTTCATGGCGGTCGGGGCGTTTGCCACGTATGGGTTTTTGCTGCGTTTGCCTGAACTGGGCTTGCCCGTCGCGTTGCTCGGCGGCGGGTTGATCAGCGCGGTGGTGGGTTTTGTTTTCGGCCTGCCGAGTTCGCGGATCAAAGGCTTTTACCTGATGGTCACCACGCTGGCGGCGCAGTTTTTCCTGGAGTGGCTGTTCGTCAAATTCCCCTGGTTCTACAACTACGGTTCGTCCGGGACCATTTCCGCACCGAAACTGGCGCTGTTCGGCCACGACCTGAACACTCCGCTCGGTCGCTATCTGCTGACCCTGACCACCGTATTGTTGCTGACCTGGGTGGCGGTGAACCTGGTGAAAAGCCAGATCGGCCGCAACTGGATGGCGATCCGCGACATGGACACCGCCGCAGCGGTAATCGGCATTCCGGTGGTGCGCTACAAACACCTGGCGTTCGCCGTCAGTTCGTTCTACCTCGGCATCACCGGCGCGCTGTGGGCCTTCGCCTACCTGGGCACCGCCAGCGCCAGCAGTTTCGATATCAACCGGTCGTTCCAGATCCTGTTCATCATCATTATCGGCGGCATGGGCAGCATCGCCGGCAACTTCGTCGGTGCGGCGTTCATCAGCCTGTTGCCGATCCTGCTCAGCCACGCCGGGCAAGCTTTGTTCGGTGGTTCGGTGGACGCCGGGCAGTTGCAGAACCTGCAAAAAATCATCTTCGGCGTGCTGATCATCCTGTTCCTGATCAAGGAACCGGAGGGCCTGATCCGCCTGTTGGGCAACCTTCGTGAACGGCTGAGTCACTGGCCGCTGCGCTTCTGAATCCTTTCCATTATTAGATAGAGAGACAACATGCGTGCATCCTTGAAACGTTCGTTGGTCGGCGCCGCTTTGACGCTGGCCGTTTTCAGCAGTGCAGTGCCGGTGGTCCAGGCCTCGGCGGACCAGCAATTCTTCCCGTTGGCCACCTATCGCGTCGGTGCCTACGCCTCCAGCGGCGTGCAGGTGTGGGCCGGGATGCTCGATTACCTGAACTACATCAACGATGTGGAAGGCGGAATCAACGGCGTCAAACTGGTGTGGCAGGAATGCGAAACCGAGTGGACGGCGGAGAAGGGCATCGAGTGCTATGAGCGCTTCAAGAAAGGCCTGGATGGCGCGCCGGTGGCGATCTATTCACCCAACGGCGCACCGGCGGCCTATGCGCTGAGCGAGCGCGCGGAAGTCGACAAGATCCCGCTGATCACCCTCGGCTACGGGCGCACCGAAGCCACCGACGGCACGGTGTTCCCGTACAACTTCCCGGTGATGCTGACCTTCTACAGCGAGGCGTCGAGCCTGATCAATTACATCGCTCAGCGCGAGGGCGGTTTCGACAAACTCAAGGGCAAGAAGATTGCCACGGTCTATCACGACTCCGCTTATGGCCGGGAAACCCTCGGCCCGCTGAAACTGTTGGCGGAGAAATACGGCTTCGAGAACATCCAGATTCCGGTGGCCGATCCTGGTAACGAGCAGTCGGCGCAATGGCGGCAGATTCGCCAGGTCAACCCGGACTGGGTGTTCCTGCGTACATGGGGCGTGTCGACGCCGGTCGCGGTGAAGACCGCCGCGCGTTTCGGCTTCCCGGTGGACCACATCGTCGGTGACATCTGGGCCAGTTCCAGCGAAGACGTGTTGCCCGCAGGCGCCGCCGCGAAGGGTTATCTGGCGCTGACGCCATACCCCGCTGGCGCTGATTTCGAGATCCACAAACGCCTCAAGCAATTCATCCTCGACAAGGGCAAGAGCGACCTCAAGGACCTGAAAAATTTCGGCAGCGTCTACTACAACTCCGGGCTGGTGAATGCCGCTGTCATGGTGGAAGCGATCCGTACTGCGCAAGGCAAATTCGGCAAGCGTCCGTTGAACGGCGAAGAAGGTCGCTGGGGGCTGGAACACCTGAACATCGACGATGCGCGGCTCAAGGACATGGGTTATTTCGGCCTGATGCAAAACCTCAAATTGTCCTGCAAGGATCACGAAGGCGGCGGTTCGGCGCGGGTTCAGCAGTGGGACGGCGCGAACTGGACGCTGATCAGCGAGTGGATCGCCGCCGACCGCGCCTTGTTGCGACCTTTGATCGATGAAAAATCCGCCGCGTTCGCCAAGGAAAAAAACCTGACGCCACGCACTTGCACCGGGGATGAATAAACCATGAGCCAAGCCGCCAGCGACATTGCCGCCAACAACCTGTTGCGAGTCAATGACATCGAGGTGATCTACGACGGGGCGATCCTGGCCGTGGCCGGGGTTTCGCTGACGGTGCCCAAGGGCGGCATCGTCGCGTTGCTCGGTGCCAACGGCGCGGGAAAAAGCACCACGCTGAAGGCGATTTCCGGGCTGGTGCGGGCCGAGCGGGCGCAAGTCAGTCGCGGCACGATCGAGTTTCTCGGCCACGATACGGCGGGTGTCGATCCCAGTCTGCGCGTGCGCCAAGGAATGGTGCACGTGCTGGAAGGTCGCCACGTGTTCCCGCAGTTGACGGTCGAAGACAATTTGCGCAGTGGCGGCTTCGTGCGCGGCTTGAACCGCCAGGAGCTGGCCCGGGACCTGGAGCGGATTTACGCCTGGTTCCCGCGCCTGAAAACCAAGCGCAAGACCCAGGCCGGACTGACGTCCGGTGGCGAGCAGCAGATGGTCGCTATCGGCCGGGCGTTGATGACACGTCCTACTTTGGTACTGCTTGATGAACCTTCCATGGGTTTGGCGCCTATTATCGTCCAGGAGATTTTCGAGATCGTCGCCCAGCTCAATCGCGACGAGCAGGTGAGCTTTCTGATTGCCGAGCAAAACATTAATGTGGCGCTCAAGTACGCTTCACAGGCCTATGTCCTCGACACCGGCCGGGTGGTGTTGTCCGGCAGCAGCGAGGCGCTGTTGGCGCGGGGCGATCTGCATGACTTTTATTTAGGTAAACACTGAGCAGTGAGAACGCCATGACTGAAACCCAACGCGGACAGGCGACCGACGCCATCCGCCACGCGGACATCCTGATCGTCGGCGGTGGCCTCAGCGGCGCGATGCTGGCGGCGCAGTTGTTGCGCCTGCCCGGCAAACGCTCGTTGCTGGTGATCGAGCCCCGGGCAGAACTTGGACGGGGCGAGGCCTACAGCGCGGTCGAGTTGGGCCATACGCTCAACGGCAACGCGGCGCGCATGAGCGTCGACCCGGACAACGCCGACGACCTGACGCAATGGCTGACCGAGTACATCGCCGGTGGTGGCTGGCCGGAGTCCGATGAGCAGCATGTGCCGGTCAGCGAGCTATTTCCGCCCCGGGGGATTTTCGGGTTGTACGTGCAGCAACGGTTGGCCGAAGCGCAAGCGCTGGGCGCGTTGAATGGCTCGACGGTCGAGCATGTGCGGGCCGAGGTGGTGGACTTGCAGACGCTGGATGATTCGGTGCGGTTGAGCTTGAGTGACGGCCAGCGGTTGCAGGGTGCTTATGCGGTGCTGGCGACCGGGATGTTTCCGGCTGCGCGCACGCCACAGACCGAGTCCAGTGGCTTGAACGCTGCGGCGCTTGATCCCTGGGATGTTGCCGCGATGCGTGAGCTGGATCCGCAATCGACAGTGTTGATCATCGGTTCGGGCCTGACCATGGTCGATGCCGTGGTGTCGCTGGAACAGGCCGGGCATCGCGGGCCGATTGAAGTGTTTTCCCGGCATGGCTTGCTGCCGCACGTGCGTCGACAACCACCGGCGTGGGTGGATTTTCTTGCCGAGGATCACAGTATTCGTACGCCGCGACAGTTGGTGCGAGCACTGCGTCGGCATTGCCGGGATGCCATTGAGCAGGGTGTCGATTGGCAGGCGCCACTGGATACGGTGCGGGCGCATATAGGACGGTTGTGGAGTCAGGCGACGGATGGGCAGCGTCGGCAGTTTGTGCGGCATGTGCGGCCGTGGTGGGAAAGTCATCATCACCGGTCGCCGCCGTTGAGTGCCGAGTTGGTTGCACGATTGCACGGGGAAGGGCGGTTGCGGATTCAGGCGGCTTCGTTCAAAGGGCTGGAGCCGGCTTCGGGCGGTGTCAGTATCTGTATTCGTCGACGTGGTGAAGCGCAAACGGTTGTCGTCAGTGGCGCGGCGTTGATCAATTCCAGTGGCATCGAGTACGACTGGCGACGGGTGGCGCGACCGTTGCCGCAGCAGCTGTTGGCCCGAGGGTTGGTGCGGCCGGGGCCGTTGGCGCTGGGGATTGCGGCGGCGGTTGATGGCGCGGTGCTGGGTGGTGATGGGCAGGTTGCGAGTCGACTGTTTGCCATGGGGCCGCCGTTGCGGGGGATGTGGTGGGAGAGTACGGCGGTGACTGACGTGGCTAGTCAGGCCAAGGCTTTGGCTTTGCGCTTGGTTGGGGGTTAGGTTGGGGGTATATCCGTTTTTTTGTGATGGCTGGTATTGGTTTCGCCCTTACGGCGAGTCACTTTGGAAAAGCCCCAAAGTAACCAAAGGGCTCTTGCCCCTTTCGTTCGGTGGCTCGCTAATGCTCGCCATGCCCTCGCTCCGGTCCTGCTCCGTGGGCCCGCCGCCATCGGCCATCCCTGGCCGGGGGCGGCTAACCCGGCATCCATGCCGGGTTGCCCACTACGCAGAACCTGCGCTCGGCCTCTCGAGGGGGCGTGTACCGCAAAAGCCAGATCAAAAGCTGAAGGCGAGCTAACGCTCGGCCTGATGAGTGGTGAAAGTCAAAAGCAAACGCGATTTCCTGTAGGAGCCGGCTTGCTGCGGGCGGCTCCTACAGGGGAATGCGTAAGTGTCCGAAATTAGTGGGCCACCAAAAGATCAAATGCCAAATCGAGGCGGCCCGCCCCGTCTCTTTGATCGTACGCATTCCCCTGTAGGAGCCAGCTTGCTGGCGATGGACGTCAACGATAACGCGGGCTGTCTGGATGAACGCGTTGTCCGGTCGTTTTTCGCGGGCAAGCCTCGCTCCTACAGGGGATCGCGTGTGCTTTTGATTTTCACCACTCATCAGGCCGAGCGTTAGCTCGCCTTCAGCTTTTGATCTGAGCGCCCCCTCGAGAGGCCGAGCGCAGGTTCTGCGCAGTGGGCAACCCGGCATGGATGCCGGGTTAGCCGCCCCCGGCCAGGGATGGCCGATGGCGGCGGGCCCACGGAGCAGGACCGGAGCGAGGGCATGCCGAGCCTAGGCGAGGCACCGAACGAAAGGGGCAAGAGCCCTTGGTTACTTGGCGCTTCTCCAAGTGACCCGCCGTAAGGGCGGAACCAATATCAGCCATCACAAAAAAAACGGATATGCCCCCAAACAAAGAAACCCCGAAAAGACCAAATCCTCTCGGGGTTTCCTATTCAAAGCCGCACAAACCAGCCAATCAATAACGCTGATACTTGGACCCAAACTCAGGACGGTTTTCAGCGACATACAACGTACTCGCCTGAGTGTCTTTACGATCAACACCAACCGTATTCACATTCAACTTAGCCGGCTGACTGACCTTCGCCGCCGCCACCACTGGCAACGTAGCATGCGGGGCAGCGATGGCCGATGTAGCACCAAGAACCGAAAGGACGAAACCAAGACCAATAATGCTTTTCATGATGTTGCTCCAGAACTGTGGGAAGAAGATGGGCCCACAGTAGTCCTGGAGCATCACGATGAAAAAACACCCTGACGCATAGTCTTTATCGAGAACGTTGATCCACGCCGTCAGCGTGGTGTGCGGTCTGCCAGCCAGCGCTGCTTGAGCTGTTCCAGGCGCCCGTCCTGGCGCATCGTGTTCAGCGCCTGTTGCCAGCGCGCAATCTGACGCGGGTCGGTCAACGGCGAAAAAGCGATATACGTGGCTTCCTTCATCAGCGGTATCTGGTAGTGCAACTGCTCGGGTGGCACTCCTTCTTCACGGGCCATGGTGGCGACGGAAAGGGTATCGGCCACCACGAACTCCGCGCGACCCAGACGGGCCAGGCGCATCATTTGTTCGGGGGTTTCCACGCCGTACAGATTGTTCACATCCTGCTTCTGCAAGTAGCTGTAGACCAGCCATTTTCGCGGAACGGCAATGCGGCCCTGATGACCGGCCTCCAGCAGACTGCGCACCGGCTGCCGGGTGCTTTCAGTGGAATACAGAGCGGTTTCCACCTCCATCAGCGGACCGACCCACTGATACTGGCCATCACGCTCGGCAGTGCGCAACACGGTGAACACCCCCGTGGCGGGCTCGGTGCTGGCCACGTGCAAGGCGCGCAGTAGCGGGACTTGCTGAAAGTGCACCTGGTCGCCAGCCATGTCGGCCAGTGCCTGCACCACGTCCACGCCAAACCCCACCAGCTGATTACCCTGCTGGAAATGCAGGGGCGGGTGGTTGTCAGTCAGCATGTTCAGGTCTGCCGCGACCGCAGTGAACGTCAAAAGAGACAGCAGGCAAACGGCGATGCGCTTCATGAATCGTCCTTGATCGAATGTGGCGCAAAGCTTAGTACGAGCGTGCAGTCACTGTCCCGCGCAATTGAGCGGGCTTTTGCGTCAGACCTGAGGATTTATGGGTATCACTCCCACAGGGGATCTTTGTTGCGATGTAGATCGCGATCAATACCGCTGATATTTCGAACCGAACTCTGCGCGGTTTTCCGCCACGATCACGCCGCCGCGTACGGCGTTGTCCGGGCTGATCAGGGCGACACGTTCACGCAGTTCCTGCAGGCGATCGGCACCCCCTTCAGCAACACGTTCACGCAGCTCTTGCAAACGATCGGCGCCACCTTCGGCGACACGTTCGCGCAGCTCTTGCAGGCGATCGGCACCGCCTTCAGCCACGCGGTTCTGTTGCAGCCGATCCGAGCCACCTTCCACCAGCAGCTGCTGGATCTGGCCGTGGGACACCGCGCTCACGGTGCTGGCCGAGGCCAGATTCGACAGGCCGAGACCACCGACCAGTGCCAGACCGAGTGCCAGGGAAGAAACTTTCGAGAAATTGATCATGGTGATTCTCCGTGCGTTTAGTTTGAGTGGGTCGGTAGCTGCTGCTATCCGGTGATCACAGTTAAACGCCCGGGTGTATCGGTGATGTGTGCTCGAACCCGGCGAAATCGCTGTCTGCGTATCTGTTGCGGGTTCTTATACAGACGGATACAAAACCCTTCGGATGTGAAGGGCGGTCGTGTTCAGCGCCAGGCACGCTTCATGATTCTGCGCCGAGCATTTCCACCGGGTAGGAGAACACATAGCCTTCGCTGCGCACGGTCTTGATGTAGGTCGACTCGCGCGAGTCATCCATCAAGCGTTGGCGCAAACGGCTCACCAGCAAATCGATTGAACGATCGAACAGGTCGGCATCGCGTCCCTGGGTCAGGTTGAGCAACTGGTCGCGGCTGAGTACCCGTTGCGGGTGATCGAGGAATACGCGCAACAAGCGGTACTCGGCACCACTGAGGGCGACCATCGTGTTGTCTTCGTCGAGTAGATGGCGGGCAGTCGTGTCGAGGCGCCAGCGGCCGAAACCCAACAGTCGGCCACTTTCGGTGATCAGCAGGTTGGGCGGCAGCATTCGCGTACGGCGCAATACGGCGTTGATCCGCGCCAGCAACTCGCGGGCGGCGAAGGGTTTGGTCAGGTAGTCGTCGGCGCCCATTTCCAGGCCAAGGATGCGATCGGTTTCGTCGTTGCGTGCGGTGAGCATCAGGATCGGCGTCGCTTTATGTTTACCCGAGCGCAACTCACGGCACAGCACCAGGCCGTCATCGCCGGGCATCATGATGTCCAGCACGATCAGGTCCACCTGATTGGCTTCCAGAAAACTGCGCATCTGCCGGCCGTCGGCAACCACCGTGGTGCGCAGGCCGTTCTTCTTCAGGTAATTGCCGACCAGCTCGCGAATCTCCCGGTCGTCGTCGACGATCAGAATGTGGTTTACATGTTCCATTGCTCAACCCTCTTGTTATTCGCACGTTGCGCATTCTAGGCAGCCACGGTGCACCTGCCCACAGGCTTTGTATCACAGTGTATCCGCTGCCCTGTTTGACACCTTACGCCTTAATACCGCGGGTTCTAAGACACATGGCAGATACCTCGGGTCGATTAAATGGGCTCCATCGAGACAACACGGTTTGCCTCGCAACCATTGCCCATTGCAACCCTGAGGAATTCATCATGAACTGGAAAAAACTGATTGCCGCCAGCTTCTTCGCCGTCCTGAACGTTGCCGCATTTTCGGCCCATGCCGATGTTCAAGCCCCGGCGCAGACCACGGCGTACGGCACGCACCTGGATATCAAGAAGGTTGTTTCCATCGTCGACAACGGCGGCGGCACCTGCGGCATTGTCGATGCCCGCCTGACCTACCTCGACTCCAATGGCGCACAGAAAGTCGCCGGGTACAGCAAATTCGCAGACTGCGCGAATCAGGGCGGCTGATCTTTCCACTACGCTCATCGCAGTCGATGTCGAGCAACGCACCGTTTGCTCAGCGCCCCGCGATGGCTGATTCATTTCGTCCAAACACCCGATCAATGACTTGCAGGGATATCACCATGAAGATCAATGTGTTGAGCAGTACTTCCGCCTCGCGTCGTCGCCGTTTCCTTGGCCCCTCGGTCCTCGCGTTCGCGCTGATGCAACTCGGTGCTCTCGGGGCTGCCAGTGCGCAAGCCGCGACTGCCGAGCCCGTGGTGGCGAGTGCAGCGACCCTCAAGGCGGACACGTTCGGCCCGCTCAAGCATGTCAATGCCGGGTTGCTGAGTGTGGCGTACGCCGAAGTCGGCCCCGCCGATGGGCCGGTGGTGATACTTCTGCACGGCTGGCCGTACGACATTCACAGTTATAGCGAAGTGGCGCCGTTGTTGGCGGCCAAGGGTTACCGGGTGTTGATCCCGTACGCACGGGGCTACGGTGACACGCATTTCCTGTCCGACAAGACTGTTCGCAACGGCCAGCCAGCGGCGTTGGCCAGTGATGTCATCGACTTCATGGATGCACTGAAGATCAAGAAAGCGGTGCTGGGTGGCTACGACTGGGGCGCGCGCTCGGCGGACATCGTTGCCGCACTTTGGCCGGAGCGGGTCGAGGCGCTGGTCGCCGTCAGCGGTTATCTGATCGGCAATCAGGCTGCGGGCAAGAACCCGTTGCCGCCCAAGGCCGAGTTGCAATGGTGGTACCAGTTCTATTTTGCAACCGAGCGCGGTCAGGCCGGCTACGAAAAGAATCGTCACGACTTCGCCAAGTTGATCTGGGAGCTGGCATCGCCAAAATGGCGCTTCGACGACGCAACGTTCGACCGCAGTGCGGCGGCCCTGGACAACCCGGATCACGTCGCTATCACGATTTTCAACTATCGCTGGCGGTTGGGCATGGTGCAGGGCGAACCCCAGTATGAAGCGCTGGAACAGCAACTGGCCAAGGCCCCGGTGATTACGGTGCCGACCATCACCATGGAAGGCGATGCCAACGGCGCGCCGCATCCGGCCGCCGAGGATTACGCCAAGCGTTTTACCGGCAAATACGAATACCGCCTCATCAGCGGCGGCATCGGCCACAACTTGCCGCAGGAAGATCCGCAAGCCTTTGCCAAGGCTGTGATCGACGCGGATAACCTGTAGTTTGATGCGCTGCGCAAGGCTTTAGGGCCCCATCGCCAGCAAGCCGGCTCCTACAGGAATCGTGGGTGTCGGTAGTTTTTCACACGACACCAAACTGTAGGAGCCGGCTTGCCGGCGATGGCGGCCGGATGAACGATGCACGGCTCGAGGGCCTCATCGCCAGCAAGCTGGCTCCTACAGGAATCGTGGGTGTCGGTAGATTTTCATACGACACCAAACTGTAGGAGCCGGCTTGCCGGCGATGGCGGCCGGATGAGCGATGCACGGTTCGAGGGCCTCATCGCCAGCAAGCCGGCTCCTACGGGAATTGTGGGTGTCGGTAGTTTTTCACACGACACCAAACTGTAGGAGCCGGCTTGCCGGCGATGGCGCCCGGATGAGCGATGCACGGCTCGAGGGCCTCATCGCCAGCAAGCTGGCTCCTACGGGAATCGTGGGTGTCGGTAGATTTTCATACGACACCAAACTGTAGGAGCCGGCTTGCCGGCGATGGCGGCCGGATGAGCGATGCACGGCTCGAGGGCCTCATCGCCAGCAAGCTGGCTCCTACAGGAATCGTGGGTGTCGGTAGTTTTTCACACGACACCAAACTGTAGGAGCCGGCTTGCCGGCGATGGCGGCCGGATGAACGATGCACGGTTCGAGGGGCTGATCGCCAGCAAGCTGGCTCCTACGGGAATTGTGGGTGTCGGTAGTTTTTCACACGAAACCAAACTGTAGGAGCCGGCTTGCCGGCGATGGCGGCCGGATGAGCGATGCACGGCTCGAGGGCCTCATCGCCAGCAAGCTGGCTCCTACGGGAATCGTGGGTGTCGGTAGATTTTCATACGACGCGGAACTGTAGGAGCCGGCTTGCCGGCGATGGCGGCCGGATGAACGATGCACGGTTCGAGGGCCTCATCGCCAGCAAGCTGGCTCCTACAGGGTTTGGTTATGCAACCACGCGATAACACGGCACATACGCCGCGCCGCCCGGCAGTTTCATCCGGTGCTGGGCCACGAACGCCTTGAGCAACTGATCCAGCGGCTGCATCACCGCCGCATCGCCACGGATCTGGTACGGCCCGTGTTCTTCGATCAGGCGGATGCCCTTGTCCTTGACGTTGCCGGCGACGATGCCGGAGAACGCGCGACGCAGGTTGGCGGCCAGTTCATGGGCCGGCAGGCTGCGGCTGAGTTTCAGGTTGGCCATGTTTTCGTGGGTCGGGTCGAACGGGCGCTGGAAGCCCTCGTCGATCTTCAGCAGCCAGTTGAAATGGAACGCGTCGTTGCGCTCGCGGCGGAACTGTTTCACCGCTTTAAGACCAGCAGTCATCTGCCGCGCGACTTCAGCCGGGTCGTCGATGATGATCTCGTAATGCTGCTTCGCTGCGTCACCCAGGGTGGCGCCGACGAACGCGTCCAGTTGTTCCAGATACGGCGCCGCGTGTTTCGGCCCGGTGAGGATGACCGGGAAGGGCAGGCCCTTGTTGTCCGGGTGCATCAGGATGCCGAGCAGGTACAGGAACTCTTCAGCCGTGCCCGCGCCGCCAGGAAAAATGATGATGCCATGGCCGACACGCACGAACGCTTCCAGGCGTTTCTCGATGTCCGGCAGAATCACCAGCTCATTGACGATCGGGTTCGGCGCTTCGGCGGCGATGATGCCGGGCTCGGTCAAGCCGAGGTAACGGCCACCGTGAATGCGTTGTTTGGCATGGGCGATGGTCGCGCCTTTCATCGGGCCTTTCATCACGCCGGGGCCGCAACCGGTGCAGATGTCGAGGCTGCGCAGGCCCAGCTCGTGGCCGACTTTCTTGGTGTATTTGTATTCTTCGGTGTTGATCGAGTGGCCACCCCAGCACACTACGATCTTCGGCTCGACGCCGGGGCGCAGGGTGCGGGCGTTGCGCAGCAGGTGGAACACGTAGTCGCTGATGCCCTGGGAATTGCTCAGGTCGATGCGCTGGCTGTCGAGTTCGTTTTCGGTGTAGACGATGTCGCGCAGGGCGCTGAACAGCATTTCCCGGGTACTGGCGATCATTTCGCCATCGACGAATGCGTCGGCCGGGGCGTTCAGCAGTTCCAGGCGTACACCGCGGTCTTGTTGGTGAATGCGGATTTCGAAGTCCTTGTAGGCTTCGAGGATGGTCTTGGCGTTATCGACATGGGCGCCGGTATTCAGAATGGCCAGGGCGCACTGGCGGAAGAGGGTATAGGTGCTGCCGGATCCGGCTTCGCTCAGTTGCTGTACTTCACGTTGAGAGAGGGTTTCCAGGCTGCCTTTGGGGCTGACCGAAGCGTTGATTACTTGTCGTTGGGACATTCAATGATCCTTAAAACGATGTCACCCGCCGAGGACGCATGACATCCGAATAGTATGTATCCACGAAAGAAGATGGCACGAACTGCGCAGTATCGCCATGTTCCCCTTTGACGATGAAAAGATGAAAAGGAGCCCCAGCATAGCTAAATCCCTCGCAGAGGCGATAATGCCCCGCAGTCTTTTTGCTCACGCCGCCTGAGGAATCCCGTCGCGATGTTTGAAATCCAGCCACAGAACCCAGAAATCTATCGAAGCCAGACGCGCCGCAGCACGATCATCATCGCCCTGGTTTTCCTCGCCCTGGCGATGGTTTTGTCCACCGCGGCGGTGGCAATGTTCGGCGAACCGGGGGGCGACAATCTACGCTTCAACGTGGGCGGCGTGTTTGTCGCGGTGCTGTTGATGGCGGCGCTGATGCGCGGCAAATTCTGGACCCAGGAGTGGATGGCGCCGGCGGTCTACGGCTGGCAGCTCAAACGCAGCCTGATGAGCATCACCAACGTTATGCACCAGGTGACGGTGGCGGTGGACGCGGGTGATCCGAGTGCCATGAAGCTGCTGCGTTTTTATCACCTGGGGCTGAGCCAGATGCACCAACTGGACGGTAACTCCAGTGATCACAGCCAATTGATACGTGAAATGGACCTGCACAAGGCACGAATGGAAGCGCTGGGCATCGAGACCGAACAGACGCAATTGAACCCGGCGTGGCTTGAGGCCGTGAAACAGACGTCACGCTAACCGGTACAGGATCAAGGCACATTGATAATAAAAAGGCGAACGGGATCAGTCGCCATTCATAAGGATTCAGGGAGCGTCATGGGTAACCCGTCTGTCAAAGATCGAATTGAACAATTGCGCCACAGCGTGCCTTTGGTCACCGAACAGGCCGGTGCCAGGATCAAGGTACGCTCCGCGGTGGTACTGCTTGTTGCAGTGTGCCTGTCCATGATTGTCATCGTGATCTGGGAAGCGTGGAGTTCGCGCCAGTACCATCTGCATGACAAGGAAGTGGCGATGTCCAACCTTGCGCAGACCCTGGCCTCGCAAGCGCAGGCGACGATCAAGCAGGCCGATACGCTGCTGTTTACGTTGGTGGAACGCCTCGAAAGCGACGGCTTCGACCCGGCCGGGCTGCCACATCTGGAGCGCTTGCTCAGCGCCCAGCGCAGTGAGTTGAGTCAGTTGCATGGCCTGTTCGTCTATGACGAAACGGGGCGCTGGATTGCCAATTCCAACGGCGCCGCCCTGACCGATGCCAACAATGCCGACCGTGAATATTTCATCTTCCATCGCAATCATCCCGACCGTGGGCCTCATATCGGCCCGTCGATCAAAAGCCGCTCCAGCGGCGAATGGATCATGACGGTGTCGCGCCGGATCAATCATGCCGATGGGAGTTTTGCCGGTGTGGCGCTGGCGACGATTTATCTCAATCATTTCCTGTTCCTGTACGACAGCATCGACATGGGCCGCAACGGCGTAATCAACCTGATCGCCGACGATGCCACCATCATCGTTCGCCGGCCGTTCAACGAAGCGGATATCGGCACCAGCCTCGCCAACAGCCCGCTGTTCAAGCAGTTGTTGCCCTCGGGGAGTTCAGGGACGGCAACATTCAAATCCATGGTGGATGGCGTTGTGCGGGTGGTGGGGTTTCGCCGGGTCGAGGGGTATCCGCTGGTTGTTTTCGCCGCGCTCGACAAGGAGGAAGTCCTGGCCGGCTGGCGTGAGGAATCCATGCTCAGTGCTGGCATCGTTACGCTTTTGCTGGGTTTTGTCGGTGTACTGGGTTTTCGCCTGATCAATCTGATGAAGCAGCAGAACCGCATTCAGAACCAACTGCTGGACGCTCAGGACAAACTGCTCGAGGTCAATCGTGGCCTGGAATTGCTGGCCCTGGAAGACGCGCTGACGGGGCTGTCCAACCGGCGTCAGTTCGACCTGTTCATCCACTCGGAAATGGGCCGCGCCCGGCGCAGCCTGAACGGCCTCGCGCTGCTGATGATCGATGTCGATCACTTCAAACTGTTCAACGACCACTACGGTCATGTGGCCGGCGACGAATGTTTGCGCAACATCAGCGCGATCATCACCGACAACATCAAGCGGCCCGGGGATCTGGCTGCGCGCTACGGCGGTGAAGAGTTTGCGGCGGTGCTGCCGGGGACTGACTATGTGGGGGCGTTTCTGGTGGCGGAAAAAATCCGTCGTGCGGTGTTGCAGGCCGGTATTCCCCACCGTGAAGGCGCAGAGGGCATGGTGACGGTCAGTATCGGCGTCGCCGCTTACGATCCGGCATCACAGGCCCAGCCGAACGACCTCGTCGGCGCTGCGGACAAGGCGCTTTACGTGGCCAAGGCCAGCGGCAGGAACATGAGCGTCATTGCCAACTGAACTCAAACAAACCCACCGCTGCCCTGAACCAGTTGGGTCGCCAGGTACGATTGCTTGAGTTTTTCCAGCCACCAACCCAGGGCGCGACCGTCATGGTCGCCACGCCAGCCGGCATACAGAATGTTCGGCTCGCGCGGGTCGGCCATCTGTTTTTCGACCAGCGTGCCGTTTTTCAGTAGCGAGCCGACCCGATGTTTGGGCAGCCACCCCACGCCCAGGCCGTCGCACTGGGCGAGGATTTTGGCGCGCATGGTCGGCACGGCGAGCACGGGTTGTCCGCCGGAGACGCCATAAGTGCTGCCTTCGGTGACTCTGGAGGAGTCGGCCACGACAATCGCCCGGTGTTGCGTCACCGTTGCCCGAGAGATCGGTTCCTTGGCCTTGGCCAGCGGGTGCTTCGGTGAGACCGCAAACACCCATTCCATTTCCCCCAACTGCATCCAGCGCAAGGAAGGGATGGCCGGCGGTTCGTTGGTGGCGCCGATGATCAGGTCCGCCCGGCCTTCGCGCAGGGCTTCCCAGACACCTTTGAGCACTTCCTGGGTGATGCGCAACGGTACGCCGGATTCCAGCGCATCGAACTCGTGAATCACCGGGATCAGGGTTTCGAACTCCAGCAGTTCGTCGGTGACGATCCACAGGCGGCTCTCCCAACCATTGGCCACTTGCTGCACCCGTTGGGTCAGGCGCGAGACGTCCTGCATCAGCCGCGCCGCCTCGTTCACCAGCAATTCCCCGGCCGGGGTGAGCTGCAAGCGGTAACGGCGACGATCGAAGAGCAAGGCGTCGAAACGCTCTTCCAGTTGCCGCGCCGCATACGACACGGTCGATGGCGCCTTGCCCAGGTGCACCGCCGCGCGCGACAGGCTACCGGTTTCCCGAATGGCCTCCAGCAACGCCAGGTCTTCAATCGACAACATGTTCTGAATCCTCGAACGAACGGCCTGGAAATGAATGTCTGGAGCAACGAAAACAAAATCGCGGCCACCTGAAATGTATAGGCCAACCCCAACCCCAACCCCAACCCCTGTAGGAGCGAGGCTTGCCCGCGAAGAGGCCCTCGAACGCTGCGTTGAATTTGAGGCCGCCATCGCCGGCAAGCCGGCTCCTACAAAATCGCGGGCTGTTTGAAATTTATCGGCCAATCCCAACCCCTGTAGGAGCCGGCTTGCTGGCGATGAGGCCCTCGAACACTACATTGAATTTGAGGCCGCCATCGCCAGCAAGCCGGCTCCTACAGGGATCGTGTGGTATTTGAAAGGGTGGACGTCCGGCGTGACTTTCGCTGCCTGAACACCCGAACGTAGACCAACACGTTGATCACCAGCACCACGCCGCCGAGTCCCAGCTGGATACTCGGGGTCAACCCGACCGGGTAAATCACCGGCCACACATAATGCTCGATGAAACCACCGCCATAGCCGGTCTGCCCGGCCGCGCTGCGCATGAGGTTTTCCCACTGTGTCAGCGGGCAGGTCAGGTGGAACACTTCGACCGCAATCCCCCACGTTGCAGCCGGCAGGTGCCACCAGGCCAGGTGGCGCCATTTGAGCACCAGCAGCCCGCCGAACAGCACGAACAGAATGAACAACAGATGAAACAGCACCAGCCCATCGGCGGCGATCCGGTAAAGCATGGCGACTCCCTGACGCGTGATGCGAATCACTCCATGGTACTCGGGCGGGGCGTCGGCGCTCTATCTATTGTTTGCTGCCCAGCCCGGCGAGCACGGCCTTCAGACGCAGCACCATGGCCTCACTGCTGCGTTGCATCGGCGCGCGCAGTTCGTCGCCGATCAAGCCTTCAAGGGCCAGTGCGGTTTTCACCGGGGCAGGATTGGGTTCAATGAACAGGCTTTGAATCAGCGGCAACAACCGGAAAAAAGTCGCCCGTCCTTCCGCCAACCGCTGGTCGCGGATCTGTTGATACAGCGTCACGAACAACTCCGGATGCACATGCGCCGAGGCGGCAATCGCCCCTTTGGCGCCGAGGCACAGGGCGCTGAATATCTGGTTGTCTTCGCCGCACAACACGTCGACCTTGCCGCTGGTCAGCAGCGCCAGAGTGTTGGCCTGATTGCCGCCGCAATCCTTGATCGCGACGATTCGCTCGTGGGCGACAATGTTGAGCAACGTCGCCTGTTCGAAGGCGATGCCGGTGCGATACGGGATGTCGTACAGAATGATCGGCACAGTGGACGCATCGGCAACCGTTTTGAAAAACGCTTCAAGGCCCGCCTGGGACGGGCGAATGTAGTACGGCGGCGGCACCAGCAACCCGGCCAGTGGCCGCTTGAGGATTTCGCTCTGCAATTGCAGCAGTTCGGTCAGGTTGTTGCCGGCGAGCCCCATGACCACCTGATCCGCAGGCACTAACTCAAGCACGGCATCCAGCACCGCCAGTTGTTCATGTTTGCTCAGTGCCGCCGCTTCAGCGGTAGTGCCGCAGACCACCAGGCCATCGACGCCTTTGTCCAGCAAATGGCTGACGAGCCGGCGCAACCCGACGAAATCGATCGCACCGTGTTGAAACGGCGTAACGAGCGGAACCCAGATACCTTGAAACGATGACATGCACTTACTCCTGAAAGTTGACCGATTTCGTCACCGTCAGAAGCGTAGAAGGAAGTAAGCAGGGGAGGGTGCCCGTCGCGCTCAATGTCCTGTCAGCTCATCTGACGGGACAGCGCGCCCCGGTCACATGAGCGACTGTTTCTTCGATTTGAGGGCGTGCGCAACGCAACCTTGCGCCTTGGCAATCAAGCCAATGGCGTCAATGTTGAGGTTGAAGGTTGCGGACATGTTTGCTTACACCCTGAATGAGGCGCTCAGTTTTAAGAGTCGGCGGGAATTTTGTCAATCACCAAAATCGGTACAAGTGCGCAAGATTGTTCAAGCCATCGGGCGCGGCTGCTGGCACAGTCAGGCGTCTTTTCCTGTTTGTAGAGCGTTATGACTCACTCACTCATGCCGCGCAGCGCCTTTCTTCGCGGCGCCGCGGCGATCATGCCGTTGTCCCTGGCGACCGCGCCGTGGGGATTGCTGGCCGGCTCCATGGCCATCGAAGCCAACCTCACGCCGCTGCAAGGCCAGGGGTTGTCGAGCATCGTGTTTGCCGGGGCGGCGCAATTGGTGGCCATCGGCATGCTCAAGGGCGGTGCCGGAATCTTTTCAATTCTGCTGACCACGTTATTGCTGACGTCGCAGCATTTGCTCTACGGCATGAGCATGCGCTCGGTAATTTCCCCACTGCCGGGTCGCTGGCGTGCGGGGCTGGGCTTTTTGCTCACCGACGAGCTGTTCGCCCTGACCAGCCAGCATGACAAACAGCAATTCAACCGCTGGTATGCCCTGGGCGTCGGCCTGACGTTTTACATCGCCTGGAACCTCTTCACGCTGGCCGGCATTGTGCTGGGCAGTAGCATTCCCGGCCTGGAACATCTGGGCCTGGATTTCTCCATCGCCGCGACCTTCATTGCCCTGATCACCCCGGTGGTGCGCAACGTACCGACCGTGGTCTGCGTGGCGGTTTCGCTGTTTTGCTCGGTGTTGTTCAGTTACTGGCAATGGGGCTCGGCGCTGGTGTTGTCGGGGTTAGCGGGCATGACGGCGGGCTTCATCTGCAACAAATTCTACGGTGGACGCACATGATGGTCTGGGCGGTGATTGTCGGTATGGGGATTCTGGTGTTCCTTAACCGTTATGTATTTCTCGAGCCGCGGCTGCCGCTGCGCCTGAGCAGCAACGCCCGGCAATTCCTCGGCTTTGCGGTGCCGGGCATGTTGACCGCCATCTGCGGCCCGATTGTGTTCATGCCGGATAAACAGCTGAACCTGCAATGGGACAACCCGTACCTGATCAGTTCGCTGGTGGCGGTGGGGCTGGTGCTGTACACCCGCAACACCTTGCTCAGCATGTTGTTGAGCATGGGCTTTTTCTTTTTGCTGCGCTGGTGGCTCTGAGCCGGGAGCGCGAAACTGTTCTACGCTTAAAGTTGATGACTGATCCCTTAGGGAGAGAGGTGAGCATGGCAACTGAACAAAAGCGTCCGGATCCGGAAGATGAAG
This sequence comes from Pseudomonas sp. FW300-N2A2, assembly GCF_017351735.1. Lineage (NCBI taxonomy): Bacteria > Pseudomonadati > Pseudomonadota > Gammaproteobacteria > Pseudomonadales > Pseudomonadaceae > Pseudomonas > Pseudomonas sp. FW300-N2A2. The sequence goes on along the minus strand of NZ_JACNDU010000024.1, from coordinate 40,581 downwards.
ACATGGATGAACCGACGGAAGAAGAGATCGAGCGGCAGAAACGTTCGACGCCTGACTGGAAGCATCCCGACGACGGGAAGGAACTGTCAGAACCTGATCGAAAGTTTTAGCAGGCGCTCTGACCGATCTGCGCATACAACAAAGCCCCGCCAATGCGCGGGGCTTTTTTTTGCCAGTCAATCAGATCGACACGTTCCAGCGAATCTGGGTAATGCCCAATTGCTGTGCTTTGATCCGTGCCGCTTCGAGGGTGGCGTGTTCGGCGATCTTGCGGCCGGATTCAGGGTAAGCATGCGCAGACGCCGAATGAATCGCTTCGACATCGGAAAAATGCACAGCCATCTTGAAAAAGTGCTGTCGCACACCGTCGAATAAGTAATGCACGGCATAGGGAATGAGTTCACTCATCTATCTCTCGTGGAGCCAGCCAGGTCAGTGGCTTAGTCGTCGAATAAAAATTCAGAGAGATCTGCGGTGAAAGTGTGATGCAGAAATAGGACTGCTGAAAAAGGAGGAGGCTCAGTGAGCCTCTACCGTTCAGAGTGCGGCGACGACGGGTTCGTTCAGTTCTTTTGCCAAACGTAGGCCTGCGTATCGTTTCAAGCGTCGTCGAGCTGCAATTCGTCGGGATGTGAGGCCCGATAGCCCAGGGTCTTGTCGATCCATGCGTTCACTTCGTTGACCATGACCGGCGGCTTGCCGGGATAGTGTATGAGCGTTGAACGCAAGGTGCCGTCAATCCCCGGAACCGATAGCAGGTTACGGGTCTTTATGTATTGCTCGATGAAACAGTCCAGCCGATAGTGCTCTGTCGTCGAAAGATAAACGCACTCCAGACCAACGACTTGATTGATTGCAAAATCGTCGCGCATTTAATTCTCTGCAAGGCTTGTTGTAGTTGGGATTTCCTTAGTTGTTGACTCTTTGGTCAACTGGGCGATGCCAATGGAAATGCGGCGCGCATGCTATCCGTAGTTATTCTAAATGTATGTATGACGATCAAATTGTCGGACAAGCGGTTGATGCAGCAAAGCGTCCTCTATCAGTAAGTGTTACTTGGGTGAAACAGTCTGTGTAACGTTTAAGTTATTGGTCTGCATAACTAACAGTTATTGGCTGCCGTCAGGCTGTTGGTATTGATAAGTTCATGCACTCTCGTCAATCAGCGACGCGTCTTGATTCCTCACGTTGCCTACAGCCTTGCCAACCTTGTACCACTCGAAAACTTCGCTGCCTTCGCCTTGATACAAGGCCATCTGTTCGGCGCGTTCCGGGGGCGTGGCGGGATCGAGCCATTCCCGTGCCAGTTCCGGCGACAACACCACCGGCCGCCGGTCGTGAATGTCGAGCATGCCACCGGCGCTGTCCGCGGTAATGATCACGAAACCGTTGTCGTCTCTCGGTTCCTCGCCATCTGTGGGAAACCGGCCAATCGCGGCACAGAAAATCGGATCGCGGTCCTGCCGCCGGATGAGCCATGGCTGTCTCGTTGAGTCCGGCGTATCGACCCATTCGAACCAGTTGTCGATCGGCACAATCGCGCGGTGCGGCCAGATTGCGCGGAAGAACGGACCATGGGCGACTTTCTCCACCCGTGCATTGATCGGCGCCGCACGATCCTTCGCCCAATGCGGCCGCCATCCCCAGCGCACCTTGTCGGCCTGGAGCCCATTGCTTTGCCGATGAAACAACGCGAGTTGATTCGTCGGTGCGGCGTTGTATCTGGCTAGCGGTTCATCGCCGACATGGTTGATCAGCGCGTCGGGAATACTCAACACCGCCACGAAGTCATGAATGCCCCGATATTGCGAGAGTCTTCCGCACATCGAAAGAAACCTCCGACTGGAACCTTCAGCTTAGACGCTTCACCTGTAGGAGCCCGGCTTGCCGGCGATGGCGATCTTACGGACGCCTTCGCCGGCAAGCCTGGCTCCTACGGATCGTCAGGATGTTCGGGATCGGGGATTCACACGAACCCTGTAGGAGCCGGCTTGCTGGCGATGGCGATTTTACGGGCGCCATCGCCAGCAAGCTGGCTCCTACGGATCGCGGGGATGTTCGGGATTGGGGATTCACGCGAACCCTGTAGGAGCCGGCTTGCTGGCGATGGCGATCTTACGGACGCCTTCGCCGGCAAGCCTGGCTCCTACGGATCGTCAGGATGTTCGGGATCGGGGATTCACACGAACCCTGTAGGAGCCGGCTTGCCGGCGATGGAGATCTTACAGACGCCTTCGCCGGCAAGCCTGGCTCCTACGGATCGTCAGGATGTTCGGGATTGGGGATTCACGCGAACCCTGTAGGAGCCGGCTTTCTGGCGATGGCGATCTTACGGACGCCTTCGCCGGCAAGCCTGGCTCCTACGGATCGTCAGGGTGTTCGGGATCGGGGATTCACACGAACCCTGTAGGAGCCGGCTTGCTGGCGATGGCGATCTTACGGACGCCTTCGCCAGCAAGCCTGGCTCCTACGGATCGGGGAACGCTGGGCGATTCAAATGACGTGCGCCCGTTGCAGTTCGGTCAACGACAGGGCCTTCAATTGCGCCAGCTGCGGATCGCGCCGATCACGCGGATGGGGCAGTTGCACCGCCAGTTCCTGGCGAATGCTGCTGGGGCGATTGTCCATGACCAGGACGCGGTCGCTGAGGTACAGCGCTTCATCGACATCGTGGGTCACCAGCAGCAGGGCGATGGCGTGACGCTCGGCCAGTTGCAGCAACAGATCTTGCAGTTTCATCCGGGTGAAGGCGTCCACCGCGCTGAACGGTTCGTCGAGCAACAGCACATCGGGCCGTGAGTAGAGGCCGCGAGCAATGGCGACCCGCTGCGCCATGCCGCCGGAAAGCGCCTTGGGTAGCGCTTGAGCGAACCCGCTGAGGCCGACTTCATCGATCAGTTGTGCGACCCAGGCCTTGTCATATCGGTTGTCGGCGCTGAAGCCGATGTTTTGCTCGACCGTCAGCCAGGGCATCAATCGAGGCTCCTGAAACACGAACGCAACCTCACCGACGCTGCGATTCAGTTCACCCTGAAAGTCCTTTTCCAGACCGGCAACGATCCGCAATAACGTGCTTTTTCCGCACCCGCTGGGGCCCAGCAGGCTGACGGTTTCCCGGGGCTGCAATTGCAGGTGGATATCCCTGAGCACGGTGGTTGTGGCGAAAGTTTTGCGCTCGACGCGAATGTCCAGCAGGTAATCGGTCATGGCTCAATCCTCTGTGCTTTGGCCGTTGAACGTGTCGCGCCACGCCAGGAAGCGTTTCTCCAGACCAGCGAGGATTCCATCGCTGAGTTTGCCCAGCAGCGCCAGCACAATGATTGCCGCGAGCACGATGTCCGGACGGGACGTCTCGCGCCCGTCACTGAGCAGATAACCCAACCCTTTGGTCGCGGCGATCAACTCGGCGGCCACCAGAAACATCCACGCCAGGCTCATGCCGCTGCGCAACCCGGTAAACAGGCCGGGCAGGGCGGCGGGTAGCAGAATCCGCCGGACCAGCCGTGTGCGACCGAAGCCATACATCTGCCCGACTTCCACCAGTTTGCGGTCGATGTCGCGGATCGCCGCGACGCCGTTGAGGTACACCGGGAAGAACGCGCCGATGGCAATCAGGACGATTTTCGAGGTTTCGTCGATGCCCAGCCACAGCAGCAACAAGGGCACCCAGGCCAGGCTCGGAATCGAACGCAGGCCGGCGAAGGTCGGCTCAAGCCAGGCTTCGGCTTCGCGGCTCAAACCGACCCAGGCGGCAAACACCAGTGCCAGACCGGTGCCGATGGCGAAACCGAGCAACACGCGCAACAGGCTGGCGCTGATGTGTTTCCACAGCGCGCCTTCGGCGAGGTCTCTCAAGGTCAGGGCGATTTCGCTGGGCGCCGGCATTTGGTAGGACGGCAACCAGCCGATGCGTACGACAAATTCCAGCACCAGGAGGATCAGCACCGGCAACGCCAGACCCTTGAGGCGCAAACGCCAGGCATTGTTCAAGGAAAGAGCGGCACGACGTGGCGTCGGCAGTTCGAGGGGCAGGTCTTTGCTTTTGCTGGTCATGAGATTCTCCGGTCACGACGAATCCGCGACTGGCGCGGATTCCTTGTGCCCCGTTGGCGGTTATTTACTGACGGGCCACGGTTTCCTTGAAGCCGGTGTCGATCAACTGATCGATGACCTGATCGACATTCACCCCACGACGCACCAGTTCTTCGGACACCAGAATCGGCGCGGCGGCCTTGGAGGCGATCACATCCCTGGCGGTCAGTTGCGGGCTGCTCAGGTCAGTGCGGGACAGTTGCAGCTTGGCCACTTCCAGCGGCAGACCGGATTCGGTAGCGAGCAGTTTCGCCAGTTCGTCAGGGTTTTTTACCGCCCAGTCGCGGGCCTTTTCGTACGCCTTCAGTACGGTTTCGATGGTCTGCGGGTGCTCTTTCGCATAAGTGTCAGTAACGCTGACTACGCCATAACTGTTGAAGTTGGTGTTGCGATACAACAGGCGCGAACCGGCCTGGACCTGGCTGGCGGCCATGTGCGGATCGAGGCCGGCCCAGGCGTCGACGTCGCCTTTTTCCAGGGCCGTGCGGCCATCCGGGTGCTGCAAGTGCACCAGTTCCACATCGTCCTTGCTCAGACCGGCCTGTTGCAGGCTGCGCAGGGTGAACAGGTACGGGTCGGTGCCTTTGGTGGCGGCGATCTTCTTGCCTTTCAGGTCGGCGACGGTCTGGTAGGGCGAATCCTTGCGCACCACCAATGCGGTCCATTCGGCGCGGCTGTAGACGTAAACCGATTTGATCGGGCTGCCATTGGCGCGACTGAGCACGGCGGCGAGGCTGGCGGAGGAGGCGAAATCAACGCCGCCGCTGTTGAGGTACTCCAGCGAGCGGTTGCTGCCCTGACTCAGCACCCAACTGACTTTGGTCTGCGGCAGGGCTTTTTCCAGAAATCCAAAGTGTTTAAGCACCAAACTCACTGGCGAGTAGTAGGCGTAATCCAGATGCACTTCGGCCGGCGGTGTTTCAGCGGCCTGCGCGACGGGTTGCAGGCTCAAGGCCAGGGCGCAGGCGCTGAGCAGATACCTGACTTTGGGAAAGCGGAAGGTGGACTTCATGGGATCGGCTCCGGACAAGGCGTTGGGTTTCTTATGTCGAAAAATTCATTTTTTATAAATGCTTCCTGCGTAAAAGGAATATTGCAGGCTCTGTGCCATGTCTTGGATATCAGGCGTTTTCAAGGCGTTGAGGCGAGGAATGAAGCAGAAGGGTGTTGCAGGGAAAACAGTCTGTCGGCTCACTGTTGCCGGGTGAACAGTGTTGACTGACAGTCATGAGCTTATGCGTAAATCGAATTTAAAAAGCGTCCTGTAAGAGCGTTATGGTCTATGCCATTCACTCTCAAGGAGCCCTCGATGAACCTGTCCAGATTCGTTCGCAGTTTGCTGACCAGTGCGTTGTTTGCTGCGCCAATGGCCTACGCCGCTGAGCCCGTTGTCCTGCATGTCGGTGATCAGAATTACTACAACGTGCGCGCTTCGGTGGAGGCTTCGGGGGTGCTGGATGGGGCGCCTTACACCGTTGACTGGAAGCATTTTCAGGCCGCTGCACCGCTGGCCGAAGCGTTGAACACCGGGGCGCTGGACGTGGGTTTTCTGGGCGATTCAGGCTTCCTGTTCCTCGCTGCAAAGCAGGCGCCGGTCAAGCTGATCGGCGTCTCGCGGCAGAACCCGGACACCATCGCCTTGCTGGTGCCCAAGGACTCGCCGGTCAAGACCATCGCCGATCTCAAGGGCAAGAAAGTTGCCTACTGGCCCGGCGCCTGGAGCCAGCAATTGACCCTGCGTGCCTTGCAACAAGCTGACCTGCCGGAGGACTACGTCGACTTCATCAAGCTGATGCCGATCGATGCCGCCGCCGCGCTGCCTCAGGGCAGCATTGATGCCTTCCCGGTCTGGGAACCCTACATTTCCCAACAGATTCTGTTCTCCGGCGCGCGACCGATTCTTACCGCCAAGAACCTCATGCCAGGCCTCAGCGCCATCGCCGCTTCGACGCCGTCAATCGACAGCAAGCGCGAAGCCATCGCCGACTTCCTGGTTCGCCTGAAAAAGGCACGGGCCTGGGTCGACAATCACACCGACGAATATGCCGATCTGTGGGCGAAGAAGGCCAATCTTGACCAGAACGTCTCACGTCACTGGTTGCGTCAGGCCCATATGACCGTCGGCCCGGTGGATGCACAGGCCGCGAAGGACCTGCAAAGCACGGCGGATTTTCTGTTCAAGGTCAAAGCACTGCCGACGGCGCTGGCGACCGCGCCGATTATCGACAACTCGTTCGAGCAGGCGTTTACCCAGTAACTGACAATGCCGGGCAGCACCGGAACCAAACACTGTGTACCCTGATCCAAACCGCGCCCGCACAACTGTGCGGGCTTAACGGTCCGGCTCAAGGCACAACATGAAACAGCTGTTCAAGATTCTCAGCGCACTCGCCATTGCCGTCGGGCTGGCGGGTTGCATCGCTGCTCCCATCGAAATGACGCCGCAAACCGAACAGCGTCTGCACGCGCAAGCACCGATCCGGTTTCTGCTGACGTTCGACGACGGTCCCAGCGCGTCGAGTTTCTGGAACCCGACGATGACAATCCTCGACAGTCTCGCCACCAACCCGGTGCAGCCGAACCTCAAAGCGGTGTTCTTCGTGCAGACCGGTGCGCCACGGGCGGGCGACAGCGACATCGGCCGAGAGGTCATGCGCCGCGAACATGCGGACGGGCAGATTCTCGGTTTCCACACGGCCACCCACTGGCACACCAATCACCGTTCTCTGAGCCCGGAAGAACTGGAACAGTCATTGACCAAAGGCAGTGCCGACATCGCCGCCATCACCGGTGCGCCGCCGACCCTGGTACGGCCGCCGTTCTGGAACTACGACAAACGGGTTTTCGCCGCTTATCAAAAGCACGGCATGCACGTGTTGCTGACCGACCTGAGCGCCAACGACGGCAAGATCTGGGGTTTCAACGCCAGCCCCCGACGCCGGTCCAGCATGTTGCGGCAGATGTCAGAGGTGCGTGAGCGCATCGCAATGGGTGAGTTGCCGACGGTGGATGGGGTGATCCCGGTGGTGGTGACCTTCCACGACCTCAATCGCTACACCGCCCGACATGCCCGCGAATACCTGCAAATCCTTCTCGACAGTGCGCAGGCGACCGGCGTGAAAACGGCGCAGAAGCCGTTTTACGATGATCAGGCTGAACTGCAACGGGCGGCCATGGCGCGCACCGTTCGCGACAGTGCGCAACCGGTGAAATTGCCGGGGGTCTGGAACTGGATCTGGGGAGCGGATGCGCAGTGATCAAAACGCAAGACTCACGGGCCCTTCGCCGGCAAGCCGGCTCCTGCAGATGATCGCTGTCGTTCACATGTGCACGATTCAGTTCATAAACAACGGCAAATAACCAAGCTCTACCAGTTTGGTATCAATATCCCCAACCTGTCCGAAGTGGTCGAGGTTTTGCTCATTCATGACTTCAGGACAGCTGACGATAATGGTCCCCCTGTCGGGCACGGGAACCAGTTTGTGTGCCTGAGGGAAGTCTTCCTGTTTCAACGGTTGCGGGCAAAAGCCAATCCATCCAATTGTCTGTCGGTCCTTGAAAACACGACCTTTTCTGAAATAGTTGGCCGGTACCACGGTGACCCAGTCAATTTCTGGCCAGATATTCACGGCCAGATTGATAATTTTTGTGAATGTCTCTTCCGGGTGCGCAAGCTTCATCAACAAAGCACCAGCGTCCTCGAAGGACATGGCTGACACTGAATCGAGGTTGTGCGCGCTGTAATGAAAGGCGACTCCGCCCTCAAGCGGATCCTGGATGGCATTCCAGACCGAAAATTCGGTCAGGTCGGGAAGGTCAGGATCATGAGCGCGCTTAACTTTGTCGATCAGCGCTTGAGTGTTGTTACTGACGTTAGTTGAAAGCGAGTCTTTCAGGCTTTTCCCTTGCAAATACCAGTTGGCCAGAAGCGGACTGATTGCACCCACCTGACGCAAAAACTCGGCAGCTTTTTCGACCTGCGTTTCAAGCGTAAGTGAGGTAATGGCCTGCTTGTTGAACCTGAAGGTAAAAATGAAGCTTTTGAAATTTGTCATGCTGACACCTTGAATGCTTTGCTCTTAACCGGCACCTAAAGTTTTCCGAATTGAGACACAAATAACATTTGTCCCAAGTATTCGCCCGAGCAGGCTTGGTAGGCCCATCTATTCTCAAAGGGTCAATCCGATCAACCGCCACCCGAGACACCCTTTATGGTTTCAGTTCCAGAACTTTGCCGCATTGTGGAGTCCGGTTTTCAACCGCTTTCCTGCGCCTGCACGGTGAATCCTGACGGGTCGCTACGGATCAAGGTTTTCGAGCGCTCCACCGGCAGGATTGATCTGCTGATCACCGGCGTGTCACCCGCGCAACTGAGCAGCGCTCGTGCTATTTCAAACCTGATTGGCGAATTTCACACCGAAATGCGCGCCGGTCGCCGCGCGTTTGCCGGCTGAGGAATAACCGCAAAACCTGTAGGAGTCCGGCTTGCCAGCGATGGCAATCTCACGGGCGCCATCGCCGGCAAGCCGGGCTCCTACAGGTTTTGCGTAACCCCTCAATCCCGAACACATCCACGATCTGTAGGAGCCGGCTTGCTGGCGAAGGCGATCTCACGGACGCCATCGCCGGCAAGCCGGGCTCCTACAGGTTTTGCGTAAACCCTCAATCCCGAACACCCCCACAATCTGTAGGAGCCGGCTTGCCGGCGATGGCAATCTCACGGACGCCATCGCCAGCAAGCCGGGCTCCTACAGGTTTTGCGTAAATCCTCAATTCCGAACACCCCCACAATCTGTAGGAGCCGGCTTGCTGGCGATGGCGATCTCGCGGGCGCCATCGCCAGCAAGCCGGGCTCCTACAGGTTTTGCGTAAATCCTCAATCTCGAACACACCCACGATCTGTAGGAGCCGGCTTGCCGGCGATGGCGATCTCGCGGGCGCCATCGCCAGAAAGCCGGGCTCCTACAGGTTTTGCGTAAATCCTCAATCTCGAACACACCCACGATCTGTAGGAGCCGGCTTGCCGGCGATGGCGATCTCGCGGGCGCCATCGCCAGCAAGCCGGGCTCCTACAAAGCGTTCAGCTGTTGCGGCGATAACTCATCAATCATCCGCAAGCAATGATTCAACCCAGGCGACACGTCGCCCACGCGTCGGCTGAGGATGATCGGCGAGGTCGCGTTGTCTTCCAGCAGCGGCGTGAAGCCGATGTCGTCGCGGTGCAGCAATTGCACCGAGGCCGGCACCAGGGTGACGCCGATTCCTGCGCCCACCAGGCCGATGGCGGTTTGCAGTTCGTTGGTCCACTGCGCCACGTGAATGCTCACGCCATAGGACTCGAACAGCCCGATCACATGGTCGGCGTAGCTGGGGCGCGGGTTGCCGGGGTACAGCACGAAAGGTTCCTTTGCCAGTTCGCGCAGGCTGATCGGCCCGGCCAGTAGCGGATGACCGGCGGGCAGGGCGGCGACCAGCCGGTCTTCGGTCAACACCGTCTGGATGATGGCCGGGTCGTCGATGCGGATGCGGCCGAAACCGATATCGATCCGACCGGCCTTGAGCGCCTGCACCTGTTGCAGCGTGGTCATTTCCGAGAGCCCCAGTTCCAGCTCCAGAGGCTCGCCGCTGCGCAAGCGGCGAATCAGTTCCGGCAGCACGCCATAGAGTGTCGACGGCGCAAAACCAATCCCCAGCCAGGTTTTTTCCCCCAGGCCGATGCGTCGCGTGTTGTCGCAGACCTTGCCCAGTTGCTCCAGCAGGGCAGTGCTGTGCTCATGGAAAAACCGCCCGGCGTCGGTCAGCTTCAGCGGCCGCCCGCGATCCAGCAGCAACACCCCGAGTTCATCCTCCAGTTGCTGAATCTGTCGGCTCAGTGGCGGTTGGGCAATGTGCAGCAGTTCGGCGGCGCGGGTGAAGTTGAGGGTTTGAGCCAACACCTGAAAATACCGCAGGTGACGCAGTTCCATGAGGCCTCCGTAAAGCAGTTTGCATACCTTAAAGGTATCAAGTCAGACCAATTCTATATTGGCTTCCCGAAAAAAGCCGTACCAGAATCGGTTCCAGAACTTTAAGAACCTGACGGGTATCGACATGCTTGCAACTGCCATTGAATCGATCGAGACGATCATCGTCGATCTGCCGACCATCCGCCCGCACAAGCTGGCGATGCACACCATGCAGAACCAGACGCTGGTGATCATTCGCGTGCGCTGCGCCGATGGCATTGAAGGCATTGGCGAATCCACCACCATTGGTGGCCTGGCGTATGGCAATGAAAGCCCGGACAGCATCAAGACCAACATCGACCGGCACTTCGCGCCGCTGCTGCTGGGTCAGGACAGCGCCAACGTCAACGCTGCGATGTTGCGCCTGGAGCGCAGCATCCGTGGCAACACCTTCGCCAAGTCAGGTATCGAAACCGCGTTGCTCGATGCCCAGGGCAAGCGCCTCGGCCTGCCGGTCAGCGAACTGCTGGGCGGCCGCGTTCGGGATGCGCTGCCAGTGGCCTGGACCCTGGCCAGCGGTGACACCGACAAGGACATCGCCGAAGCGGAAAAAATGCTCGACCTGCGCCGCCATCGCATCTTCAAACTGAAAATCGGTGCCGGCGAAGTCAATCGCGATCTGGCCCACGTCATCGCGATCAAGAAAGCCCTCGGCGATCGCGCCAGCGTGCGGGTTGATGTCAATCAGGCCTGGGATGAAGCCGTCGCGTTGCGCGCCTGCCGGATTCTCGGCAGCAACGGCATCGACCTGATCGAGCAGCCGATCTCGCGCAATAACCGCTCGGGCATGGCGCGCCTGAACGCCATCAGCCCGGCGCCAATCATGGCCGACGAATCCATCGAGTGCGTGGAAGATGCGTTCAACCTGGCCCGTGAAGGCGCGGCTTCAGTGTTCGCCCTGAAGATTGCCAAGAACGGCGGCCCACGCGCCGTGCTGCGGACCGCCGCGATTGCCGAAGCGGCGGGCATCGGCCTGTACGGCGGCACCATGCTTGAAGGTGGTCTGGGCACCATGGCGTCGGCCCATGCCTTCATCACGCTGAACAAACTGGCGTGGGACACCGAGCTGTTCGGCCCGCTGCTGTTGACCGAAGACATTCTCAGCGAGCCGCTGGTCTATCGCGATTTCGAGCTGCACGTGCCGAAAACCCCTGGGCTGGGCCTGAACCTCGATGAAGAACGCCTGGCGTTTTTCCGTCGCGACAAGACATCCACTGCCATTCATCAAGCCTGAGGAGAGCATTATGCTGTTCCACGTAAAGATGACCGTGAATTTGCCGGTCGATATGAACCCCGAACGCGCCGCGCAGCTCAAGGCTGACGAAAAAGCCCTGGCGCAGCGTCTGCAGGATCAAGGCAAGTGGCGTCACCTGTGGCGCATTGCCGGGCTCTATGCCAATTACAGCGTGTTCGATGTCGACAGCGTTCAAGAGCTGCACGACTTGCTCATGCAATTGCCGCTGTACCCGTACATGGCGATCGAAGTCACCGCGATGTGCCGGCATCCTTCTTCCATCCGCGAGGATGACCGCTGAACCTGGCCTGTTCAGTTCGCCACGCTAATAATTACAAGATGAGGAACCCATAAAATGAACGTAAAAATTTCCCACACTGCCAAAGCCCAGAAGTTTCTCGAAGAGGCCAGCGGCCTGCACAACGATGCCGGCAATCCGCGCACCAAAGCCCTGATCTACCGCATCCTGCGTGATTCGGTGAACATCATCGAAGACCTCGCCGTGACCCCGGAAGAGTTCTGGAAAGCCGTTAACTACCTCAACGTGCTGGGTGCGCGCCAGGAGGCTGGACTGGTGGTGGCCGGGTTGGGCCTGGAACACTACCTCGACCTGCTGATGGACGCCGAAGACGAACAGGCCGGCAAGGCTGGCGGCACGCCGCGCACCATCGAAGGCCCGCTGTACGTGGCCGGTGCGCCGTTGTCCCAAGGTGAAGCGCGTCTCGATGATGGCGTCGATCCGGGTGTGACGCTGTTCATGCAGGGCCGTGTGTTCAATACCGCCGGCGAACCGTTGGCCGGTGCGATTGTGGATGTCTGGCACGCCAATACCGGCGGCACTTATTCGTACTTCGATACCACGCAATCCGAATTCAACCTGCGTCGCCGCATCGTCACCGACGCCGAAGGTCGCTACCGCTTCCGCAGCATCGTGCCGTCGGGTTACGGCTGCCCGCCGGACGGTCCGACTCAGCAACTGCTCGATCAACTGGGCCGTCACGGCCAGCGTCCGGCGCACGTGCACTTCTTCATCTCGGCGGCGGATCATCGTCACCTGACCACCCAGATCAACCTCGACGGCGATCAATACCTGCACGACGATTTCGCCTACGCCACCCGTGACGAGCTGATCGCGAAAATCACCTTCAGCGATGATCAACAACGCGCAGCGGCGCATGGCGTCAGCGGTCGTTTTGCCGAGATCGAATTCGATTTCACCTTGCAATCGTCCGCCCAGCCGCAAGAGCAGCAGCGTCACGAGCGGGTTCGCGCTCTGGAGGACTGATTCCAGCTTGGTGATGACTGACACACCGCTTTCGCGAGCAGGCTCGCTCCCACATTCGACCGTGTTTCTTCAGTGGGACTACGGTCAAAATGTGGGAGCGGGCTTGCTCGCGAAAGGGCCAGAATATTCCACATGTCGATCAACTGACACACCGCCGCAAGCACTGCCTTAGAATGCCCCGTCGCACCCCATAAAAACAACGAGAGTGACCCGATGATGCAAGCGCAACTGTTGAGTCAGCGCAGCTCCGTATTCGACCATGCCGACCCGTACGCGGTGTCGGGCTATGTCAATCAGCATGTCGGTAATCATTGCATCCTGATGCCGCGCGCCGGGCAACCCCTGGCCAGTCTCAATCATCGCAAGTTTGCCAGCCTCGACCTGTGCCGCATCAGCTATGGCGGCAGCGTGCGGGTCACCTCGGGCGCACTGGAAAGCATCTATCACCTGCAAGTGTTGCTGCGTGGCAACTGCCTGTGGCGCGGGCACGGTCAGGAACATTACTTCGCGCCTGGCGAGTTGCTGCTGATCAATCCCGACGATCCGGTGGACCTGACGTACTCTGACGATTGCGAAAAATTCATCCTCAAAGTTCCCACGACGTTGCTTGAGTCCGTGTGCGACGAGCAGCGCTGGCGCTATCCGGGGCAGGGCGTGCGGTTTCTGGAGAACCGTTACCAGCTCAATGAACTGGAAGGGTTTGTCGGGCTGCTGGCGATGATTTGCCAGGAGGCCGAGGCCACCGAGCAGATTCCCAAAGTGCAGGAGCATTACGCACAGATCATCGTCAGCAAGATGCTCAGCCTGATGCAGACCAACGTCAGCCGAATCAACCTCGGCTCACAGACGGCCACGTTCGAGGTGATTGCCGACTACATCGCACGCCACCTCAAGCAGGACATCGACAGTGAAGAACTGGCGCGTCAGGCGCGGATGAGTCTGCGTTCACTGTATGGCTTGTTCGAACGCAACGCCGGCACTACGCCGAAAAACTACATCCGGCAGAAACGTCTGGAGCGTATCAATGCCTGTTTGAGCGACCCGACCTGTAATGTGCGTAACGTTACGGAAGTGGCGATGGATTATGGATTTCTGCATTTGGGGCGATTCTCCGACAACTACCGCAAACAGTTCGGCGAGTTACCGTCGGACACCCTCAAACGCCGCGAGTGATCGCAGGTACACCACGAACTGTAGGAGCCGGCTTGCTGGCGATTCAAACGACGCGGTCTATCTGACACGCCGCATCGCCTGAATCGCCAGCAAGCCGGCTCCTACAGAATGGTGGTGTGTCTGGCACACCGCGTTGCGTCGATCGCCGGCAAGCCGGCTCCTACATCGGTCTTTGCACTAAACGGATAAAGGTCTGCACCCAGCGGATAGTCCACCCCATTGCCCCGTCCTAGCATGAGCCTTGCCTGAACAATAACAATGGAGGCGGCGGCCATGACCCTGCGACCCGAATATCTTCAATCCCTGCTTGAGGACGATCCAGAACAAGGCATCTACCGCTGCAAGCGCGAGATGTTCACCGACCCACGGCTGTTCGACCTTGAGATGGAACACATCTTCGAAGGCAACTGGCTGTACCTGGCGCACGAAAGCCAGATCCCCAACAAAAACGATTTCTACACCACCACCATGGGGCGCCAGTCGATCTTCATCGCGCGCAACAAGGACGGTGAGCTCAATGCCTTCATCAACGCCTGCAGTCACCGTGGCGCGATGCTTTGCCGACACAAGTCCGGCAACAAAAGCTCGTACACCTGCCCGTTCCATGGCTGGACCTTCAACAACTCCGGCAAACTGCTGAAAGTCAAAGACCCGGCAGCGGCCGGCTACCCGTCGAGCTTCAACTGTGAAGGCTCCCACGACCTGACCAAAGTCGCCCGTTTCGAATCCTATCGCGGCTTCCTGTTCGGCAGCCTCAAGGCTGATGTGGTGCCGCTGGTTGAGCATTTGGGCGAGTCGGCGAAGATCATCGACATGATCGTCGACCAGTCCGCCGACGGCCTGGAAGTGCTGCGCGGTTCGTCCAGCTACATCTACGAAGGCAACTGGAAACTCACCGCCGAAAACGGCGCCGACGGTTACCACGTCAGCTCGGTGCACTGGAACTATGCCGCCACCCAGAACCAGCGCAAACAGCGCGAGGCCGGCGACACCAACCCGACCATGAGCGCTGGCAGCTGGGCCAAGCAGGGCGGTGGTTTCTACTCGTTCGACAAAGGCCACATGCTGCTCTGGACCCGTTGGGCCAACCCTGAGGACCGTCCGCTGTACGAACGTCGCGATGAGCTGGCCAAGGACTTCGGCAAGGCCCGCGCCGACTGGATGATCGAAAACTCGCGCAACCTGTGCCTGTACCCGAACGTGTACCTGATGGACCAGTTCAGCTCGCAGATCCGCATCGCCCGGCCGATTTCGGTCAACCGTACGGAAATCACCATTTACTGCATCGCCCCCAAAGGCGAAAGCGATCACGCCCGTTCGAGCCGGATTCGTCAGTACGAGGATTTCTTCAACGTCAGCGGCATGGCCACCCCGGACGATCTGGAAGAGTTTCGCTCCTGCCAGACCGGTTACCAGGGCAGCGTGACCGCCTGGAACGACATGTCCCGTGGCGCCGAGCACTGGGTCGAAGGCGCCGATGAGGCGGCGAAGGAAATTGACCTGCATCCGTTGCTCAGCGGTGTGCGCACCGAGGACGAAGGCCTGTTCGTGTTGCAGCACAAGTATTGGCAGCAAACCATGCTCAAGGCCCTGGCTGCCGAGCAATCGAAGCTGATTGCCGTGGAGACCGTGTAATGACCATCACCTATGAAACCGTGCGCGACTTCCTCTACCGCGAAGCGCGTTACCTCGATGATCGGCTATGGGACGAATGGCTGGAGTTGTACGCCACGGATGCGACGTTCTGGATGCCGTCCTGGGACGACAACGACGAACTGACTGAAGACCCGCAACGGGAAATCTCGCTGATCTGGTACGGCAACCGCACGGGTCTGGAAGACCGCATCTTCCGCATCAAGACCGAGCGTTCCAGCGCCACCGTGCCGGACACCCGCACCTCGCACAACATCAGCAACATCGAGCTGCTGGAGCAGGCGGACGGCCTGTGCAAGGTGCGCTTCAACTGGCACACCTTGAGCTTTCGCTACAAGACCGTCGACAGCTATTTCGGCAGCAGTTTCTACACCCTCGATATGCGCGGCGAAAACCCGCTGATCAAGGCCAAGAAAGTGATCCTGAAGAACGACTACGTTCGCCAGGTCATCGATGTTTACCACCTGTGAGGCGGCCGTCATGACTCATTCCATCGCATTCAATTTTGAAGACGGCGTCACCCGTTTCATCGACGCCAATGCCGGCGAAACCGTGGCCGACGCCGCGTACCGCCAAGGCATCAACATTCCGCTGGATTGCCGCGACGGCGCCTGTGGCACGTGCAAGTGTTTCGCCGAGGTTGGCAGTTACGACCTGGGCGAGGAATACATCGAGGACGCGCTCACGGCGGAGGAAGCCGAACAGGGTTTTGTCCTGACCTGCCAGATGCGCGCCCAGAGCGATTGCGTGGTGCGGGTGCCGGCCTCCTCGGAAGTCTGCCGCACCCAGCAGGCCAGTTTTGAAGCGACCATCAGCGCCGTGCGCCAGTTGTCCGACAGCACCATCGCGTTGTCGATCAAGGGCGATGCGCTGAGCAAACTGGCGTTCCTGCCGGGGCAGTACGTGAACCTCGGGGTTCCCGGCAGCGAGCAGACCCGCGCTTATTCGTTCAGCTCGTTGCAGCGCGACGGCGAGGTCAGTTTCCTGATTCGCAATGTGCCTGGTGGTTTGATGAGCAGCTTCCTCACCGGTATGGCAAAGGCCGGCGACAGCATGAGCCTGGCCGGGCCGCTGGGCAGTTTTTATCTGCGCGACATCCGTCGGCCGTTGTTGCTGCTGGCCGGTGGTACGGGGCTTGCGCCATTCACCGCGATGCTGGAAAAAATCGCCGAGCAGGGCAGTGAACATCCGCTGCATTTGATCTACGGCGTGACCAACGATTTCGACCTGGTGGAAATGGATCGGCTGGAAGCCTTCGCCGCGCGAATCCCGAATTTCAGCTTCAGCGCCTGCGTCGCCAGCCCCGACAGCCTGCACCCGCTCAAGGGCTACGTGACCCAGCACATCGAGCCCAAACACTTGAACGAGGGCGACGTCGATGTCTACCTGTGCGGCCCGCCGCCGATGGTCGAGGCGGTCAGCCAGTACATTCGCGAGCAAGGCATTGCGCCGGTGAATTTCTACTACGAAAAATTCGCTGCCAGCGCGGCATAAGTCGCGACACAAAACCAATGTGGGAGCGAGACCGGCTTGCCGGCGATGGTCTCCAGGACGCCGCGTCTATTCAGAAAGCACGCGTAATCGTTAACGATCATCGCCGGCAAGCCGGTCTCGCTCCCACAGGGTAGATTCGCATCCGTCGTCACGAGGTACACATGAACAGATTTCACGAAAAAGTCGCGTTGATCACCGGTGCCGCCCAAGGCATCGGCCGGCGTGTTGCCGAGCGCATGGCGGCGGAAGGGGCGCGCTTGATTCTGGTCGACCGCTCCGAGCTGGTGTTTGAAGTGCAGCAGCAATTGGGGAAGGACAGCCAGGTGCTCGCGCTGACCGCCGATCTTGAGCAATACGGCGAATGCAACCGTGTGATGCAAACCGCCGTCGAGCGCTTCGGTCGTCTCGACATCCTCATCAACAATGTCGGCGGGACGATCTGGGCCAAACCGTTCGAACACTACGAAGCCGAGCAGATCGAGGCCGAAGTCCGCCGTTCGCTGTTCCCGACGTTATGGTGCTGCCATGCCGCGCTGCCGTTCATGCTGGAGCAGGGCAGCGGCGCCATCGTCAACGTCTCGTCCATCGCCACGCGCAGCATCAACCGTGTGCCGTACGGTGCGGCGAAGGGCGGGGTGAATGCGCTGACCGCGTGCCTGGCGTTCGAAACCGCCGGTCGTGGCGTGCGGGTCAATGCCACGGCGCCCGGTGGCACTGAAGCGCCGCCGCGAGTGATTCCGCGCAACAGCGCCGAACAGAGCGCCGAAGAAAAAGTGTGGTACCAGCAGATCGTCGACCAGACGCTCGACAGCAGTTTGATGAAGCGCTATGGCACGCTGGATGAGCAGGCAGGCGCTATTCTGTTTCTGGCCAGCGACGAAGCGTCCTATATCACCGGCATGATCATGCCGGTGGGTGGTGGCGACCAGGGCTGACAGCGTTCGCCAACAACCCCATCAAACGGAGTCAACGTGATGAGTGAAAAACCCACGATCGTGCTGGTCCATGGTTTTTGGGGCGGTGCCGCCCACTGGAACAAGGTTATCGCCGAACTGCTGAAAAAGGGCTACACCCGCATCCGCGCGGTCGAGATGCCGCTCACGTCGTTGGCCGATGATGCCGAGCGCACTCGCAAAATGGTCGCGCAAGAGGCGGGGCCGGTGCTGTTGGTGGGGCATTCCTATGGCGGTGCGGTCATCACTGAGGCCGGCGATCAAGCGAATGTCGTGGGTCTGGTGTACATCGCCGCGTTCGCGCCGGACGCGGGTGAAAGTCCCGGCGCCATCACTCAACGGCATCCACCCGCTGCCGCCGCAAACCTGGCGCCCGACAGTGATGGTTATTTGTGGGTCAGACCGGAGCGTTACCACGAAAGCTTCTGCCAGGACCTGCCCGCAACCGAAGGACTGGTGATGGGCATCACCCAAAAAGCCCCCTTGGCCGGCACGTTTGGCGATGCGATCAATACGGTGGCGTGGAAGAGCAAACCGTCGTGGTATCAGGTGTCGACCGACGACCGGATGATCGCGCCGCAAAACCAGCAGTGGATGGCGGGGCGGTTGAACGCCAAAGAGATCCTGACGTTGCACGCCAGTCACGCCTCCCTTGCCTCGATGCCGGTCGAAGTGGCGGCGTTTATCGACAAGGCGGCAACGGCAGTGGCCAAGGCCTGATCCACCTTACAGGCGACGCTGAAACGCTCTGACGATTCGCAGCGTGGCGTCGCTGGTGTTCAGGTTCTGCACGGCGTCCAGCGGATACCACAGGCAATCGAAAATTTCGTTTTGCGGCCGGGCTTCAGACGAGTTGAGTACCGACGCCTCGTAAACGTGGTGTCGGGTGCCACCCGTTTCCAGTTGCATCAGGTACAGCATGTCGTCGACCCCAAGCCCGGTCTCTTCCTGAAGTTCGCGCATGGCGGCGCCTGCCGCGGTTTCTCCGGGCTCGACCTTTCCGCCGGGCAACGTCCAGCGACACCTTGGCTTGCGCACCAGGAGAACGTGCCGGTCCTGCTCACAAATGACGGTTGCGCGTACTTTCATGTGTTACCTGAGTGCTTGCTGTCATAAATCAGTAATAAAAATGCAATATTCAGGCCGCCCAAGGCTGCACGGGCCTCTTGGCTGGTTAGAGGTCTCACAGGGGCTGAAAGTGCAACCGAATGGCGGAATACTGTCGCGACGTCTGGTCGGCACCTCGGCAAAGGGCGGGTGTAAGGTAGGCAGGTCAATCCTGGACATCAGTACCGAAAATGGAGGTGACTTATGAGCGTTCCGATGCTGAATAAGATGCACATGAACGGTTATGACGTACTTAGCGTGAGCAATGGCCCATGGCGGGTGTGCACCCAAGGTGACCAACTGGGCGCTTTTGCCAGCCGGGAAGAGGCACTGGCCTTTGCCGCGGCACTTCCCGGTTACAAATCCCGGGCCAAAAGGCCGGCGAGCAACCAGACGACGGTCAAGTAAAACGCTTCTAGCCCCGGTTTTTTCCGGGGCTTTTCATTTTGGCTCAGTAACCGCCGCCACCGCCGCCGGTGCTATGGGAAGACTCCCTGGCTTTTGTTTGCAGGCGGCTCCATTCCGCACAGGTGATGAAGCTCGTGTGGTCGACCTTGCCCCGGTTATCGAAACTGACGTTGTACGCTTGTTGATGGCCGGCTTTCGTCAGCTTGTAGTCATAGCAAGTGCCAGGCACCGCCGTGCGTTCGGTGATGGTGTGAGGCGGCCCGCCGATTTGCTCGACCTGATCCTTGCTCATTCCGGTCTCGACTTTGGCGACCAACGGGAGGTCGCCATAGAGGCGTGATTCAGTGCTGCAGCCCGCCAGCGCTGCCAGTACGACAACCAGCGCATATAAAGGCTTGTTCATGGCCGCGCTCCTGTTCAGTGAGCTTTGTTGCGACTGATGGCCTTGGCTTTCACTTCTTCGGCATAGCCTGCCAATCGCTGTTCGTCGCCCTGAAACAGGTCGCACAGCCTCAGCACCGCCTGCGCATCGACATCATTGCCAGACAGCTTTAACTGGTCTGCCAGGCGCAAAAGCTCGACCGCCGACCACCTCAGGTCCGATGCAACGCTTTGCAGGTCACGTCGAAGTTCGTTTTCAGATTCGTTGAGCCACATGACGATCTCCAGAAAACCTCTGCTACGAAATTTTAGTCCCATTTCCCTGGACAGGGCGTTTTGTTCGTCCGAACTGCCAATGCTGCCTTTGGTCGGGAAGATGCACGCGAGCGAAAAGATTTGCTGTCGTATTGAAGTGGCGAATTTCCGCCGGGGCGAGGCAATTTCAAATGACGACGACCGATGACTTCAGGATTCACGCGCATGAGCTGATGGTCGATCTGGACGCCGCGACCACGGAGATGATGAAGCTGATTTCCGCTCATCAACTCAGCGGCCCGGAATGGGAGCGGGTCACTCAATGGCAGCACGAAGCGTATGAACGATGGATGACTTTCCTGAACGAACGGCCCGCTGCGCATCCCGGCCAGAACACCGAAAAACGCTGAGAAAGGCTCAATGAATGGATGTCTGCAAGACGACGCGCTACATTTCCTTTTTTTTGAATAGGGGGGCGTCATGCGGACGTTGATTGCGGGAGTCGTGGTGGCGTTACTGGCGGGGTGTTCCTTGCCTGCGTCGCTGGTGCCGGGTGAGCCGAATGTCAGCAAATACAGTGAGAAGGCGCCGAAGGAGTATGCCGCCTGCGTATTGCCGGCGTGGCAGAAAGAGATTTCCAATACGACTCAAACGCCGATTTCCAATGGCTACCGGATCAAGGCGCCGAGCATCATCACGGCCGACGAAATTCTGGATATCGTGAAATCGAAAGACGGCAGCCGGGTTTCGCTGTATCAAGGGCCGCCATGGGCCAAGTCAGGCGCACTGCGTCAGGCAGTTCGTGACTGTTTGTAGGACTTGGCCGCGAGTTATAGCGGTGTTTGATAGATAGCCATCGCCGGCAAGCCGGCTCCTACAGGGGATTACGGTGCCTTTGTAGGAGCCGGCTTGCCGGCGAAGGCGTCAAATGTTGGTAACCACAATGGTCTGCTCGTCAGCGGCCGGGGCAGCGCTTTTCTTGTCCCGGCGATCACTCATCCAGTTATCAACCTGAGCACTGAACTCCGAGGGCGCCTTTCGTCCGACTTTCCTGGCGAGATCCAGGATGGTCTGCTGGGCGAGGGCATCTTCCATGCGTTTCTGCGCCGTCATCATGACCGCATGGACCGAGCAATGGCCTGACACCGCCCAGTCCGGGGCGGAACCTTCGAACAGGGCGCAACGCCCGCGAATTTCCCGGCAATCGAAAATCAGCTTTTGGCCGTCGATGGCATTGACGATATCGAGCACGCTGATTTCGTCGGAGGGCCGGGCCAGCTTGAATCCGCCGCGCACGCCTTCAGTGGCGACCACCAGTTTTGCCTTGGCCAGTTTGGTGAAAATTTTCGCCAGATAGTCCAGTGGCACGCCTTGCAGTTCTGCGAGGTCACGCACGCTCGCCTCACGGGTGTCGCCGCAATTGCCCACCAGGAAAATCAGGCAATGAATGCCGTACTCAACGCCAGCGCTGTAAAGAGACATTTGGATCTCCGACTAATCTTGTCGCAAATGTTAGCAGCTGAAGGTTAGGCCGGCAACGAATCCCGTCGGCGCATCTCTCTGTGTATTACCCCTTGTGCATGGGTAAAGCCTCTCTCGGTCAAGCCATCGAACCTTTCGATGGCAACCATCAGAAAAAACCGATTGCGTTAACTAACTAGGATCAATACAGTCGTAGTTGTTCGGTCGGCACTGGCAAGCGCACCACCTCTACGAATTCATTGATCGGCCTTCTCACGGAGTTAAAGATGAAACAGCACATTCTGGTAATCGGCGCAGGTTTCGGTGGCATGTGGACGGCTTTGAGCGCCACACGCCTGTTCGACATTCATGGTCACAACGACGTAGAAGTCACCGTCCTGGCCCCGCAGGCCGAGCTGCGCGTGCGTCCGCGGTTCTATGAACCGAACGCGCACCAACTGGCCGCGCCGATTGGCGAGCTGTTCGATGCGGTGGGCGTGAAGTTCATCAAGGGTGCTGCAGAAACCATCGACGTCGGGCAAAAACGCGTGGGTTATGTCGACGCCTCGGGTGCGAAACAGGTGTGCAGCTACGACAAACTCGTTCTGGCCACCGGCAGCCGTCTGGCGATTCCGGCGACCGCCGGCGTGGCTGAACATGCGTTCGATGTCGACCAGATCGAACAAGCCGTGCGCCTGGAAAACCATCTGAAATCCCTGGCCAGCCTGCCGGAAAGCAAAGCCCGCAACACCGTGGTGGTGGCCGGCGGCGGCTTCACCGGGATTGAAACGGCGACCGAGATGACCGCACGTCTGCGTGCCATTTTGGGCGATCAGGCCGACGTCGAGGTGATCATTGTCGATCGTGGCGAGAAAATTGGCGGGTCGATGGGGGCTGAAATCGCCAAGTCGATCGAAGAGGCCAGTATTGAAACCGGCGTGAAATGGCACTTGAAGGCTTCGGTACTTTCCGTCGATGCCAACGGCGTCACTCTGAGCGACGGCCAGCGTATCGAGGCCAAAACCGTGGTCTGGACCACCGGCGTGCGCGCCAGTTCGCTGACCGAGCAGATCCCTGCCGAACGCGATCACCTGGGCCGCCTGCACGTGGACAGCCACCTGAAAGTCATCGGTCAGGACGATATCTTTGCCACCGGCGATGTGGCTTATGCCGCGTCCGACGACATCGGCAACTACGCCTTGATGACCTGCCAACACGCCATCGTATTGGGGCGTCACGCCGGCAATAACGTTGCCGCGCAGATCCTGGGCGTGGACCCGACGCCGTACAGCCAACCCAAATACGTCACCTGCCTGGACCTGGGTGCCTGGGGCGCGGTGTACACCGAGGGCTGGGACCGTCAGGTCAAACTGGTGAAACAGGAAGGCAAGAACCTGAAGACGCAGATCAACACCGTGTGGATCTACCCGCCGGCAGCTGATCGTGCAACCGCATGGGCCGCAGCAGATCCGCTGATCCCGATCGCTTGAGTCGCTGAACGGAAATCACCTGAATCCCTGTAGGAGCGAGCTTGCTCGCGATGGAGTGTCAGCCACATAAGGTTGACTGACACACCATCGCGAGCAGGCTCGCTCCTACAGGTTCTTGCGTTCGTGAAATAACGTGTGTATTTTTTCATGAAATTTAAATAATAAAATTTCATGAGGCTCGCATGTTCCAGCAATCCACCCGCCATGTCGCCAGTTACTACGCTCACACTTGCGCAGATCGCTTGGTGGAACGTGCGGCGTTGGAGGGCGAGCACGACACCGAAGTGTTGATCATCGGCGCCGGCTTCAGTGGTTTGCACACGGCATTGCGCCTGGCCCTGGCGGGCAAGCGCGTGACGCTGCTGGAAGCCAGTCGAGTGGCTTGGGCAGCGTCGGGGCGTAATGGCGGCCAGGCCATTCTCGGTTGGTCGTGCGATATGCCGCCTCTGGAGGCCGCGCTGGGTTATGAGCGTGCGCGGCGCTTGTGGGACGGCATGCGCTGGGCTGCGCAGGAACTGCGCGCGCTGCCCGACCGGCATGAATTCGATTGTGATTATCGGCCCGGCCACCTCTGGACATCGGTGATGCCGCGACGGGTGAGCCTGCTGACCGAGTGGCAACACGAGGCGAGCCACAAATGGGGCCATGATGGATTGCAATTCATTCCCCGTGAGCAGTTGCCGCAATGGGTCGCCAGCGAGCGCTACCAGGCGGGCCTGTTTGATCCTGAAGGCGGACACCTGAACCCGTTGAAACTGGCACTTGGCCTGGCGGCGGCCATTGAGCGCGCCGGTGGTCGTATTCATGAACAAAGCAAGGCGCTGAATTACCGCGAGGAGGGTGGCCGGTACGTGGTCACCACTGAGCGCGGACGCATCCGGGCCGATGTGCTGGTGCTGGCGTGCAACGCCTACCTGGACCGGCTCGATCCGCAGCTATCAAGTTGTGTGTTGCCGGTCGGCACCTATCAGGTGGCGACCGCGCCGCTCTCGCAAGCACAGGCGACCGCGCTCCTGCCGAGCAATGTCTGTGTCACCGACAATCAGTTCGTTCTCGATTATTTCCGTCGTACACCGGATAACCGCTTGCTGTTCGGCGGCGGTTGCACCTACCTGGGCGGTATGCCGAAGGACATCGCTGCCGCGACCCGGCCGTTCCTGCAACGGGTATTTCCTCAGCTCCAGGGCGTCGACCTGGAATTCGCCTGGGGCGGGCATATCGACCTTACGCTTAAACGCACGCCTGACATTGGCCGACGCGGCGATCTCTATTGGCTGCAGGGTTATTCGGGCCACGGTGTGCTGCCGACCCTGGCCGGGGCTCGCGCCGTGTCCGACGCGATACTCGGTCAGGCAGACGAGCTGGGCTTGTATCAGGGCCTGGTCAACGGCAGCTTCCCCGGCGGCAAATACATGGCTGCGCCCCTGGAGGCCATCGGCAAGGCCTGGTATCGGTTGCGCGACAGCCTTTGAAACGCACATTTTCTGGAAGCTTTCAGATGGACATGCAAGAAGAGATTTCGGCGCTGGCGATCCTGATTCAGGACCTGCGCAAACACAAGAAATACACGCTCAAGGAACTGGCGGACAAGATCGGTCGTTCCGTCGGTTTTCTTTCGCAAGTCGAGCGTGGATTGTCACGTCCGACCGTGGCGGACTTGACCGCGATCAGCGAAACCCTCGGCGTGCCGACCACCTATTTCTACAGCCTGCCCAAACCCATGGCCTTGCCGTGGGTGACCCGGCCGGACGAGCGCCGCACGCTGTATTACGCCGACGGCATCACCGACATTCTGGTCTCGCCGAAAATGCGCGCCACGTTCTCGATGCTCGAAAGCCGTCTCGAACCCGGCGCCAGCAGTGGTGACCGGCACATGGATGACAGCTCGGAGCAGGGCGGTTACGTGCTCGAAGGGCAACTGACACTTTGGCTGGATGACAATCAACCGGTCACTCTGGGGGCCGGGGACAGCTTTCAGCTCGCCAGCCATACCCATTGCCGCTACGGCAATCTCACCGATCAGCTCACCCGGGTGCTCTGGGTTTACACCTGATAAAAACAACAAGGAACAACATGATGGATGCTGTCTGCTCTGATCTGGTTGCTGAAGTGCGCGCATTTCGGCAGCGCTTTCCGGATGTGCGCTACGTCGACCTGATTTCCCTGGACATCCCGGGGCATTTCTACGGCAAGCGCTATCCGATCGAGATGCTCGAAAAGGTCGCCGCCGGCAGCGCGCTCAAGCTGCCGCAGAATTGTGTATTGCTCGGCACTCAAGGCGGGCTTTTCAAAATCGGCGACTACTGTTTCAACGACGGCGACCCGGATGCGCCCCGTCGATTGGTGCCGGGCACGCTGAAAATCGTCGACTGGGAAAAACAGCCGCTGGGGCAGATGTTGATCACCTCCAGCGGCACTGAAAAACCGATCGTCTTCGAGCCACGGGAAGTGCTGGCGCAAGTGCTGGAGCGCCTCGCTGGCAAAGGGATTTTCCCGGTGGTGGCTTTCGAACTTGAGTTCTACCTGTTCGATCGCCAGTTGCGTGACGGCTTGCCGCAGTTTGCGCGCGATCCGCTGACCGACGATGCGGACGATCAGCCGAACATGCACATCGAGCGGCTGTCGCGGTTTGCGCCGGTGCTCGATGAAATGGTCGAGACGGCGCGGGCGCAAGGCATCGACACCACGGTGATTACTGCCGAACTGGGCCCGGGGCAGTTCGAGATCAACTTCGGTCACCTGGATGACGGCCTGCGGGCTGCCGACTGGGCGGCGCTGTTTTGCCGCAGCACCCGTGGCGTGGCGCTCAAGCACAACTACCGCGCTAGTTTCATGGCCAAGCCTTACTTGCAACACCCCGGCAGCGGCATGCATGTTCATGTGAGCCTGTACGACGAGGCGGGCAATAACCTTTTAGCGGCCAATGACCAACAGCCGCTGCGCCATGCCGTGGCCGGTTGCCTAGAACTGTTGCCGCATTGCATGCCGATCTTCGCGCCGAACCACAATGCGCTGCGTCGCTTGAGCGGCACCGTGAATGTCGCGACGCGTGCCAGTTGGGGCTTCGAAGATCGGGACGCCTGCCTGCGGGTTCCTGAGTCGGACGCGAAGAATCTGCGCATCGAACATCGCCTCGCCGGTGCCGATGCCAACCCGTATCTGGTGTTGGCGGCGATTCTGGTCGGGTTGGAACAAGGACTTGAAACCGGTCGTCAACCGATAGCACCGTTGAATGAAGATCGCAGCAGTGGCATCAACTTCCCGCTGGAGATGCTGGAGGCCGTTCAATCCATGCAACACAACGCGCAGTTGCGTGAGGGATTGGGTGCGGAGTTTGTAAATGTCTACTGCGAAAACAAGCGTCAGGACCATTTGGCATTTATGCAGGACATCAATGCGCGTGAATATCGCTGGTACTTGTAGTTGACTGCTTTTCGTCACTCGACCTTAAAAAAAGTGTGGATATTTAAGGACTTGGAAAGATTAGTAACCAGGTGGTGAGTCAAAATATCTTGTTACACGGTGAAATATTCCGTAATATCCGCACCGCGTTCACCACCACGGTTTATGCATTTTTAAATCCCAGGCGTCCATCAGCTGCCTGGGATTTTTTTTGCCTGAAATAAGCTGTGCTTCAAAAATTATTCGTTCAGTTAGAACGATTATTTCTTTCGGTTATTTAAATAGACCTCTTCTGCATATCCATAACCGTGAAATCCGCGTTGTGGATCGGGTTGTGTCTGCAATCAAATCCGAATGGCGGTCATGGCAGAAATAGACGTTCCATCCACCTCGTTAAAGCTGCCCCAGCATCAAATTCCGCTGTTCGATGGTCATCTTGTTGCCCCCGGTCCAATCCTTAGAATCGGCGCCATCAGCTTCGTCCAACTATTCAAACCTTTGGGGAACAACACCATGATGAACGCCATGCAGATGCAAATGCCGATGAACGCCAACATGCCGATGATGCCGATGATGGGCATGCCGATGATGATGGCGACCATGACGTGCGAAATGATGGACGACGGCATGATGTGCAAAATGATGCCGGCCGCTGGCATGGACATGGCGATGTTCAAGAACAGCGCAGAAATGATGCAGATGATGATGAACTGCGGCATGCCGATGATGATGCACTGCGGCAACATGAGCATGATGTGCATGTCCCAGGCGGCCATGGCCATGCCGATGATGAACCTGATGATGCCAATGCCGATGATGGGCATGCCGATGCCGTCGATGAAGTGCGTGATGGAATGCACCATGATGGCTGACGGCATGATGTGCAAAATCATGCCGATGGCGGGCATGAACATGGACATGATGAAAAACTGCTGCACCCTGATGATGAAAATGATGAACGATTGCAGCATGCCGATGATGATGAGCTGCAATGGCATGCCGATGATGTGCTGCACCTGCTGATCCCGAGCGACAGCCATTAAAAAGTCCGGCCAATGCAGATTGGCCGGGCTTTTTTATGCCCTGTTTTTGTAGGAGCCAGGCTTGCCGGCGAAGGCGTACTTGAGATCGCCATCGCCGGCAAGCCGGCTCCTACAATGTTTGCGTCGTTCGATGAGTTGGAGTTGACCACCCACCCTGTAGGAGCCAGGCTTGCCGGCGAAGGCGTACTTGAGATCGCCATCGCCGGCAAGCCGGCTCCTACAGTTTGATGTCGTCCGAAAAAATAGCGGTAACCACGACCCTGTAGGAGCCAGGCTTGCCGGCGAAGGCGTATTCGAGATCGCCATCGCCGGCAAGCCGGCTCCTACAATGTCTGCGTCGTTCGATGAGTTGGAGTTGACCACCCACCCTGTAGGAGCCGGCTTGCCGGCGATGGCGTCAGCAGAGCCGCCATCACCCGCAAGCCGGTTTTGTCAGTCGAGGCGTTCCGGGTAAGTCACCACCAGATACGCCACCGCTTCACTGTCCGCCGGGTTGCGATAGCGGTGGGGCTGGTCGGCGTAAAACAGGATCGAATCGCCGGTGGAAAGCAGGTAGCGTTCGTCGTTGACGCTGATTTCCAGTACGCCCTGCGAAACCACCAGGTTCTCCTGGACGCCGGGGCCATGGCCCTCGGAGACGTCCTCTCCCAATGGGCTCAGGCGCAGTTCGTAAAACTCCGATTGGCGCGCCACGTCAAACGGGAACAGCGCACGGCTGACAAAGGCGCCGCTGGCGCTGACCAGGCGTTTGCTCTGGCTCGCCGATAACACGGCCACCCCTTCAAAGGCCCGATGTTCAAGAAATGCGGCCACCGAAACCTTCAAGCCTTTGGCGATCTTGCACAGCACTTTGATCGACGGCACGCTGCGTCCGGATTCGATCTGCGCGAGCATCGCCCGGCTCACACCGCATTGTCGCGCAAGGGCGTCGAGGGACAGGTGACGCTTGCCCCGCAGGCGTTGCAGGTTTTGCGCGACCCGCTCGCAGATCGGGTCTTCTTCCAGTGATTCGAGGTTGTTCAGGTCCAGCACGGGTTCGTGAGCGCTCGCCAGAAAGCGCGAGGGGTTTTGTGTATTCACGCCTGACGAGTCTCGGTCGAACGCGAAGCCTGAACCCACTGAAAGGCCTGCAGGCCAGCATTGCGTGCATACATTTCCCACATGGCCCGTGCCCGTTGCTGCGCTTGTTTGCGTTTGCGGTAGTTGGCGAAGTCGATGATGTTGGCGGTCGGATTCATAGGGCTCTTCACTGTCGTGGTGAATGACGGGATGGTCTGAGACTACGCGGATATTTTTATAACGATAAATACTGTTTATGTATTTATTAATTCCTTTTGGTTCTTTTGAAAGCCAACTGCCAGGAGGACTCTAAATGCCCCCTGACCCTGTAGGAGCCGGCTTGCCGGCGATGGCGGCGCATCGGACACACCGCGTCGTTTCAATCGCCAGCAAGCCGGCTCCTACAGGTCCAGCGTTTAATGCCCCACCAATTCCTCAAGCAGCTGTTCCTTGTACCCCTGCAAAACCGTTGAAGCCCGGTCCCGTGGATGGGGCAGGTCGACCTTGATTTCCTGCTTGATCCGGCCCGGATGGGCGTCCATCACAATGACCCGGTCGCCCAGGTACAGCGCTTCTTCGATGTCGTGGGTGACCATGATCACCGTGCAGCGCTGTTGCACCCAGATGCGTTGCAACTCATGTTGCAGGCGCACCCGGGTCAAGGCGTCGAGGGCGCCGAGGGGTTCGTCGAGCAGCAGCACTTTCGGTTGGTTGATCAGTGCGCGGGCGATGGCCGCGCGCTGCGCCATGCCGCCGGACAACTGGTGTGGGTAGGCGTTTTCAAAACCTTCGAGGTTGACCAGCGCAATGTGCTCGGCCACCAAACGGTCCTTTTCTGCCTTGGACAACGGATGGTTTTTCAACGCCAGGGCAATGTTCTGGTTCAGGGTCATCCACGGAAACAGCCGATGGTCCTGAAACACGATCCCGCGTTCCAGGCTGGTGCCGACCACCCGTTTGCCATCCAGCAGAATGTCGCCTTCATAGTCGTCCTCCAGCCCGACGATCAGCCGCAGCAGCGTCGACTTACCGCAACCGCTGGCACCGACGATGCTGACGAACTCACCGGGACGAACGTCGAGATTGATCTGCTGCAGCACCGGCAAAGGCTGGCCTTCGATCCGGTAGGCCTTGCTGAGGCCGCGAATCTGCAGCGCACCGGTGTGTAATGAGGTGCTGTGTGGCACAGCGTGTTGGGCAATTGCGTTCATGGTTATCGGCCTTTCAGCGAATGTTGCGCCAGCGCAGCAGATGGCGGCTAAGAAGAGTGAACAGCAGGGTCATCAGGTAACCGCAGAGGCCGATACACAGCACGCTGAGGACGATGACTTCCATGCGTGAGCCGGCTTCGGCGTTCATCATCAGGTTGCCCAGGCCGGCGCCCGAAGACAGGAACAGTTCGCTGCCTACCGCAGTGACCCAGGCAAACGCCAGCGCATGCAGCACGCCGGTGGCAATGCTCGGCAGCGCCGCCGGCAGCAGCACATGACGAAAGCGTTGCCAGCGGCTCAGCACCAGCACCTGGCCGACCTCGCGATAGCGCTTCTCTACATGGCTGAAACCCTGATACGTGTTGAGGACCATCGGATAGAACGCCGCGAGACTGACGATCAATACTTTGGAAAACTCGCCATTGCCAAACCACATGGCGATCAACGGAATCCAGCCGAGCATCGGCACCTGGCGGATCGAATGAAACAGCGGCCCGACCAGCCGATTGGCCACCGCCGACAGCGCCATCAGCACCCCCAGCAGCACGCCGAAGAAAATCCCCAGTGCGAGGCCGGTGCTGGTGCGGGCCAGGCTGGCCAGCAGGTTCACCAGCAACTCGCCGTTGGCCAACAGTTCGAGCAACGCCGCGCCGATCGCCGACAACGGCACAAAGGCATACGCGCCGGCGGCACCCTGGCGCGACAGGTATTCCCAGCCGCCGATCAACAACAGCGGCAGCAGCAGGCCACGGGATTTGGCAAGCAATCGAATCATCATCGGCTCCTAGCGGGTCTGCCAGCGGAACAGCCGCTGTTCCAGTTGGCGAAAGGTAAAGTCCAGGGCGAAACCGATAACGCCGGTCACCACAATCCCGACCATCACCACATCAATGCGCAACATCTGCCGGCTCATTTCGATCATCTGCCCCAGACCGCTGTCGGCGGCCAGCAACTCGGTGGCCACCAACACCACCCAGGCGCGGGTCAGGCTGATGCGAAAACCGGTGATGATCGGCGGCGCGGCAGCGGGCAGGGCGATGGCGCAGACAAACGTCGGCCAGCGCAGGCGATACACATCGGCGACTTCGAAGTAGCTGCGCGGAATGGCCTTGACCCCTTCGCTGGCGGCCAGCGCCACCGGGAAGAACGCGGTCTTGGCGACGATGATGATCTTGAAGGTTTCATCGATGCCGAACAGCAGCACAAACATCGGGATCAGCGCGATGCTGGGGATCTGGCGCAGGGTATGGAACAGCGGCGAGCAGTAGATCTCGACGTTCTTCGACAACGCCATCAGCACCCCGAACGCCAGGCCCAGCAGCGAGCCGATGCCGAAACCCAGCCCCAGTCGTGACAGGCTGTTGAGCAAGTGGTCGAGCAGCTCACCGCTGGCCGACAGTTCCTCGAAGGTCTGCCACACCTGAGCGGGCGGGACGAGCAGGTTGCGCGGGAAAATCCCGGCCTCGGCCACCACCGCCCAAAGCAACAGCAGGGCGGCAGGGGAGATGAGCCAGGTCAGGGGAAACAACAGACGTCGGGTACGCATGGCGGGTCTTATTTCGGCGAAGTACCGCAGGGGTATCGCAAGAGGTGTGCCATCGCACAGAGAGTGGTTGATCGCACTGACGCCTTCGCGGGCAAGCCTCGCTCCTACAGGGACAATGCGTAACCTGTAGGAGCGAGGCTTGCCCGCGAAGGCGTCAGCCTATGCACCGCACATTGATGCCATGCCAACACCCATTGCTGCCCCAGCAACACCCCATCAGCACCCGCCTCAGAACTCGTAACTGACGCTGGTGTAATAAAACGCACCCTGCGCACCTTCAGGGCTGGTGATCGAGTATTTCGGTACGCCGTACAACTGCGCGCCTTCCGCCTTGTCCGGGTGCGTGTCGAACAGGTTGATCGCGCCCACCGACAGCTTCAGCGCCTTGTTGAAGGTGTACGACACATCCAGGTCCGTGACCCATTGCGAGCTGTAGGTCTGGTCCAGGGTCGGGTTGGTGGCGTTGAGGCTTTTCCATTCACCGTAACGACGCTGAGCCACGGTCACACCCCATTCATCAAACAGCCAGTTGGCGCTCAGCACCAGTTTGGTTTCCGGTGTGCCGTCCTCGATCAGGCCCTGGGTGGTACGGCCGACAATCTGCGAACCCTTGATATTGCCGACATCGCGCAACGCGGTGATTTTCGTGTTGTTCTGGCTGATGCCGCTGCTCAGGTTCAGGCGGCCCCATTGCTGCAGGTCCAGCTGATAGTTACCCATCAACTCGATCCCGTCGGTGCGGGTGTCGGCAACGTTGGTGTAGAAGGCCGCGCTCTGGATATTCGCGTAGGGTGTGCCGGCGAAAATCGGCGACACCACCGCCGCCGGTAACTGATCCGAGAGGGTGATGCGGTTGTCGATGTCGATCCGGTAGGCGTCCAGCGTCACCGACGCGTTGGCCAACGGGCGCCAGACCAGGCCCAGGGAATAACTGGTGGACTCTTCCGGTTTCAGCGACTTGCCGCCCAGCAGCGCCGCTTCCGGGCTGTCGGCGCGCAATGTGCGTTGTTGCACTTCGACGAAGTTGCCGCTGCCGGGCGGCTGCTCGACCACCTGCACGCTGAACGAAGACAAGCCGCTCTGCACCAGCGACGGCGCGCGATAACCCGTGCTGGCTGTGGCCCGTGCGGCGATCTGCGGGGTGAAGTCATAACGCAGCGACAGTTTGCCGTTGGTGGTGTCGCCGAAGTCCGAATAGTGCTCGGTGCGCACCGCGACGCCGGCCTGGAATTTCTCGGTGATCTGCCCTTCGACGTCGATGTAGGCACCCAGCACGTTGCGGTCCAGTGAAGCCGCATCGACCTGGGTGATGCCCGAGTAGTAACCCGGGATGCGTCGGCCGGTGACCGGGTCGACGGTGTTGAACAACGGGCCGTTCTGCCAGCCTGCCGCTTCGCCGGCGCTCAGCTCGTAATTCTCCTGACGCCAGGCCAGGCCGGCCGAGAGTGTCAGCGGCTTGAACAGCAGGTCGGTGGGGAAATCCCGCACCCAGTCCAGCGTCACGTTGGTCTGATCGGCCTCCCGTTCGCCGGTGAAGATTTTTTCCGGGCTGGTGGCGCCCCAGCTGGGGTTGATCGCGTTACGGTCGGTGGACTTCAGGGTGTTGTTGCCATGGTTCACCGCGAAATCAAATTTACCCAGAAGGTCGTCTTCGTAACGCAGGCCGCTGGTCAGCGCATAGTCTTCCAGCGAATAGCGCGTGATCGGCAGGCGCCCGTCCGGGAAGCGCTGCAATGCGGTGCTGCTGTAGTTGTTGCGCAGGGTGGTGGGCGGGTCGAAGAAACCTTCGGCGTCGGTGTTTTTGTGCGAGTAGGTGGCGAAACCGTAGGCCGTCAGACCGTCGCCGATGCCGACTTCGCTGTTGGCGGCGAAGTTGTACTGGTCCGAGACATTACCCGAGCCCCAACGCCAGGTGCGGTAGCGGTTGTTCTGCTCGCGCGGCGTGTTGATGCTGGTGGAACCGGGGTAGAAGATCCGGTTGTCAGGGTTGGTGTCGCTGGCCGGGTCCTGGCTGCCGGCGTCGAAACTCAGGGTCAGGAAGCCGTCGTTGGGCAGGGCGAAACCTTTCCAGCCGCTGAGCTTGCGTTGGATGCCGTCACCCTTGTCGTAGCCGCCGAAGCGGTAACCGAGGTTGCCGCCGTCGTCCTTTTCCTTGAGCACGATGTTGATCACCCCGGCGATGGCGTCGGAGCCGTATTGAGCGGCGGCGCCGTCGCGCAGGATTTCGACGCGCTGGATCGAGCTCAAGGGGATCAGGCTCAGGTCGACCGCAGCGGCGCCACGACCGTTGACCAGGCTTTGTCGCGTGACGTTGGCGCTGGTGTGGCGGCGTTTGCCGTTGACCAGCACCAGCACCTGATCGGAGGCCAGGCCACGCAACGAGGCGCCCTGAGCGATGGAACCGGCGAACGCGCCCTGGGGCGATTGCGGATAGCTGAACGAAGGCGACAGGGCCGTGAGCGCGCCGGACAGGTCGCTGGCACCGGTCTGCTGCAATTGCTCGCTGGTCAAGACGTCTACCGGCGCGGCGCTTTCCAGTGCGGTGACATCACTGCGCCGGGTGCCGAGCACCACGACAGTGTCCAGGTGATCGCCGCTGGCGGTGGGTTGGGTTTCGGCAGCCGAAACAGGCACGGCAAGGCTGCCAATGACCAGCGCAATAGCGCCGGCCAACGGAGTGCGATGGAACATGAGCAGAGTCCTTAAAAGGTCCGCAGCCCCTGTAGGAGCTGGCTTGCCGGCGATGGCGACCGCATGAGCGATGCGCGCCTTGAGGCCCTCATCGCCGGCAAGCCAGCTCCTACAGGGGAAGCGGTGTCACGGAAATTGAGAACAACACAATCCTTTGTAGGAGCCGGCTTGCCGGCGATAGCGTCCTCACTGGCGACGCAAGGCTTTAGGCCCTCATCGCCGGCAAGCCAGCTCCTACAGGGAAAGCGGTGTCACGGAAATTGAAAACAACACAATCCTTGTAGGAGCCGGCTTGCCGGCGATGGCGTCCTCACTGGCGACGCAAGGCTTGAAGGCCTCATCGCTGGCAAGCCAGCTCCTACAGGGGGAAGCGGTGTCACGGAAATCGAGAACAACACAATCCTTTGTAGGAGCCGGCTTGCTGGCGATGGCGTCCTTACCGCCGATGCAAGGCATGAAGGCCCCATCGCCGGCAAGCCGGCTCCTACAGAGGGGCCGTCAGAAGCGGCTGGTCACGCTCAGGCCGACGGTGCGCGGGTCGCCGTAGGTGATGACGTACTGACCGAGGGTGCCGTTGGGCCGGCCATGGACCTGGTAGCGACGGTCGGTGAGGTTGTTGACGAAACCGGTGACGCTGAGTTTTTCATCCGGGCTGAACCAGGTCAGGCGGGTGTTGGCCAGGGTGTAATGGGGTTGGGTGAGCGTCTTGTCGGCGCTGCTCTGGCGATCGGCGAGGAAGTATTCCTTGTCGCGAAAACTCACGTCGCCGCCGGCCACCAGCTTGCCGCCGATTTCCAGCGGGAAGGTGTAATCGGCACCGAGCGACACCACGTTGCGTGGCGAACGCACGAAGCTGTTGCCGCTGTAGTCACCGGTGACGGCGCCTGTGGTCGGGTTAGTGTTTTTGAAATCGGTGTATTCGGTATCGAGGAACGACACCGCCGCCCGCAAGTGCAGGTAGTCAGTCGGCTGGCCTTCGAGCTCCAGCTCGGCGCCCTTGACCGTACCCTTGGCGCCGTTGGTCAGCGCGGTGGTCAACACGCCGTTGTTGACCGTCAGCAGGTTCACCTGAATGTCCGAGTAGTCGTAGTAGAAAATGTTGGCGTTGGCCGTCAGGCGATGGTCGAACCACTCGGACTTGAGGCCGATTTCGTAGGCGTCGAGTTGTTCCGGGTCAACCGTGGTCAGCTGCGCAAGGCTGGTCGACAGCCCAGTGTTGAATCCGCCGGAGCGGAAACCGTGGGCATAACGGAAGAACACGCGCACGTTGTCGTTGATCCGGTATTCCGGCGTCAGGTCGTACGTCCAGGCTTCCCAGGTCTTGTCTTCCTGACGATTGCCGTTGGTGCCGGCGCCGCCCAGCGGCACCAGCGGGCCGTTGGCCGTGGTGCGGGTCAGTTGGGTCAGGTTGAGGTCGATGTCTTTCTTTTCCTGGGTCCAGCGCAGGCCACCGGTGACGCTGAAATCGTCGGTGAAGTCGTAGGTCAGGTTGCCGAACAACGCATAGCTGTCGGTGGTGTGGTCGAAGTTGAGGTCACGAAAGTCGGTGGCGCCGCCGGTCTGGTTCGAGCCGGTGCCGTTGGGTGTCGGGCCGGGAGTGATGATGCGCTGGGCCGAGCTGTCGAGGTCTTCGTGGAAGTAATGCGCACCGGCGAGCCAGCGCAGGGTTTCCTGCTGCGGCGATGCCAGGCGGATTTCTTGCGAGTACTGGGTGTATTTGTTATCGGAAATCGCTGCGCCGTTCACCTCAAAAGGCGTGTAGTCGGCATCGCTGGTGGATTGGCCGCGGATGTAGTCATAAGCGCTGATCGACGTCAGGGTGTAATCACCCAAATTCCAGTTCAGGGTCAGCGACGTGCCGTCGTGATCAAGCTTGGAATCCTCGTTGACGTTCAGCGCGGTGTCGCGCCCGTTGGGTCGCTGATAACCGACGTTGTAGTAACGCCCGACGGCCAGCGAGCCGTTGCTGCCATCGCCTTTGAATTCACGGCTGTGGATCTTCAGCAGGGCATCCAGGTCAGGGTTCAACTGGGCGAGGAATTGCAGGCGTACGGCTTTCTTGTTGACGTCGCCGTAGGTGTTGTCGTCGACGAGGTTCTTCTGGAAACCGTCGCGCTCTTCGGAATACAGCGCCACCCGTGCGGCGAGTTTTTCATCCACCAGCGCGCCGCCGAGGGCACCGCTGACGATGCGTTCGTTCTTGCTGCCGAAGCCGATGGTGCCGAAACCGTCAGTGTCGAAAGTCGGCTTTTTGGAAATGATGTTCACCGCGCCGGCGGTAGTGTTCTTGCCGTACAGCGTGCCTTGCGGACCGCGCAGAATCTCCACGCGTTCCAGGTCGAACAACGGCCCGCCACCGGCAATCGGTGCGTTCAGGTACACGTCATCGGCGTAGATCCCCACCGGGAACACCGTGGCCGCGCCCGTATCACCGGTGCCGAGGCCGCGAATGTACCAACGCGGCCGGCCATCACCGTCGGGGTTCTTCGCCGCTACGTTGGGAACGAATGTGGTGATGTCGCCGATATTGCGCACGCCATCGGCTATCAGGCTGGTGCCCTGTACCGCCGACACGGCCACCGGAACCTCTTGCAGGGTTTCTTCCCGGTGTTGAGCAGTGACGGTGACCGTCTTGAGTGAAGGCTCCGTGGTGGTCTTGTCGCTGTCTGCGTCCTTGGATTGCGCCGCCAGCAGCCCCTCGCTGACAGTCCCCCCGGACAGCAGCAAGGTTAACCAGATACTCTTGGTGATTGGATTAAGTTTATGCATGTGAATCTCCCCCGTTAAAGTTTCGCTAATAGGGGTAGAGCAGAGATCGTGCCAGATTGTTTTTTAGGGGTTTTAGTTTTGTTAAATCATTGAAATAAAAGGATTAAATAGTTTTTTTAAGTTGCTGTTAAAGGCGATTTTTAATAAGTGAGTTAGTTGGATCCAGTCTGGCGCTAAGTGCCTGTCGGGGATTCAGCAGAAAGTTGCTTGGCGGGTGTTGCTGGAGCAGCAGGAGTGGGGCGGGGGTGTGTTGCTGGGCGAGCAATGCGGTGATGTTGAATACGCCATCGCCGGAACGCCGCCCGCAGCAAGCCGGCTCCTACACGGGGTCGCGGCGCACGCGGATTAACGGTTGGAATCGTGAGACGCCTTCGCGGGCAAGCCTCGCTCCTACAGGCGATGTGTGTCGGCCACAATAAATTTGAACGACACACAACCCCTGTAGGAGCGAGGCTTGCCCGCGAAGGGGCCCTCACAAACGAAAAAAACCTCAAACCGCCAATCGTGACGTCGAACCAATCACCT
This sequence comes from Pseudomonas sp. FW300-N2A2, assembly GCF_017351735.1. NCBI lineage: Bacteria > Pseudomonadati > Pseudomonadota > Gammaproteobacteria > Pseudomonadales > Pseudomonadaceae > Pseudomonas > Pseudomonas sp. FW300-N2A2. The sequence continues at coordinate 3,344 of NZ_JACNDU010000024.1, read as the reverse complement.
TTTCCAGCACGCTGAAATCGATCCACTCACGCACATCGAACCGGCGTGGAATGAAATCCCAGCGATGCAGGAAATCGGTGAAATCCTGCAACGCTTCAATCGAGCGCGCATCCAGGGTTGTGCGCAAACGCCGATGCGCATCTTCACCATACGCAGCGGCCACCCAGTACTCGCTGGTATTGAGTTCCCGCGCCAAAAAGCGTCGGGTTTCTTCCGGATTGGCCCACGCCCATTGCTCGGTGCGCAGCACGGTGTCGACGATTTTCACGCTGGCATCGAAATGCTCGTGCAGCAGGTGCGTGTCCACGGTCAGGGTCCGTGGCGTACCGTTGTTCGAGCGGATCAACGGGTCAGGGTGCGAGCCGGTATCGACCACCACCTGCAAGCCGAACTCGTTCGCCAGGTGCACGGCGTGCGCACCCTTGAGGAAAATCGCGTCGATGTCGCCGCGCAGCAGTCCGATCAGTTCGTTATTGCGCTTGCTGAAGCGCGTGACACCAAGGCTGACTTCCGAGCCGAAGACATGCTGTTTTTGATCGTCGCTGTAAGTACCGCCGTAGGGGTAATCCACCAGCTCGACGTCGGACACCTCCAGGCCTTCAAGCTTGAGGGCGTTTTCCAGTCCGCGCATGGCCTGGGCGCGAGTGAAATCGATCTGCACGTTGGCCCATTTCGGCAGGCCGAAGCGGCGGTTCTTCAGGTCGCGAATACTCTTCACACCGCTTTCCGCAGTGGTCAGGATCAACTGCACCTCGTCGCTCCAGGACAACCCCAGTACGCGGGTTTGCACGCCGCTGGCGTAGGCCCAGATCGCTGGAATATTGCCGCCGTGACGCACCGAATTTTTCAGGTGATGGTCGTAATGAGCTTCGCGAACTTCCCGTTCACTGGACTCGCGCAAGGACTGGATATTGGTGCCGAACGGCAGAAAGGCTTCCGCCAGGCGTCCGGACTGTACGGCGATGCCAAGCCCGGTGGGCACCGGGCTGTGGGTGTACCAAAGGGTATCGAGTGGTTTGCTCATAAGGGTCTTCAGTTCCAATCCATGAAATCCGGCGGGTTAGCCAGCCAGTGCGGTGGGTGTTGCCAGCAGCGCTTGCAACGGCCGTGGATCGATCCAGTCGCGCACGTCGAAGCTTTTCGGGATGAAGCGCCAGCGATGCAGGAAGTGGGTGAAATCCTGCAACGCGGCGATGGCCTGTTCGTCGAGTTCGGTGCGCAGGCGCAGGTGCGCGTCGTCGCCATACGCGGCGCTGACCCAGTACTCGCTGCTGTTGGTTTCCCGAGCCAGGTAGCGACGGGTTTCTTCCGGATGGGTGTGCGCCCATTGTTCGGCGCGCAGCACCGAATCAAGAATGCCGGTGGCCACATCGAAATGCTGGTCCAGCAGGTTCAGGTCCACGGCCAGTGTGCGTGGGGTGCCGTTGTTGCTGCGAATCAGCGGTTCCGGGTGCGAGCCGGTGTCGATCACCGTGTGCAGGCCGAACTCGTGGGCCTGCCGGGCGGCACTCGCGCCCTTGAGGAAAATCGCATCGACCTCACCGCGCAGCAGGCCCACCAGTTCCAGGTTGCGTCCCTCGACCCGCTGCGCGCTGACCGGTGTGCCGTTGACGGTTTGCACCTGCGGGTCGCTGAACGTGCCGTCATAACGGAAGTTCACCAATTGCACGTCGCCGACTTGCAGGCCTTCGAGTTTCAGGGCGTTTTCCAGGCCGCGCAGGGCCTGGGCGCGGGTGAAGTCGATCTGCGCGCCAGCCCAGTCAGGCAGGCCGAAACGACGGTCCTTGAGGTCCTTGACAGTTTTGATGCCGCTGTCGGCGCGGGTCAGGATCAGTTGCACTTCATCAGCCCAGGACAGGCCGATGACCCGGGTTTCCCGGCCCTGCGCACGGGCCCAGATCGCCGGGATGTTGCCGCCGTGGCGTACCGAGTTACGCAAGGTGTGATCGAAGTGAGATTCGCGAACCGCTTTGTCAGTGGACTCGCGCAGCGATTGAACCTCGGTGCCGAGCGCGCCGACGGTGTCTTGCAGCCAGCCTTTTTGCACGGCGATGCCGAGTCCGGTCGGGACCGGGCAGCGGGTGTACCAGAGGGTGTCGAGGGCTTGCGTCATCAATGATTCTCCCGCCGCGCTCAGGCGCTGGCCTTCAAGTGGGTTTGCGGTTGGGCGACAGGGCGCTGGTGCACCAGCGGCAGCACTTCCTGACCGATGCGCAGGGCTTCTTCCAGGTGCGGATTGCCGGCGAGGATGAAGGTCGAGAAACCGGCGTCGCGGTATTCCGACAGGCGTTCGGCGATGTTCTGGTGACTGCCCACCAGGCCCACGGTCGGCCCGGGTTTGGCCTTGGCGAAACCGGCCCACAGGTTCGGGCCAATGATCAGGTCATCAAAGCGATCGACGTTCTGGTGGTAAGCCGTTTGCCGTGCGCCGCCGACCGAATCGGAACCGCTGGTAAAGCCTTTGGCGACCACGCTGCTCTTGCCTTCGAGCTTGTCGAACTGGCGGCGCAGATCTTTCCAGGCCTGCTCTTCGGTTTCGCGTGCGAAGAGGTCGACGCGCAGTCCGAAGCGCACGCTGCGACCTTGTTTGTCCGCCAGTTCGCGGACGCGCTCGATGTGCGGCTTGAGCTTGTCGATCGGCTCGGCCCAGTTCAGGTAAACGTCGGCATGTTTGGCGGCGACATCCAGCGCGGCATCGGAAAAACCGGAGAAATACACGCCGGGTTTGCGTTCGTTTTGCAAACCATGGGGCAGGGCGCCGTTCTCCAGTTGGTAGATATCGCCGTCGTAGGAGAAACGTTCGTTCTGCCAAAGACCCTGGATGATGTCGAGGAATTCGCCGGTGCGCTTGTAGCGCAGGTCGTGTTCGAGGAAGTCACCGTTGGCCCGCTGACTGGCCGGGTTGCCGCCGGTGATGATGTTCCACTCCAGGCGGCCGCGACTGAGGTTTTGCAGGATGGCCGCTTGTTGCGCGGCATAGGCCGGCAAGGTCCAGGTGGCCTGGAAGGCGATCAGGAATTTGATCCGGCGGGTTTCCCGGGCCAGGGCCGCTGCGGCAATCCACGGCTCCGGGCCGGTGGGCAGCAGGGCACCTTCGAACCCGGCCAGTTCCGCCGCTTTCGCGACCTGGGCGATGTAGTCGATGTAAGTGAAATCATCCGGTTCGCCGTTGGGCAAGCGCCCCGGTGCGATGTTGCCCGGTCGATAGTCCGGATTGCCACGATTGTGTTTGTCGGTGGTCAGTTGCGGACCATCGGTGCCCAGCGGCAGACGCCAGAAAAATTCAGTGCTCATGGGATGCTCCTGATTCAAGTACGCGTTGCGTCGCGCAGGTGCGAGGACGC